>CAMFLL010000045.1 GCA_945957405.1 uncultured Mycolicibacterium sp. | reverse complement strand
CGCCACGGATCTTCCTGAGTCGCCTTGAGCGACAACGAAACCCGCTCGCGGTCCATGTCGACGTCGAGCACCTCGACGGTGACCTCGTCGCCCACCTGAACCACCTCGGACGGGTGATCGATGTGCTTCCAGGACAGCTCGGAGACGTGCACCAGGCCGTCGACACCGCCGAGATCGACGAACGCGCCGAAGTTGACGATCGAGGACACGACACCCTTGCGGATGGCGCCCTTCTGCAGCTGGTTGAGGAACTCGCTGCGGACCTCGGACTGGGTCTGCTCCAGCCAGGCGCGGCGGCTCAGCACCACGTTGTTGCGGTTCTTGTCGAGCTCGATGATCTTGGCCTCGATCTCCTTGCCGATGTACGGCTGCAGATCGCGGACGCGACGCATCTCCACCAGCGATGCGGGCAGGAAGCCGCGCAGGCCGATGTCGAGGATGAGGCCGCCCTTGACGACCTCGATGACGGTGCCCTTGACGGCCTCGTCCTTTTCCTTGAGCTCTTCGATGGTGCCCCAGGCCCGCTCGTACTGAGCGCGCTTCTTGGACAGGATCAGGCGGCCTTCCTTGTCCTCCTTGGTGAGGACCAGGGCTTCGACCTCATCGCCGACGGACACAACCTCATTGGGGTCGACGTCGTGCTTGATGGAGAGCTCACGGGAAGGAATGACACCTTCGGTCTTGTAACCGATGTCGAGGAGGACTTCGTCGCGGTCAACCTTGACGATGGTCCCTTCGACGATGTCGCCATCGTTGAAGTATTTGATGGTCTTGTCGATGGCGGCGAGAAAATCCTCAGCCGAGCCGATGTCGTTAAGGGCTACTTGCGGTGAGGTGACGGAGGGACTTGGCATATTAAAGGGTTGCTCCGGACAGGTGTGATCGTAGGGACAGATATTCTTGGGTCTTCACTGATTCGCGATCCGGATTGCACCGGGGCGCGGTAGCCCGCGAATGTGCACACGGGTACCTGACGAGACTACTCGACTGGGTACTTGCTGGACAAACTCGGGTCTCGCGGCCCGCCACAGCTACCCTGCTGACGTGACTTTTCCCGCTGCGCCGCACCCGCACGCGTTCGGATCATTCCCCGTCAAAGTCCGCAAAGTCGGCGCACCCCTGGCTGCCATCATCGCATTGGGCACGCTCACGGCGCTCATCCTGATCGTGGTGACCACGGTGAACCCGGTGGGCACCATCATCGGCTTCATCCTGACCAGCGTCGCAATGACCGTTGTGGTGCTGGCCTACCTCTGGGTCGATCGCTGGGAACCGGAGCCGCCCCGGCTGCTGATCCTCGCGTTCCTGTGGGGCGCCTCGGTCGCCGTCGTCATTTCGGTCTTCTTCGAGCTCGTCGCCGAATCGGTGCTCAACCCGGCAGCAACCGTGGACTCAGGATCGAGTCCGGTCACGGTGGCCCTCAGCGCGCCGGTGATCGAGGAGGCGGCCAAAGGCGTCTTTCTGCTGATCATGATGACCGGCCGGCGGCGCAACGAACTGAACTCGCTGACCGACTGCCTGGTGTACGCCGGCCTGGTCGCCGCCGGTTTCGCCTGGATCGAGGACATTTTCTACATCGCGAACGGTGAGACACTCGCCGCATCGCTGGTGACCGCCGGTCTGCGTCTGGTCATGGCACCGTTCGCCCATCCGCTGTTCACCACCTTCACCGGTATCGGCGTCTACTTCGCGCTGCAACAACGCAACGCGCTGAACAAGGCGGCCTGCCTTGTGCTCGGCTACGCCGCGGCGGTGCTCATGCACGGCCTGTGGAACGGATCCGCGCTGCTGGGATTCCAGTGGTACTTCGGCGTCTACCTCGTCTGGATGGTCCCCGTCTTCGGCCTGACGATCCTGCTGGCGGTGCGGAGCCGGCGCCGCGAGCAGCGCGTCGTCGCCGACAAACTGCCCGGGATGGTGGCTGCCGGTGTGGTCACCGCCAACGAAGCCACGTGGCTCGGGTCGATCCGCACCCGCAAGCTGGCGATCGGCGAGATCAGCAGGACGGCGGGCAAGCCGGCCGCCAAGACCGTGAAACGGTTCGCCGCCCAGGTCGTGGAGCTGGCCTTCGTCCGCGACCGGATCGATCGCGGCTTCGGCGACCAACGGGTATACGCGCTGTTCAACGAGGAAGCACAGCTGGTCTACGCCGCCCGCGCTGCAGCCGGGCCATCACTGCAGCGGCTGCAGACCTACCGCCTCCCGGGCACCTAGCGCCGAGTGGCCTAGTGCGCCGCGGCGTCCCAGCTGCGGCCGTACCCGACGGACACCTCGAGGGGCACATCCAGCGGATAAGCCCCGCCCATCTTGTCGCGGACCAACGCCTCGACCTGGTCCCGCTCCCCTTCGGCGATCTCGAGCAGCAGCTCGTCGTGGACCTGGAGCAGCATGCGTGAATCGAGCTCCGCCTCCCGCAACGCCCTGTCCACTTCGATCATCGCGACCTTGATGATGTCGGCGGCGCTGCCCTGAATCGGCGCGTTCAGGGCGGCTCGTTCAGCGGCCTCGCGCACGTTGCGGTTGCTGCTGTCGAGTTCGGGCAGGTACCTCCTGCGGCCGAACACCGTCGAGGTGTAGCCATCTTTCCGCGCCTGATCGACGACGTCGCGCAAGTAGTCCCGGATACCGCCGAACCGCGCGAAATACTGATCCATCTGCACCTTGGCGTCCTCGGTGGAGATCTTCAGTTGCGCCGCCAACCCGTAGGCGCTCAGTCCGTAGGCCAAGCCATAGGACATCGCCTTGACCCGACGCCGCAGCTCGGCTGTCACCTCGTCGATCGGCACGTCGAATGCCCGTGACGCCACGAACGAGTGCAGGTCCTCCCCGGTGTTGAACGCCTCGATGAGGCCTTCGTCGCGGGACAGGTGCGCCATGATGCGCATCTCGATCTGGCTGTAGTCCGCGGTCATGAGTTCGGTGTAACCCTTGCCCACCACAAACCCGTCGCGAATCTGGCGGCCGGCTTCGGTGCGGATCGGGATGTTCTGCAGGTTGGGCTCGGTCGACGACAACCGGCCGGTTGCGGCGATGGTCTGGTTGAAGGTGGTGTGGATCCGGTCATCGGACGCGACCGAGTTCAGCAGCCCGTCGACGGTGACCTTGAGCCTGGTCACGTCGCGGTGTGCCAACAGATGCTGCAGGAACGGGTGACCGGTCTTGTCGAACAGCGACTGCAGTGCGTCGGCGTCGGTGGTGTAGCCCGTCTTGGTGCGTTTCGTCTTGGGCATCTCGAGTTCTTCGAACAGCACGACCTGGAGCTGTTTCGGGGAGCCGAGGTTGATCTGTTTGCCGATCACCTCGTAGGCCGCCTCCGCGGCGTCCCGGATGCCGTTGGCGAAGTCGCTCTGCAGGCCGGTGAGCATGGCCAGGTCGACGGCGATGCCTGCAGTCTCCATGGTGGCGAGCACGCCCTGCACGGGCAGCTCCATGTCCTTGAGCAACGCCGATGAGTCGATGCGCTCCAGTTCGATGTCGAGCGCGTCGGCCAGGTCGGTGACCGCCCTGGCCCGCAGGATCAGCGTCTGCACGGCCTGGTCGTCGACGCCATCCTGGTCGTCGAGCAACGAAAGCTGTTGCTGCTCAGGCGTATCGGCCCGCAATTCGCGCCGGAGGTACCGCAGCGACAGATCATCGAGGGCGAAACTGCGTTGCCCGGGACGCACCAGATACGCGGCCAGTGCGGTGTCGGATGTCACGCCATTGACCGTCCAGCCCCGCCCGGCGAGATCGTGGATGGCCAGCTTGGCCTCGTGCAGCGCCTTGGGTTGATCGGCATCGGCCAACCACGTTCCCAGCGCGGTCTCGTCCTCCGGTGTCAACGAGGCGGTGTCGACATAGCAGCCTTCACCGTCGGCTGCGGCGATGGCGACGGCCGTCGCGTCGGCGTCGAACGCCAGGTGGGTGCCGACCACCGCCAGGCCGGCACGCCGGCCGTCCGACGCGTGCTCGGTCAACCAGGCGCCGACGGCCCCTGGTTGCAGCGCCGCTCCACGGACGTCGAAACCCTCGTCGACCTCCGGATCGGCCGAGGCGAGTGTCTCGAACAGCCGCTCCCGCAGCACACGAAACTCCAGGTCGTCGAACAGGCGGTGGATCTGGTCGCGGTCCCACGGTTGCATCCGCAGGGTGTCGGGGGTCTGCGCAAGCGGCACGTCCTTGACGAGATCGGTGAGCTCACGGTTGAGCACCACCGACGACAGATGGGTCCGCAACGCGTCACCGACCTTGCCCTTCACCGAGTCGACGTTGTCGACGAGGGCCTGCAGCGAGCCGTATTCGGCGATCCACTTGGTCGCGGTCTTCTCACCGACCCCGGGGATGCCCGGCAAGTTGTCGCTGGGGTCGCCGCGCAGCGCCGCGAAATCGGGGTACTGCGTGGGGGTCAGACCGTACTTCTCCTGCACCGCGTCGGGGGTGAACCGCGTGAGCTCACTGACCCCCTTCCGCGGGTACAGCACCGTGACGTCCTCACTGACCAACTGCAACGAATCGCGGTCGCCGGTCACCACCAGGACCCGGAAGCCCTCGTGCTCCGCCTGGGTGGCCAGCGTCGCGATGATGTCGTCGGCCTCGAAGCCCGCCTCCGCGAGAGTGGTGATGCCGAGTGCGGCAAGGACTTCTTTGGTGATGTCGATCTGACCGCGGAACTCATCGGGCGTCGACGACCGGTTCGCCTTGTACTCGGGATATTTGTCGGAGCGGAAGGTCTGCCGCGACACGTCGAACGCCGCCGCGACATGGGTGGGCCCCTCATCGCGGAGCAGATTGATCAGCATCGCGGTGAAGCCGTAGACGGCATTGGTGGTGAGCCCGCCCCTGGTCTTGAAATTCTCCGCAGGCAGCGCATAGAACGCGCGGAACGCCAGTGAATTTCCGTCCAGCAGCATCAGAGTCGGTTTGTCTGCGGCGCCTGCGGAGGCCGCACTGGGATCCGAGGCAGTCTTGGCTGGGCTCACGGGCTCAACTCTAGGCACCGGCTCTGACACGCAGCAGCCGCCTCGCCATCTCGACGAGGACTCGCGCGGCGGGCGCCATCGGACCGGAGGTCCGCCACGCCAGGACCAGCCGCCCACGCAGTTCCGGCGTGATGGTCAGGGGATGGACATCGGACCGCGACGATGCCACCGACCTCGGCACGATCGCGACACCGAGGCCGCGGGCGGCCAGGTCGGCGAGCACCGGCGGCGTGCTGGCCTCGAAACCGATCCGCGGCGCCACACCGACCGCCGCGCAGGCCCGATCGAACTGCCCGCGGATCCCGGTCCCGACGGGCAGGGTGATGAGGACACGACCGCCGAGGTCGGCGAGACCGATTTCGGTGTGAGCCGTCCAGGGGTCGCCATGGCCCACGACCGCGTCGATCGGTTCGTCGGTGACGACGTCGAAACCCAGTCCGGCCGGCATGTCGTCCGACCCGATTGACACGATCCCGATGTCCAGGCCCCCGGTGCGCAGATCGTCCACGAGCTCGTCGGAGTTGGCCGTCGACAGCGTGATCTCGACCGCCGGGTGGCGGGCGTGGAAATCGGCGAACAGCGCAGGCAGATCGACATCGTGCGCGGTCACGGTGCCGATGCGGACGCTGCCGCGCACCAGGTCGGACAATTCGTCGACGGCGGCCCGCACATCGGCGACGGCGCCGAGTGCCGTCCGCGCATAGGGCAGGGCGGCCTCCCCCGCGGCCGTGAGCCGGATGGTGCGTTGCGCCCGGTCGAACAGCGGTTGCCCCAGCTCCCGCTCGAGCCGCTGGATCTGCGCGCTGACCGCGGGTTGGGCGACAAGCAGCCGCTCCGCCGCCCGGGTGAAGTTCTGTTCCTCGGCCACTGCCACGAAGTATTCGAGCTGCCGCAATTCCATAAGTGCTGATTATAGTTTCTCTACTAATCATGTATTGGACTTATGACTGTGGAGCTCCGATCCTGAAAACAGGGAAAGGAGTTCACATGAGTACCGAGAATCAGCCCGACGTGCTGATCGCCGGCGCCGGTATCGGCGGTTTGACCGCGGCGATCGCGCTGCACGCCCGTGGCATCGACGCGACGGTGGCCGAACGTGCCGACCAGCTGCGGCCACTTGGGGTCGGTATCAACTTGCTGCCGCATGCAGTCGCCGAACTCGACAGACTGGGCCTCGGCCCGGCGCTCGCGGACATCGCGGTGGCACCGCACTCGATCGGCTTCTATGACCCGCACGGCGCGCTGCTGTTCAACGAACCGCGCGGGATCGACGGGGGCTACGGGCACCCGCAGCTGTCTGTGCACCGCGGCCGGCTACAGATGGTGCTCCTGGACGCGATCCGCGACCGCTGCGGACCGGACGTCGTCCGAACCGCCACCGCGGTGCGCGGCTTCCGGGAAACCCACGACCACGTGAGCGCCATGACCGATGGCGGGACCATCACCGCCGACATTCTCATCGGCGCCGATGGGCTGCAGTCGGACGTGCGGGCCCAGCTGCACCCGTCGGACGACGAGCTTCGGTGGTCCGGCGTCACGATGTACCGCGGCGCCACGACGACAACACCGTTCCTCGACGGTCGCACCATGGCGATCATCAAGGGCGACAACGGTATCGACCTTGTCACCTATCCGATCGGCGCCGACCTGGTGAACTGGGTGCTGATGGTCCCCGAAGCTCGGCCCGGTACCGCGACCACCGGCGCAGGCTGGAATACGCCGGCCGATCCGGACACCGTGCTGGCGTACGTCGCCGACTGGAACCTCGGCTGGCTGGACGCCGCAGCACTGATCGGCATGGCCCAGCGCGTTTTCGCGTATCCCATGGTCGACCGGGATCCGTTGCCCTGGTGGGGTTCCGGTCATGTCACGTTGCTCGGCGATGCCGCGCACCCGATGTACCCGGTCGGCGCCAACGGCGGCTCGCAGGCCATCGTCGACGCTGCGGCCCTGGCCGAGCACCTCGACAGGCACCGGGATGACGCGCAGGCGGGTCTGCGCGCCTATGAAGCAGAACGCCGCCCTGCCACCGCGGAGGTCATCCGAGCCAACCGCGACATGCAGGCCACCGGCGACACCCGGAATTCCGATGAATTGGCCGGCGTCGCAGCGAAATACCGGCGCACCACCCGAGCCGACGATCCGAGAGGGGTTTGACATGGCCACCTACGTACTGATCCCCGGCGCCTGCCACGGCGCGTGGTGTTTCGACGACCTCAGTGTGGCGCTCACTGCAGCGGGTCACCGCGTCCTGCGGTACACACTGACGGGTGTCGCCGAACGCGCACACCTTGCGCACGCGGGTGTCAACCTCGACACACACATCACCGATGTGCACTGCGCCCTGTCGGCTGAACCCGACGAGCGAGATCTGGTCCTGGTCGGCCACAGCTACGGCGGAATGGTGATCACCGGGGTGGCCGACCGCATTCCGGACCGGGTCGACGCGTTGGTCTACCTCGACGCACTCGTGCCCCATGACGGCGAATCCTGTTGGGACCTGGTCAATGACGAGGAGCGCAAGTGGTACCTCGCCGTCGACGACACCGGGTACGGCGTGCCGCCGATGCCGTTCTTCGACCCCCGTGCAACGGCCCATCCCCTGGCGTCATTCCTGCAGCGCATACGTCTGGAAGGAGAACTCAGCCGGTTCCGACGGCGCGAATTCGTCTATGCACTCGACTGGCCCGGCGACTCACCGCTGCGTCCGTCCTACGAGCGGGTCCGCGACGATCCGGACTGGAACGTCCACGTACTCGACGGTAAACACAACCTGATGCGGGACAATCCGGCAGAGCTGCTGCGAATCCTGTTGGACGTCAACGGGTGAGCCCTCGTCGGGGCGGTCAGTAGCCGAGGAACTTGCGGAACTGCTGACCGACGGCCATCGATTGGCCCATCCGTTGCACCCAGCCGTCGAGTGCGGCTTTGGCGTCAACCGGATTCCAACCGCGTTCCGATGCCAGTCTGATCATCCCGGCCTCGTCGGTGATACCGCGGGCCTGGGCCTCACGGGCAAGTTCGGCGTAGTCCTGCAGCGAGATGCCGTTGATGGGCGCCCAGATGGGATCGTCATCGGCGACCGACCGGGTCGACGGTCCACCGAACGCGGCCGGGTCGATCGGCCCGGCGCCCCGGACGTGCACCATGCCGTCACCTTGCTGCACCGACGCGGCGGCATCCTTCATCTTCTTGAAGAGTCCCATGGCAATCTCCGATCCCCCCGTGCCGATGTTGAGGCGGACGCTACTCCCGCACATCCACTCGCGCCGGGGAATCACCAGGCCGACGCCACCGCCCAACTGGAACACGTTTCAGTTTTACCGTGGAACTCGGTACGCTGGCCGCGTGTCCGCTTCCACTCAACCGGCGATCGACGGGTGGTTCGCCACCGACGAGTCCGGATCGACGCACTTGATCGGTGCCAAATGCCCGCGGTGCGCCACCTACGTGTTCCCGCCCCGGGCCTACAACTGCCCCAATCCGGCATGCGACAGCGACGCGCTAGAACCCGTCGCATTGTCGCGCCGGGGAACGGTGTGGAGCTACACCGAGAACAGGTACGCCCCGCCGCCGCCCTACCCCTCGCCGGATCCCTTCGAGCCGTTCGCCGTCGCCGCGGTCGAACTGGCCGGTGAGGGCCTCATCGTGCTCGGCAAGGTCGTCGCTGGCACGCTGGCTCCCGACCTGAAGGTCGGCATGGAGATGGAACTGACCACCGAGGTGCTGTTCACCGACGACGACGGGATCGAGCGCATCGTGTACGCCTGGAGGATCGCATGAGCCTGCCGGAACCGCTGTACATCCTCGGCGCCGGGATGCACCCCTGGGGCAAGTGGGGCAACGACTTCACCGAGTACGGCGTGGTCGCCGCGCGGGCCGCGCTCGCCGAGGCGGGACTGGACTGGCGGCAGGTCCAGCTCGTGGCGGGGGCGGACACCATCCGCAACGGCTACCCGGGGTTCATCGCCGGCGCGACCTTCGCGCAGAAGCTGGGCTGGAACGGTGTGCCGGTCAGTTCCAGCTACGCCGCGTGCGCCAGCGGTTCGCAGGCGCTGCAGAGCGCGCGGGCCCAGATCCTGGCGGGATTCTGCGACGTCGCGTTGGTGATCGGCGCCGACACCACCCCCAAGGGTTTCTTCGCACCGGTCGGCGGTGAGCGCAAGAACGACCCTGACTGGCAGCGCTTCCACCTGATCGGCGCCACCAACCCGGTGTACTTCGCGCTGCTGGCGCGGCGGCGGATGGATCTCCACGGCGCCACTCTCGAAGATTTCGCGCAGGTCAAGGTCAAAAATGCGCGCCACGGTCTGTCGAATCCCAATGCCCGGTTCCGTAAGGAGACCTCGATCGACGACGTGCTGGCGAGTCCGATGGTGGCCGACCCACTCCGGCTGCTCGACATCTGCGCGACGTCCGACGGCGCGGCCGCCCTGATAGTGGCCAGCGCGGACTTCGCACGCAGGCACCTCGGATCGCTCGACGGGGTGCCGTCGGTGCGTGCGGTCAGCACCGTGACCCCGCAGTATCCCCAGCATCTGCCCGAATTACCAGATATTGCAACAGATTCCACCGCCACGGTGCCCGCTCCGGATCGGGTCTTCAAAGACCAGATCCTCGATGCCGCCTACGCCGAGGCCGGTATCGGCCCGGAAGACGTGAGCCTCGCCGAGGTCTACGACCTGTCCACGGCGCTGGAGTTGGACTGGTACGAGCACCTGGGGCTGTGCCCGAAGGGTGAAGCCGAGGCACTGTTGCGCAGCGGCGCCACCACCCTCGGCGGCCGGGTACCCGTCAACCCGTCGGGCGGGTTGGCCTGTTTCGGCGAGGCCATTCCCGCCCAGGCCATCGCTCAGGTCTGCGAACTGACCTGGCAGCTCAAGGGGCAGGCGACCGGCCGACAGGTCGACGGTGCGACGGTCGGTGTCACCGCGAACCAAGGGTTGTTCGGCCACGGCTCATCGGTGATCGTCGCCCGCTGACACCCCGGCGGAATCGGTCAGGCGACACCGAGATAGGCAGCGCGGATACTGTCGTCGGCCAGCAGTTCCCTGGCCGCGCCGGTGCGCGTGACAGTGCCGGTCTCCAGGATGTAGGCCCGGTCGGAGCGACTGAGCGCCTGCTGCGCGTTCTGCTCGACGAGCAACACCGTGGTGCCCTGCTTGTTGATCTCGGAGATGATCTTGAAGATCTGTGAGATGACCATGGGCGCCAGACCCATCGACGGTTCGTCGAGCAGCAGGACCTTGGGCCGCGCCATCAGCGCGCGCCCGATCGCGAGCATCTGCTGCTCACCGCCGGAGAGGGTGCCGCCGACCTGACTGCGTCGCTCGGCCAACCGGGGAAACGTCTCGAAAATCCAGTCGAGCCGCTCGGCATGCTCGGCCCGGTTCGGGAATTTCCGTCCGTAACAACCCATTTCGAGGTTTTCGACGACCGTCATACCGGGGAAGACGCCGCGGCCCTCCGGCGACTGGATCAGGCCGTCGGCGACACGCTTGTGCGCCTTGATCTTGGAGACGTCCTGGCCGTTGAACCACACCGAGCCCGATGTCAGGGGCCGCAGCCCGGAGATGGCGCGCATCATCGTGGTCTTGCCGGCGCCGTTGGCGCCGAGCAGCGTCACGAGTTCCCCCTCGTGCACCACCAGTGAAACCCCGTGCAGCGCTTCGATCCGCCCGTAGTGCACCACCGCGTCGCGCACTTCGAGCAGGACCGGGCGTGCGTCGTCGTGTCCCTCAGAGCTCGTCATCTGGCACTCCCAGGTAGGCGGCGATGACCTTCGGATCCTCGCGGATCTCGGCCGGCAGGCCATCGGCGATCTTGCGGCCGAACTCCAGCACCACGATACGGTCGGTCACACCCATCACCAGACGCATGTCGTGCTCGATGAGCAGCACCGTGTACCCGTCGTCGCGGATGGCGCGGATCAAGTCGATGAGCGCGGCCTTCTCACTGGGGTTGAAGCCGGCGGCCGGCTCGTCGAGGCAGAGCAGCTTGGGTTCGGTGGCCAGGGCGCGGGCGATCTCCAGGCGACGCTGATCACCGTAGGGCAGATTCTTCGCCTTCTCCTCACCGCGTTCGGCGATGCCGACGAATTGCAGCAGCGCCGCGGCCTTCTCGATCGCGGTGCGTTCCTCGCGCTTGTGCCGGGGGGTGCGCAGAATCGCACCCGGCACCGACGTCCGGTGCCGGGCGTCGGTGGCGACGACGACATTCTCCAGCGCCGTCATCTCACCCCACAACCGGATGTTCTGGAAGGTGCGGGCGATACCGCGACGGGTGATCTCGTGCCGCTTGATCCGGCCCAGCGGCTCACCGTCGAATGTCACCGAGCCGGACGTGGGCCGGTACACACCGGTGATGGCGTTGAAGCAGGTGGTCTTGCCGGCGCCATTGGGGCCGATCAAACCGAGGATCTCGCCGCGTTTGATCCGGAAGCTCACGGCGTCCAGGGCCGTCAGGCCACCGAATTTCACCGTGAGGTCCTTGGTCTCCAGCAGGGTCTCGCCTTCGGCGGCATGCACCTCACGATGCAGCCCGGCCATGTCCTCGTCGATCAGCGGGGTGTCCCCGACCGTGGGCTCACTCATGCCGCCGCCTTCGAATCGTCGGCGCTACGTAGCAGGTTTCGCGCCGCCTTACCGTATGCGAGCAGGTGCTGACGTACCGGGAACAACCCTTGCGGCCGGAAGATCATCAACAGCACCAGCGCCAGGCCGAAGAACAGGTATTTGAGGTCACCGAGGTTGATCCCGAACAGGTGCACGCCAAGCAGCCGGTTGGGCAGATACACGATGACGAACGCGCCGAAGATCACGCCGAGTTTGTTCCCCTGGCCGCCGAGCACCACCGCGGCGAGGAACAGCATCGAGTTGATGATGTTGAAGTTTGTCGGCGCGACGTACTGCACCTGGCCGGCGTAGAGCGCACCCGACAGACCGCCGACCGCGGCGCCGATGGTGAACGCCCACAGCTTGAACTTGAAGGTGTTGACGCCCATGACTTCTGCGGCGTCCTCATCCTCACGGATGGCCACCCAGGCCCGCCCAACCCGGCTGCGCTCGAGATTGCCGACGATCAGCAGGATGACGGCGACCAGGATCAGCCCGAGCCAGTACCACCAGGTGCCGTTGTTGGTGTTGCCCATGGCATTGGCGCCGGAGAAGTACCCACCAGGAACCTTGTCCTCCCCCAACCTCGGGAACGCGATCGAGCCGAGGCCGCGCGAACCGTTGGTGATATCGGACAGGTTGTCGGCGAGCAGCCGGATGATCTCGCCGAAGCCGAGTGTCACGATGGCGAGGTAATCACCACGCAACCGCAGCGTGGGGAAGCCGAGTATCAGGCCGGCCAGTGCCGTGAAGCAGATCGCCAGCGGCACACAGGACAACCAGGCCCAATCGGTGCTGAAGAAGCCGGTGGGGCCGAGCTTGTTCCACGGACTCTGCGGGCTGGTCAGCAGCGCCACCGTATAGGCGCCGACGGCGTAGAAGCCGACGTAACCCAGATCGAGCAGGCCGGCCTGCCCCACCACCACGTTGAGGCCGATCGCCACCAGGGCGATCATGGCGAACTGCGCCATCACGCCGTCGAAGCTGACGCCGGGGGTGTCGAGGAACGGCGGGGTGTAGACCGGCAGCAGTGCCATCACCAGGAAGCCGATGGCGCCGAACACCCACTTCTGTGGTCGGCCCAATTCGTCCCACCAGGCGCGCAACCGATCGCCGACGCCCATGGTGCTTTCTTTCGGATCGCTCATACCCGCGCCTTCCCGAGGCTTTCGCCGAGGATGCCCGTGGGCCTGATCAACAGCACCAGGACCAACAGTACGAACGCGACCACGTCACGCCACTGGGTGCCGAAGAGGATCTGGCCGTAGTTCTCCATGACGCCGAGGATCAGGCCACCCAGGAGTGCGCCGCGCAGGTTGCCGATACCGCCGAGCACGGCCGCCGAGAACGCCTTGATACCGAGTAGGAAGCCACCGGAGTAGATGATCCCCTGGGGGACCTTGAGTGTGTAGAGAAGCGCGGCCGCACCGGCGAGCAGACCACCGATGAGGAAGGTGGTCATGATGATTCGCTCACGCGAGACGCCCATCAGCGTGGCGGTGGTGGGATCCTGCGCGACGGCGCGGATACCACGGCCGAACTTGGTGCGGTTGATCACCACGTCGGTCAGCAACGCGAGGATCAGTGCCGCCGCGATGATCACCAGCGTCACGTTGGTGACCGTGGCGCCGAAGATCGTGAACTGCACCTTGGGCTGCACCAGGATGATCGGCTGCTGCGCGTTGTTGCCGCCGTAGCCCTTGAGGATCTGCGGCAGGATGAAGTGCACGAACTCCTGCAGCACGAACGACATACCGATCGCGGTGATCAGGAACGTCAGCGGCCTGGCGTTCCGTTTGCGCAGCGGGCGGTAGGCGATGAACTCCAAACCGACTGCGGCACTGCCTGATACGAGCATCGCGAACAACATCGCGATGGCGAGGTAAAGGACCGTCAGCAGCACACCCTTGTTGTAGGCGTTTCCGCTGGGCGTGAAGCCCAGGATCATGTCCAGGCAGAAGTAGGCCCCGAACATGCCGAGCATGAAGATCTCGGAGTGCGCGAAGTTGATCAGGCGCAGCACACCGAACACCAGCGTGTAACCGACCGCCACCAGAGCGTAGATCGCGCCCCAGGACAGGCCGTCGATCGTGAGCTGCCAGAAACTGTCGACCAGGCCTGACACGTTGAAGTTGATATTGGCCGCAAGACAACTGACTTGGTCCAGGCAATCGGGCGTCATCCGGGGGCGGGCTCCTCGCGCAGGCTGATGTCAGAGCTCTCTGACACAGAACGCGTCCGAGGCCATCTGGTCTCGGACGCGTTCTGTCAGAAGCTCACTGAACCTTGTAGATCCAGATCAAGGTGTTGGTGAGCTCACCGGTGGGGGTCCACTGGTACTTGCGTGCCACACCTTGGCCTTCGTACGTGCGCACCCAGTCGAGCAGGTCGGGCCGGGTGATCTTGCCGGAGTCGATGCCCTTCAGCATGATCGCGCCCAGGTCGTAACCCTCGGTGCTGTAGGTGCCGGGCTCCTGACCGAACTTGTCGGTGTACTCCTTGGCGAAGTCACCGGTGGCCGGACCGCAGGGGCACGACAGGATGGCGTCCTTCGACGCTTCACCGGCCTGCTTGACGAATTCCGGGTCCTTCGTGCCGTCGGCGCTGACGAAGTTGGCGGTCACGCCGCCGTCCCGCAGCTGCTGCACGAAGGGCGCGGCCTCGGCGTAGTACCCGCTGTAGAAGATCGAGTCCGGAGCGACACCCTTGATCTGGTTGACCGCGGCGGAGAAGTCCTTATCGCCCTTCTTCACCTGGATGTTGCATGATCCGTCGGCCACCGGGCCGAGCGTCTCGCGCACCGCCTGCGCCAAACCGAGACCGTAGTCGGTGCTGTCGTCGACGACGCAGACCTTCTTGTTGCCCAGGTTGTTCTTCAGGTAGTTGGCCACCGAGGGACCCTGCACGCCGTCGTTGGCGAGCCCGCGGAAGAAGGTCTTCCAGCCGTTCTCCGACAGTGTGACGTTCGTGGCAGATGCCGTGGTGGCCACGAGACCGGCCTGATCGAACACCTGGCCGGTGGCCTTGGTCTCGCCGGAGAACGCCGGTCCGATCAGCCCGATGGTGAAGGCGTCGTCGACGATCTGCGGAGCGATCTGCGTGGCCTTCTGCGGATCACCTTCGGTGTCGAACGTCTTGAGCTGCACCTGGCAGCCGGGGTTCGCCTCGTTGTGCTGATCGATGGCCAACTGCACGCCGTTCTTGATGTTGATACCGAGCGCCGCGTCCGGACCGGTGAGCGCACCGGCCATGGCGAGGTTCACGGGCGGGCAGTTCGCCTTACCGTCACCGCGGGGATTCAACGGCTGAACACCGGCCTCAGGCTTGACCTCGGCGCCGTTCTGATCGATCTGAATTTGTTCGACGATCTTCAGATCACTTTGTGCCTGGCCCTCTTCCGGGCTGGACTGCTGCTGGCAGCCGGCAACACCCAGTACCAGCAGGGCTGCCGAGCTCAGAGCGAATGCACTGCGTGTCGCGCGACCGCGCACGTTTCACCTCCAGGTCAATGTTCATCTCGGCCTCAACGTCCCAACCCTGTACGGCTCGACCGTCGACGCTTCGGAAAGAACATAGCCAACGGACCGCGCTATCGCGTGGTGTTGGACAAGCCACCATGTCGCGCCGCGCCGCTCGAAGGTCAAACCGAGCGGTCAGCGGCCCACCGTGACCAGAAATTGACCCTCCGTGAAACGAATTCTTAACGCGTGTTGGCCGAGTTCTAGGCCTCTGGCGCGGGGTCCGCGGGCGGATCGAGGGTCTCCAGGACCACCTCGGCAACCCGCTTCATCGTGGTGCGACGGTCCATCGCGGCACGTTGAATCCATTTGAACGCCTCGGGTTCCGTCATGCCCTGCTTGGCCTGCAGCAAACCTTTCGCGCGCTCGACCAGTTTGCGGGTCTCGAGCCGGTCCGACAGCGTGGCGACTTCGTGTTCCAGTGCGGAGATCTCACTGAACCTACTGACCGCGAGTTCGATGGTCGGGATCAGATCGGTGATGGAGAACGGCTTCACGAGATAGGCCATCGCGCCGGCGTCGCGCGCCCGCTCGACGAGATCGCGCTGGCTGAAGGCGGTCAGCACGACGATCGGGGCGATCCGCTTGCGGGCGATCTCGGCGGCCGCGTCGATGCCGTCCCGACGCGGCATCTTCACGTCCATGATCACCAGATCGGGCTTCAGTTGCTCGGCCAGCTCGACCGCCTCCTGGCCGTCGCCGGCCTCTCCGACAACCTCGTAACCCTCTTCGCGCAGCATCTCGGCAAGGTCCAGCCGGATCAGTGCTTCATCTTCAGCGATGAGCACTCGATGTGGCTTGGCGTCCGTCGTTGGCCCTGTCATGGCGCCTATTGTCTCGTGAGGCGCCGAGATGGGCGAGCGCGGGAGCCTGAACGGGGTTTTGGGACCGCTCCGGACCATCCTCTATGGTGGTTACTCGCGCGCCATGCCCTCGTATCCCAATTGGCAGAGGAAACGGATTCAAAACCCGTGCAGTGTGAGTTCGAGTCTCACCGAGGGCACCACAAACCGCAGGTCGAAGGCCGTACAGAACCTAGTCGGCGTCAGCCGATCCGCCCTCTGAGCCCTCGGACCGTGTCGAGGCCTTCTTCAGCGAGTCGCGCAACTTCTTGGCCGGCTTGTTGTTCTGCACGCGATCCTTGCCGATCGTCGCGTTGCGAACCGAGGTCCCCTGACCGCTCCTTGCGGTCGCCCCACCGAATGCATTGTTGATCGCGATACCGGGTCCAGACCGCGTGACGTTGCGATCGTCGGCAAAGACCGAACCGGCAAACGCCAACGGGCCGGGGCCCGCCGAGACGGTGTTCCTGGCGCCGAAGACAGCGAAACCGGCGTTGAAGTTCCCGGGCGTCGAGTCACTCGCGCCCGCTCGGACAGCGTTATCGCCGCCGCCGACGTTCAGCGCCGCGTTCAGGTTGCTGCCCGGCCCGCCTGCGGACAGCTCGTTGCCTCCACTGAGCACGTTGAGAGCCAGGTTCCGGTTACTACCCGGCCCCCCGGACGACAACTCGTTGCCGTCGCCGACAATGTTTCTCGCGCCGTTGAACGACCCGCCCGTCGCCGTGATGACATTGTCGCTGCCCAGGAAGTTGAGGGCCACGTCGGACAACCCGACCTGAGCGGTGAGTTCGTTGTTGTCGCCGAACAGGTTTCGAGCGAGGTTGGCAGATCCACCTTGTATCGTCACGGTGTTGTCGCTGCCGAACACGTTCCTGGCCGTGTTGGCGTTACCGGCCTGGATTGTCAGGTTGTTGTCGTCGCCGAACGCATTTCGCGCCCAGTTCGCCACACCGCCGTTCACGGTCACGGTATTGTTGTCGCCCAGCACATTTCGCGCCCAGTTCACATACCCCGCCTGTGTTGTGACGACGTTGCCGTCACCCAGGATGTTGGTGGCGGTGTTGAACAGGCTGCCTGTTGTCGTGACGGTGTTGTCGTTGCCACCGATGTTTGTGGCCCAGTTCGATATGGCGCCTTCCGCCACGACCGCGTTGTTGCTGCCGAAAGCACTGATGGCCAGATTGAAGATCGACCCCGCGCCGGTGCTGGCCGTGTTGTTCATCCCCAAGGCGAACGCCCCGCCGACCGACCCCTCGGCGTGCGCGGCGGCGCCGTCGCCGATGGCGACAGCCCAACTCAGCAGATTGCTGGTGCAATCGGCGCTGTTGCCGATGCCGAAGAACGACGCGCAGGTCGCGTTGGCAATGGGGACTGCCCCCAGTTCGGCGGATGCGAACAGCCCGCATGCGATGGCTCCCGCGGCGACGGTACGTGATGTTTTGACAGTGCTGAATGCATTCATTCTTGCTCCTACCCCCGGTGTGAATGCTCTGTGTCTCAAGCTATCTCGCAACTCCCGGGGTAGGTGCCGATTGCCCGGATTCGCGCGTGCAGATGCATGTCGTGCCAACCATCGGCATGCAGGGCGGCACTGCGTTTGGTGCCTTCGAGCACGAAGCCGGCTTTGTCGGCCACACGGCAGGACGCCGGGTTGTCGACCGAGTGCATCAACTCCAAACGGTGAAAGCCCACGGTGTCGAACGCCCACGCGGTGACCGCCCGCACGGCACGCGGCCCGACTCCGTTACCGCGGGCATTCGGTACGGTCCAGTAGGCCACTTCGGCCTGGCCGTCATCGAGATCGAAGTATTTGAGCGACACCCGCCCCACCAGTGTCTGCGCGGAGTCCATGACCGCCCAATGGGCGTCGGAGCGCTCGGTCCACTGCGCGTTCCAGCCGACGATCCAGCCGAGTACCTCATCATCAGACTGCGCACTACGCGCGTGCCATCTCTGAATCGCAGGGTCGGCGAAGGCCGCCCGGACGGCGGGCGCGTGGTCGGCGGTCCAGGCTCCCAAGATCAGGCCGTCACCCGTCGCGATGGTCGGGACCGTCTCGCCCGTGAAACAGTCGGGATCCAGCACCGAAGTAGTCAGTCGAGGCATGCACGAATTGTGCGCCGACATGCGTGGACAGTCTTGTCAGGGGTGCCGTCTACACTCGCACATATGTTCGACTCGCTGCCCGATCTCGATGTTCTCGCCGAGGCAGATGACGCCACCGTCGTCGCGGCCATCGAGGGTTGGGCACGCGCCGAATCTGCGGCCGCCGCAAGGAGACTCGCCGCCATCGCCGAACTGACGCTACGGCGCACCGCCGAGTTCGGCGACGAACGTGACCTGCGATCCTGTGACCATTGGGACAGCGCCGCCGCCGAAGTCGCCGCCGCCCTCGGCCTGTCCCATCGGCGCGCATCCTCCCAGATGTTGTTCGCGCAGTCCCTGCGCCACCGACTGCCGGCGACGGCCAAACTGCTGGCCGACGGAATCATCAGCGCGCGCACCGCCGCCACCATCTCCTGGCGCACCGCCCTGGTCGAGGACGACGCGGCAATGGACCGCATCGACGGCGCCATCGCCGGTGACGCCGCCAACTGGGGTCCGCTGTCGGACACGTTGTTGAATCTGGCCATCGACGAGGTGCTCGAGGAACACGACCCCGACGCGCGCCGCCAGTTCCACGCCGCGAATCAGAATCGTGACATCCAGTTCGGCAAACCCGACGACAGCACCGGCACGGTTTCGATCCGGGGTCGGCTCCGCGCCACTGACGCCCAGCTCCTCGAGCACCGCATGACCGACATGATGACCGGCATCTGCCCCGACGATCCGCGCACCGTGGGTCAATGCCGTTCCGATGCCCTCGGCGCACTGCCAAACGGCACCGACCGAATGGCGTGCACCTGTGGAAACGTTGACTGCGCCGCGAATGGTAGGGATACCCGCGGCGCGGCGGTTGTCGTCCACGTCATCGCTGAACAGGCCACCGTCGACGCCGCGAAAAAGGCGGCGAAAAAACCCACCTTCAAGGCCGCAGTCGTCGTGGGTGGCGGAGTGGTGCCGACACCGCTGTTGGCCGAGCTGATCGCCAACGGAGCCAAGGTCGCTCCGATGAAACCACCGTGCCGTACCGCGCAGAACCGCTACCGCCCCACCCTGGCGTTGGCCTACTTCATCCGCGCCCGCGATTTGACCTGCCGGTTCCCCGGCTGCAACCGGTCGGCGCAACACATCGACATCGACCATGCCGTCGCATATCCAGCCGGCGCCACGCATCCCTCGAACTTGCGCTGTTTGTGCCGAAAACACCACTTGCTCAAGACTTTCTGGACCCAGTGGTCTGACAAGCAGTACCCCGACGGCCGCATCGAGTGGACCTCACCGACCGGACGCATGTACACCACCTATCCCGGCTGTCGAATAGCGCTGCCCCATTGGGAGACCGATACCGGACCGCCGCCAGCACCGCCGCCCACCGCACGACCGCAGGCCGGCCGCGAAATGATGATGCCCACACGACGACGCACCCGCGCCGCCGACCGCGCCCAACGCGTCAAAGCCGAACGCGCACTCAATACCAAGGGCCACAATGGGCCACGTGCCGAATCGAAAAGCTCCCCGGATCGGGCTCATCCTGGCGTTGACGGTGAACGGCCTGGCGGTCAGTGACTATCGGGACATGGTTCGCGTGTCGAAGGCCGCCGAGCAGTACGGCTTCGACTCCATTTGGTTGTGCGACCACTTCCTGACCCTGAGCCCCGACGAGTACGTCAAGGATGCGGGGATCACCGCCGACCGCGGCGACGGAGGCGGTACCGGCGGCGCACCCAGGACAATGCCGCTGCTGGAGGGGTGGACGGCATTGTCAGCGCTTGCCCGCGACACCACGACGTTACGGCTCGGCACCAGCGTGTTGTGCAACTCGTACCGCTATCCCGCGGTCCTCGCGAAGATGGCCGCGACCCTGGATGTAATCTCCGGGGGGCGCCTCGAGCTGGGCATCGGGGCGGGCTGGTTTCAGCGCGAGTTCGAAGCGTACGGCATCCCGTTCCCCTCGGCGGGTGACCGGGTGTCCGCACTCGGCGAGGCTCTCGACGTCATCAAAGCTGTCTTAACCGAGGACAATCCGACATTCTCGGGGCGCTTCTACACCATCGACGGGGCGATCTGCGATCCCAAACCGGTGCAAACCCCGCATCCGCCCCTGTGGGTCGGCGGTGAAGGCGATCGCGTCCAGCGCATTGCGGCACGATCCGCCCAGGGTCTCAACATCCGCTGGTGGTCACCGGAGAAAGTGCGTTCGCGGCAAGGATTTCTGGCTCAGGCGTGCGAGGCCGTCGACCGCGACCCCGCCACCCTCCGACTCTCGGTGACAGCGCTGCTCGCACCAACTCGTTCCGCCGACCAGGAGTCGAGTCTGCGCGCCGAGTTCTCCTCGATCCCCGAGTCTGGATTGATGGTCGGCACGCCAGAACACTGTGTCGATCGCATCAACGAATACCGTAGCGCCGGCGTCGATCAGTTCCTGTTCACCATCCCCCACGTCGCCACGTCGGAGTACATCGATGTGGTTGGCACGGAGATCATCCCGATGCTTGGCTAGGCCATCTGCTCGGCCTTGGCCCGGCTACGTTTGGGATCAGATCCCAACACGTACCGGGGCGCCTCGGCAGGCCCCCTCACTCCCCCGGCGACGCGCCGCCGGGCATCGGTGTATTCGGGCAGCGGCCCCATCGTGAGGTGGATGCCGTTGATGACGGCCCACACCGAACTCTGGCGGATTGCACGTTCGATGGGGTTGGGGGGCTTGTGCATCACCATGGCCGCCGCCCACTTCGGCAGCGTGTCACGGATGGCCCAGTCGATGAACTCACCACCCGGCGGGCCACCGCCGGTCGAGGCCAGGTTCGACCCGGTCGACATCGCGGTGCCGTAGGTGATGGCGAGTTTCGGCAGATAGGACTGCAGACACTCCAGGGTGTCGGCTTTGGTCGCGGGCAGGTCAGTGCCGCCCAGGGCGTGCCCCACCTTGACGAACTCGCCGTAATACCGATCGATCTTCTTGCCGCGCAAGGGGTTCGGGTGGTAGTACTCGTGTGCGGTGGCTATCCCCCAGACCACCGTTGCGTAGTTCCAGCGCAACCAGTCCGGGTCATCGGCGTCATAGCGCAGGCCGTCGGGCCGCACGCCCTTGATGGTGTGGTGCATGGCGCGCACTGTGTTGGTCACCCGTTCCGCCGTGGCGGTCGAGCCGTAGGCCGTACCGATGAAGAACGACACCGAGTGCCCAAGCCGGACCGCGGCGCCTTCGGGGTCCACCCGCATCGTCGGCTCACCGTCTTCATCGCGTTCGACGATGCGGGAGTGGTCGACTCCCATCCAGAAGATGCTGGGATCGAAGCGCTCGATATACGCCGCGCACTGCAGTCCGAAGATGAGCGCAGGCGTGTGGGAGTGCACGTGCCACACCGCACTTCCGGGACCGAACCAGCCGGGGTCACCAGCCGGGCCCGCGAATTCCAGGCCCCGGAAATAGCGCTTGCGGATCTCGTCGTCATAGAACTGCGTGATGCGCTGCTGAAGCAGTTGATGCGGCAGATGCATATCGCGAGACTACATTCTGGCTACGGGTGTGTCCAGATTCGCCCGGCGTTAGACTCTGCTCCGTGTCGAGTCCCACGCGGTGGGCGGGTGTACCGCTGACCGACCGCCGTATCGAACGCAGGAGCCTGATCATCAGCGCGGCATTTGCGCTGTTCGGCGAGGGCGGCGAAAGTGCGGTGTCGGTGCGTTCGGTATGCCGCGAGTGTGCACTGAACACCCGCTACTTCTACGAAAGCTTCACCGACACCGACGAATTGCTGGGCGCGGTCTACGACCTCGTGGCGGCCGAACTGAACGCCGAGGTCGAGGCCGCTGTGCTGGGGGCGGGTGAAACCGACTCCGAGCGCGTGCGCGCCGGCATCCGCGCCGTCCTCGGATACAGCTCTGCCGACCCACGACGTGGCCGGGTGCTGTTCACCGAGGCACGCGCCAACCCGGTGCTGGTGGCGCGGCGCCAGATTGCGCACGAGGCGCTGCGCCAGATGGTGCTCAGTGAGCGCGCTCAGACCCACCCGGCCGACGACCCCGTGCAGACACAGGTGATCGCGGCGCTCTACACCGGGGCGATGGCAGAGCTCGCGCAACAGTGGCTGTCGGGCAATCTCGGCGACGACCTGGATGCTGTTGTCGACCACGCCGTGCGACTGGTCATGCCGACCGCCTGACCGGGAGCCGCGGCGAAGCTACGCTGCTCGCGTGGGCACAAGGCGCAACGGCGTCCCGTCTGCGCTGGCCGATCGCCGGCTGCGGCGGGAACGACCGTGCGTGCCGGTGCGCAACGACCACTACGCCGACAGTGCGGCCCGCAGCCAGCGTGTCTTGCAGATCACGAGCTGGATCGCGGCGTTCGTGACGGGGTTCTTCGGGATCTGGCAACTCTTCGGCGGGTTCGGGCCGGCCCGCATCGGCGTGGTCAACACCATCACGGCCGTCGTCTTCCTCGGCATTCCGTACCTGCGCAAGTACGGCGACCTCGTCGCGCCGCTGACGTTCATCGCGGTGGCCTACGCCTCGGTGTCCTTCCTGACCTGGAACATCGGTACCGGGGCCGGATCTCAGTTCTACTTCCTGGTATCGGCGACCATCGCGGTGCTGATCCTGGGTATGCAGCGCATCCTGCTGGCCGGCGTCGTGGCGGCAATCGGCGCGGGCCTGGTGATCGTGCTCGAGCTGACGGTGCCCGACGACACCGGAGTCCAACCGCAATGGGCCGTCACGTTCGGGTTCATCGTGTCGGTGATCAGTGCCGGGGTGATGGCGTTCGCGACGGTCTGGTACGCCATGCGTGAGATCGCACACGCCGAGGCGGCGATGGAGATGGAATACCAGCGCTCAGAAACGTTGCTGGCCAATATCCTTCCGGAATCGATCGCGACGCGGCTGAAGGATCCCACGCGCGACGGCATGATCGCCGACCGCTACGACGACGCCTCGATCCTGTTCGCCGACATCGCGGGGTTCACGAGGCGGGCCAGCGAGACGGCGCCGTGCGATCTGGTGGCCTTCCTGGACAGCCTGTACACCCAGTTCGACCTCCTGGTCGACAAGCACGGTCTGGAGAAGATCAAGACCAGCGGTGATTCCTACATGGTCGTCAGCGGGGTGCCGGAGGCCAGAACCGATCACCTACAGGCGCTGGCCGCACTGGCACTGGACATGGCCGAAGCGGTCGCCGATCTGCGTGACCCGCAGGGGCAACCGGTGCCACTGCGCATCGGGTTGGCGTCCGGGCCCGTGGTGGCCGGTGTGGTCGGCGCCCGGCGGTTCTTCTACGACGTCTGGGGCGACGCCGTCAACGTCGCTTCACGCATGGAGACCACCGACCAGGAGGGCCGCATCCAGGTGCCGCAGGCCGTCTACGAGCGACTCAAGGACGACTTCGTGCTCGAGGAGCGCGGTGACATCGCAGTCAAAGGCAAAGGCCTGATGCACACCTGGTACCTGGTGGCGCGCCGCGACGGCCGCTCCCCCGAAGGCCGCACTGCGACAGCGGACGCCGCGGTCTAGGTCTCGCGGCGGTACACCACCTGAGTCCCCAGCACGATGTCCTGGATCGAGCGGCGCTGCCGGTCGACGGCCACCCACGCCAGGCCGAGTGGGAATGCCACGCACGCCACCGCGCGCAACACCGCGATCACGGGTGACACGCGGCGCGTTTTGCTACCGGTCACCTCGACACCCATCAGCACCGCCCCCGCCGTACATCCCGAAACCGCCCAGCACACCGCCAGATACAGCGTCGCCATCACCAGGAAGCCGACCGTCGAGAACACCACCGACGGGGCGGGGAAGCTGAAGGCACGGGGCGAAAAGGCAAGGCGCACAAAGACCCAACCCACGTAGACCGCCGCGAGCGCGACCATGACCACAATGACATCGACGATGCCGGCCAGGCCCCGGCTCACGATACCCGCGGTGCGCGAGGTCACCCGGGACGCCCGCCGGACCGGCCGAGCATCCGATCGACGATGCCCGACACCATGTCGTCGGCGCGTTCCCCCTGGGTGCGGACATCGGTCATGACCTCGGCCGTCACCGACGTCGTCGATTCGCGGATGATCCGTGGCAGGTCCACGCCGTCGATCACCGTGTCAGCCAGGCCGACGAGGTCGATCCGCGCGATGATCGCGTCGATGTCGACGTCCCGGACGATGGCATCGATGTCGACCTGCTCGCGCACCACCGTGGTCAGATCGAGCTCCGCCAGCACATGGTCGACGACGTGGACGGCGATCGTGATCACCAGGGCACGAACGGGATCGACGCCGTCGTGCAGCAACTGTTCGCCGCGCCTCGCCAGCGCCGCGACACCGCGATCCAGTTGCGGCCCGACGATGGGCAGGCTCGTCGCGGTGCGAAAGGCCGCCGTGGCGCCGCCGGCCATCAGAGCGCCGGCACCGACCGCCACTGCGACGGCCGGATGGCGCAGGAAACCACTGGCATTCGACACCAACGCATCGTATTTGTTGTCGGGCGGGTCGTGTACCTGCGGTCCACGTGTCAGACCTTGCGGTTCTCCGACCTGATCAGCCAGGCCAGCTTTTCCAGTCCGTCGATCAACTGGTGCAGGATGTCCGCGGTGCTGGGATCCTCGGCGTCGATGTCGTCGTGCACCCGACGCAGGGTGTCCACCGCGGCATGGACACGCGTGGTGATCAGATCCACCACCTCACCGGTGTTCTGCTCGAACGGCGGGAACTGCGGCAGAGTCGTGGTGGCGGCCACGGTGTCCGACCGGCCGTCGGCCACGCCGTCGAGCGCCCGCATCCGTTCGGCGATCGTGTCGCTGCCCTCGCGGGCGAAATCGACCAGTTCGTCGAGCTGAAGATGCAGGTCGCGGAAGTTGGTCCCGACGACGTTCCAGTGTGCCTGCTTACCCTGCAGGTGCAGTTCGATGAGGTCCACGAGGACGCTCTGCAAGTGCTCGATGAACTGTGCCGAGGGCGCGAATCCGGTGACCTCGTTGGCGTCGCGCCGACGGCTCTTCGGAGTTGCTGTGATGGTCATGACTGGTCTCCTCTCACGGCGACGTCGGTCCGGAGACCGACCCGGTTTCATCGTGTCGAGTGGACTGACTGTGGTGCTCCACCTGTCCTGACGTCCACTTTTCTCGACCACGTTAACTGTAACGCCGGGTTACACAATAATCATCCAGCACTGTTGTCAGGTCGATCACGATTGGTAAGGCATACCTTTGCTGGCGAGGCTGCGCGCATAGCCTGCACCCATCCCGAGCAACACCAATCCGACCACGATGAACACGGCGACACGGAACATGCCGTCGAGGGTGCCGAGGTCGAACAGGAACAATTTCGCCATGGCCGCCGCGGTGAGCGCCAAACCGCCGGCGATCGGCGCCGTCCTTGCCTCCGGCTCATCGATCCGCAGCGCCGCCACAAAAAGGCCGGCGGCCACGGCGATCCAGCAGATGGTCGCCGCCATGTGTCCCGCCAGGAATCCCCCGTCGGGCCCACCGATGAGGACACCGGTGGTCACGGTGAAGACGGTGATGGCGTAGACGCCGACGACGGCGGCGCAGGCCCACAGCATGCGGGTGCTGTCGTCGAAACTTCTCCGGCCACCCCAGGCCCGCGCGATTGCAACGGCACAGGCCGCCAGCAGCACACTCGAGGCCAACACCGAAACCGCGATCTGGACCGGCAACCGCACGCCATGAACCAGGTGGTCGGGCGGCGCGTAGGTGACGAACGCGGCCGCACCGACGACCGTGAACCCCGATGCGGACCACCGCGCCGCGACGCTCCGCCGACCGGCGATGACGACGGTCAGCGCGAGCCCGAGCAGCACCGGGCCCGCGACATCGCCGTCGAACGCGACGGTGACCGCGATCAGGGCGCCGACCGCCGACAGCGCCGACCAGATGGCACCCACCGCACCGCGGAACCCCGGGAAACGCGATCCCAACGCGACGATCGCCAGCATCACCGTGGCGGTGGCACCGGCGATCAGGGCGGCCAGATAGCGGTCCACCGCGATACCAGTCGAAAGGGCGGGGATCACGCCGATCACGGTCAGCATGGCCAGCGCAGTGCTGCGGTACGTGTGCGGCAACAGGATCAGGCCTCCGACGATCGACAGCAGTGCCGCCACTGCACACGCCCCACCGAGTAACCAGGGATCATCGGCCGAACCGAGTTGCCCCGCAAACGATGCGGCCAACAGCGCCACCAGCAGAGGAACGGTCACTCCGACGGTCCGGGCGGCATGCATCCAGATCCAGTCCTTACCGAGTTGCACAGGCAGGGCGGCCGCAGAGAGCACGATCATGAATCCCACCAGCAGCAGCGTGACACCGTCGGCGACGACCGGAGCCAGCCCGATCAGCGGGACGAACACCAGCAGGCCCAGATGCTGCGAATCCCACCGCCGGGCCAGGGTCAGGCCCGCGCCACCGATCGCGGAGGCGAGCAGCAGGCCGACGGCAGGCGGCACCCAGTCGTAGATGGTCGTGACGGCAATGACATCCATATAGCCGGCGGCGATACCGGTGGCCGCCAGCGCGATGGCACCGACGCGGCCGCCGGGCCGCCGGTTCATGCGCACGCCCACGAACACCAACGCCGCGGCGAGCCCCGCACCGGCGGTGACGCGGATCTCGGGACGCAGGATGCCGGCCTGGGCGGCCAGCACGAGCAGCAGGACGACGCCGATGAGTGTCACCGCGACGCCGGCCACCGCCAGGCCCTTGCCGATCCAACCCTGGCCGGTCTCCCTGCCGATGCGTTCGGTCAGCGACGGCTTGGGCGGGGGTGGTGGCGCGGCCGGCCATACCGGTGGCGGCGGAGGCGGCACGGGGATGGGCATGGGCATGGGCGGCGGAAGTGGCATGGGCGCGGGAGCGCGAAAGTCGAGGACGCGCTCGAGTTCGGTGAGCTCGACCGAGATCCGGGCCATCTGATCGGCCATGGCAGAGAATTCGGCGGCCAGCCGTCTGAGGGCAGGCTGATGCGGTGCGGACATCACCTCATCGTTTCGCCGGACCACGCGGCACGGATGAGTAGGACTACGCGAATCGGTGCGCCGCGCCCGTCAGGGCTCCTTGTCTAGACCGTGTTCGATGGCGTAGCGCGTCAATTCCACGCGGTTCGCCAACTGGAGCTTACGGAACGTCGCCTGCACGTGATTCTCGACGGTACGGTGGCTCACCGACAATTTCGCCGCAATCTGCTTGGCCGTCAAGCCTTTTGCGACATGACGCAGCACCTCGGTCTCGCGCTCGGTCAGGGTGGGCCCCGACGAAGCCGACTTGCGCTGCGCGATCCGGCGGTACTCCCCCAACACCAGGCCGGCCAGACTGGGCGTGAAGACGGCCCGCCCGGCCGCGGTGGCCCGCACCGCGTCGGCGAGTTCGGCCTTGGACGCGCTCTTGACCAAATAGCCTGTGGCCCCGGCTTTTACGGCCTGCAGGACGTCGTCGCGCTCACCGGATGCCGAAAGCACCAACACCCGGGAGGACGGCGACACCTCGAGCACCTGAGCTGTCGCCGTCGCGCCGTCCCCGTCGGCCAGCCGCATGTCCATCAACACCACATCGGGGTGCACCACGGCGGCGCGGCGACGCGCCGCTGCAGCACCGTCGGCAGTCGCGACGACGGTGAATCCGTCATCGGCCAGATCCCGTGCCACAGCATCACGCCAGATCGGATGGTCATCGACCACCATCACCGTCGGCGGCTCAGTCACGCCCGGTCTCCTTTCCTCTGGGCACCGTGAGTTCCCATTCGGTGCCGGCCCCGACATCGGTGGTCAGTTCCGCCGAACCACCCAGCGCCTGCAGGCGTCCGACGATCGACTGCGAAATACCCAGCCGGCCTTCGGATGCCGCGTGACGCAAACGGCCGGGAGCGATACCGACACCGTCATCCCGGATACTGACCGTCACGGCGTCACCCATGTCCTCCACCAGGATGTAGGCGCGGGCTCCGTCACCCGCATGTGCGTCGACATTGTCCAGCACATTGCCCACCGCCGCGTTCAACTCGTCCGCCACCGTCGAGTCCAGCAGCACGGGTGTGCCCGGCACGCTGACCACCACGTGGGCACCGGATCTGCGGTTGAGGTCGGCACGGATGTCCACCAAGCCGGCGTCGGCGCCTTCACGGATGTCCTCGACACTGACCAGGCGCCGTAAGGCACGTTCCTGTTCACTGGCCAGATCCGCCAGTTCAGTTGTCGGACCGCCTATTTCGCGACCACGCTTCGCCACCAGCGCAAGTACCTGGATGACGCCGTCGTGGACCTGCCTGGCCAGCCGCTCACGCTCGGACACCGCAGCGGCCAATGCCGCGGCACGGGTTAGCTCGGCGTGCGCGCGCCGCGCGGTCTGCGCGGCCATCCCCAGCGCCAGCCCCACGGCGATCTCGATCACCAGGGTGGCATTGCGGGCGAAGTCGAAACTGATCGCGCCTTTCAAGAGTGCATACACCGCCATGACGGCGATACCGGTCAGCATGCCCGCAACCGGTCCGAGCAGGATCGCCGCCGAGATCGTGGCATTGGTGGCCCACAACGTGGTCGGCCACGATTGATTGGCCGCCACCCACTGGTCGGAGGCCACGAACTGCGTCGAAAGCATCAGCGCGGCGACGACGACGAACTCGGCCACCACCCACACCAACCTGCGTCCGAATCCCTGCAGATAGGCCAGTCCGCACAGCAGGGTCCAGCCCGACAGCACGCCGAACAGCAGCCACCCGAGGACCGGGTTGTCCAGTTCGTCGATGCTGGCGACCTCGAACCCGACGGCGTAGACGTAGCTGAGCAGGCGGAACACCTGCGCTGCCCGCCACAGCGGTGTGGTGGGGTCGGGCGCTGACATCTGCTCAGCATATGGTGGCTTTTCGTGAAGCGAGTCAAACAATTCGTTGCTGTCGTGGGCGTGCTCGTCTCGGCAGTTTTCACCGCCAATGGCCTTCGACCGCTGTTCAAGCGTGGCTATCCGTCACTGCACTCGTTCGCCTACGGAGTGTTCGCCTCGGAACTGCCTTTGCAGTTCCTGGCGCCTCAGCCGCTTGCACTCGCCGCGCTGTCACGCGGGCTGGGCCGGCGCGTCGGACCGTTCGTCTGGCTCGTGGCGGGATTGTCATGGCTCGGTCTGCTGGATCTGCACCGGCTCGGGACGCGATCCGACCGGCCGCTGGCCAAGGCGCTCGATGAGGGGCTCGGCCCCGAACGTCGTGGCGATTCGGCCGGATTGTGGCAGCCGCCCGCGGCGGGCCCGACCAAGCGGCCGGGTGTGGTGCGGATGTTCCGGATCTACCGCAACTATGCGACCGGGAGCAGCGACGTCAGCTACGGGGAGTTCGGCCGCAAGAACCATCTCGACATCTGGCGCAGGCAGGATCTCCCCCGCGACGGCCGCGCCCCGGTTCTGCTGCAGATCCCCGGCGGCGCCTGGATCCTGGGAAGCAAACGCGGACAAGCCCATCCACTGATGAGCCACCTTGCCGAACGCGGCTGGGTATGCGTGTCGATCAACTACCGCCTGAGTCCACGGTCGACCTGGCCGGATCACATCGTCGACGTCAAGCGCGCCATCGCCTGGGTCAAGGAGCACATCGCGGAGTACGGGGGTGACCCGGATTTCATCGCGGTCACCGGCGGGTCGGCCGGCGGCCATCTGTCATCGCTTGCCGCGCTGACGCCCAATCTGCCCGAGTTCCAAACCGGTTTCGAAGACGTCGACACCACGGTGCAGGCCGCGGTGCCGTTCTACGGTGTGTACGACTTCTCCAAGCGCGACACGTCGGTGCATCCCATGATGCTGCCGATGCTCGAGCAGTATGTGTTCAAGCAGAGCCGGCGGAAGTTCCCGGACGCTTACCGCGCGGCGTCCCCCGTCGCGTACGCCGGGCCCGACGCGCCGCCGATGTTCGTCCTGCACGGCACGAACGATTCGTTGATCCCGGTCGAACAGGCCCGCCGCTTCGTCACGCGTCTTCGCGAGGTGAGCCGACAACCCGTTGTCTATGCCGAATTACCCCGTGCGCAGCACGGTTTCGACACCTTCGGATCCCCGCGCTCCGCGCACTCCGCGGTGGCGGTCGAACAGTTCCTGGCCGAGGTGTACGCGCGTTCCGGGCGCCTCACCGACGCGGTCACCTGATTGCCGCGTTGAGTTCCGGCCTGTCGATCAGACCCTTCTCCACCCCCCAGATGGTGGCGATGGTGCGGTACTCGCCGGTCTTGATCAGGTGTTCCAGCGCACGCTGCAGTGACACCGCGAGCGCCGAACCCTTCTGCACGGGCCACCCGTACGGGCCGGCGTCGAACACCTCACCGGCCGTCTCGAGTGCTCCACCACTGGTCTTCACCGCGAAGCCAGTGACAGGGGAATCCGCAGACATGGCGTCGACATCACCGGAGATCAGCGCCTGCGTCAGGTCGTCCTGACGGGTGTAGACCACTTTTTCGATCGGCGCGAGACCGGCCGCCACGCAGGCTTGACTCTTGGCGGGAATCTCCTCGGTCTCCTGAATCACGCCGTACGCCACGCCGACCCGCAGACCGCAGGCGTTCGTGGGATCGATCCCGGCGCCCGGGCGCTGCGCCCACAGCGTGCCCGCTTCGAAGTAGGTGACGAAATCGACGGACTCCTCCCGCGCCTTGGTATCTGTGACCGATGACATACCGACGTTGAAATCACCGCTTCGAACCGACGGGATGATGGTCTCGAATTCGGTCTCTCGGTAGTCCGCGGACAGCCCGAGCGTCCTGGCGACCGCATTCATCAGGTCGACGTCGAAACCGACGAGTTGACCGTAGGCGTCCCGAAACTCGTTGGGCGCGTAGGGCACATTGACCCCGACCACCAATCGGCCCGTTGCCTTGATGTCAGGTGGAACGGTGGCCGCGATCTCCGGCACCGCCCCTTCGGCGACATCGGCAGGCACCGTCGAGTTCTCCACGGCGCTCTGCGCGACGCTGGCCGCCTTGGTCCGATCGTCGGAGGCACCCCGCAACTGCCAGGCACCGAAGGCGCACACCGCGGCGACCAGCACGGCGACAGCGGCGACGGCGGCGAC
>CAMFLL010000044.1 GCA_945957405.1 uncultured Mycolicibacterium sp. | reverse complement strand
GGGGCGGGCGTCGGGCTGGGGCTGGGCGAGTACATGGTGGTGGTCACGGGGTTCCTCCGGGTTCGGACTCCAGGTAGCGCAGGACCGCCAGCACGCGACGGTTCTCGCTGTCGTCGGGGATCAGATCGAACTTCGTGAAGATCGAGGCGATGTGTTTCTCTGCCGAGCCGGTCGAGATCGACAAGGCGCTCGCTATGGCCGAGTTGGTCCTGCCCTCGGCCATCAGCTGCAGCACGTCCCGTTCACGCGGGGTCAACTGTGCGACCGCGGCGCGGCGCTGCGAGCGCACCAGGATCTGCGCCACCACCTCGGGGTCGAGAACGGTGCCGCCGCTGCCGACGGTGTCGACGGCGTCGAGGAACGCCGGCACGTCGGCGACCCGGTCTTTGAGCAGATACCCGAACCCGCGCGTGTTGGCCGAGATCAGGTCCGCGGCGTAGCGCTCCTCGACGTAATGCGACAGCACCAGGATCGCCGATTCCGGGTTCTGCGAACGCAACACCGCTGCCGCGCGGATGCCTTCGTCGGTGAACGTCGGCGGCATCCGCACGTCGACGATCACCAGGTCCGGTCGGGTGTCGTTGACGAGGCGCAGCAGGTGGGTGGCGTCCGCGACCCCCGCGATCAGGTCGTGGCCGGCGTCGGTGAGGATTCGCTCGATGCCGGCGCGCAGCAGTGCGGAATCCTCGGCGATCACGATCCGCATGGCAGCACCGCGGTCACGATGGTCGGTCCGGTCGTCGGGCTCGACACCGTGAACGTGCCCCCTGCCGCCCGCACCCGTTCGGCCAGGCCGCGCAACCCGGTGCCGTCGGCGTCCTCACCGTCGAGGGTCACCCGCGCACCCCCTCGGCCGTCATCGAACACCGACACGTACACCTGCTGGGCGACGTCGTCGAGGCGCACCGTCACCACGGCCTGCGACGCACCGGCATGTTTCGCGATGTTGGTCAACGCCTCGGCCACCACGAAGTAGGCCACCGCCTCGACCTCGTCGGGCAGCCGGCGCGGCAGGTAGACGTCGAGTGCGGTGGGCACCCCGGACGTCTCGGCGCGCTGGACCACCGAGGACAGTGCGGCGTCCAGGCCGCGATCGGCCAGGATTGTCGGCGCGATCCCGCGGACCACATCGCGCAGTTCGGCCAACGCCAGCTTGGCGTCGTTGTGCGCCTCGGCGATCAAGGCTTTGGCGGCCGGGGGATCGGAATCGAGTTTGGTCTGGGCCAGCCCGATGGTCATGGCCAGCGACACCAGTCGTGGTTGAACGCTGTCATGCAGGTCGCGTTCGATGCGATGCCGCTCGGTCTGCGCCGACGACACCGCGCCTTGACGCGCGTCTGCCAGCGCGTTGACCTGGTGTTGGAGCGCATCAGTCGACGACGGCGACAGCAGCCAGCGGTCGATGCGGGCATCGAGCGCCGGTGCCAGCACCAGCAGCGCGATCGCGGCCAACAGCGCCGCGACGGCCAGGGACCAGGCCAGCGCGGGCGGGATGAACTCCAGCCCTGCCGCGCGGTCGCTGCGGTCGACGGCGATGGCCGCGGCAGGGCCAAGGAAGGCGAAGGCGATCAGGGCGAAGGCGACCGCGGTCGCGGCGACGTCGTAGATCATCCGCAGGTAGTGGTGCGCGCACCCCTTCCAGAACCGGGCGCTGCTGACGTCGAGCCACAACTGGTGCGCCCATCGTTGGAAGCCCGTGTACTGCGACAGCCGGCGCCCCGGTACCGCGATCCGCAGGCCGAAAACCGCCTCACTGCGTACCCGTTCGACCCACTCGACCCCACGCATCAGGTAGATGAACACCACGGCGGACAGGACGAAGCCGATCACCGAGGGGATCGAGGACACACCGATGATCAGGATCCCCAACGGAATCCAGAACCAGACCACCGCGATGGCGGCGCCCGTGATCATCGACGCGGTCGGCACCACGCCGAGGTGGCGGACCGGCGCCCGCAGGGTTTCGGTGGTGGCGGGCGTGCCGGTATCGGCTCGGTCGGCCCCCAGGTCGTATGCAACAGCCATGTCCCTAAACCTAGGGACCTGCCCGGGTGTTCGACACGGCGTTTTCCTCCGAACCGGGGTGGGGTTAGCCCCCGGTGATGAGTTTTCGGAACGGCGCCGGTCTGTCGTGGTAGCCGCATCGTCCCGCGACCCCAGACCGAGGAGTATCCCCATGAGTGTCCGTCCCGCCACCACCGATTCCGCCGTCGCCGACATCGACGGATCCCGACCCTCGGGTCGGTCGTCGCGCCGGGTTGCCGGCGTGGTGATCAGCTGGCTTGTCGGGGCGTTCCTGGTGTTCGACGCATTCGGCAAGCTGGCCGGCGTCGAACAAGTCAAGGAGGGCACCGCCGCGCTGGGCTTCCCGCCCGGCCAGGCGTTGGTGATGGGCATCGTACTCGCCAGTTGCGTTGTGGTGTACGCCATTCCGCGAACCGCCGTGCTGGGGGCGCTGGGCATCACCGCGTACCTGGGTGGTGCCGTCACGGCGAACATGCGGATCGAGGCGCCGTTGCTCACGCACATTTTGTTCGCGGTCTACCTGGGTGTGTTGATGTGGGTCGGGTTGGCCCTGCGCCGGCCGGCGTTGCTGCGGGTGGTCGGCCTCACCCGCTGAATTGACGATCGCGGGTCGCCGTCGGCAGTAGGGTTTGTCAGTCATGGCCCCCACCGACCAGCAACCGCCCGAAGACGGCGACGTCGCCCCCGCGCCGCGCACCCGCGTCGAGGTGCTGGGCAACATCGGGCCCAACTGGTTCGCGTCGGTGATGGGCACCGGCATCGTCGCCACCGCGGGCGCGACACTGCCGGTGCACATCCCCGGCCTGCGGGGTTTCGCCGAGGTGGTGTGGGTAATCGCGGCCCTGCTGCTGGTGATCCTGATCGTCGTCGTGGGCGGTCACTGGCTGAGCCACCCCAGGGTGGTCCGCACCCACGCCCGCAACCCTCAGATGGCTCACTTCTACGGCGCCGCACCCATGGCACTGATGACGGTGGGCTCTGGAGCGCTGTTGGTGGGCAAGGACCTGATCGGCGAGCGCGTGGCCGTGGACCTGGCCTGGGTGCTGTGGACCACCGGCACTCTGGGTGGGCTGTTCACCGCCGTGAGCATTCCGTTCCTGATGTTCACGCAGTACAACGTCGAACCCGACGCCGCGTTCGGCGGCTGGCTGATGCCGGTGGTTCCGCCGATGGTGTCGGCCGCCTCTGGGGCACTGCTGCTCCCGCACATGGCACCTGGCGCAGGCAAACAGACCATGCTCTTCGGCTGCTACGCCATGTTCGGCCTGTCCCTGGTGGCCTCATTGATGATCATCGCGATGATCTGGAGCCGGCTCACGCTGTACGGCACGTCCGGTACCGCTCGGGTTCCCACGCTGTGGATCGTGCTCGGCCCGCTGGGCCAATCGATCACGGCGGCAGGGCTTCTGGGCACCAACGCGGCGGCCGCCGTCGCACCCGAGATCGCCGGGGCGATGTCCGTCTTCAGCATTCTCTACGGCGTCCCGGTCTGGGGTTTCGCCGTGCTGTGGATCGCATTGGCGACGTCGCTGACCGTGCGCACGCTGCGCCGAGGGATGCCGTTCGCGCTGACATGGTGGAGCCTGACGTTCCCGGTCGGCACCTTCGTCACGGGCACCACCCAGTTGGCGCAGCACACCCATCTGCCTGCGTTCAAGGTCGCCGCCGTCATCGCCTACGTCGGGCTCTTGTGCACCTGGATTCTCGTGGCATCGCGTACCACCAGGGGCAGTGTGCGGGGCCATCTGTTCCAGCCGCCGCCCAGCGCAGGTCCGGTCAAGGCGCGTAAGGATCCCGTGACCTGACCTCACCTGGACGTGAAGTCGATATGCTGCCAGCCATGCGCCTGTGCCGCGGTTTGCTGGCAATGCTCATTGCGGCGGTGGCCGCCCTGGCCCTGGTCTGGCCCGCTGCGGCCGAACCGCCCGACCTTGCTGCGCAACTCGACGACGCGATCGCACGCAAGGTCGCCGACATGGGTATCCCCGGTGCCATCGTGGCGCTGTCGATTCCCGGCACCATCGACTACACGCGGGCGGTCGGCGTTGCCGACACCTCGACCAACGCGCCGATCACCGCCGATGACCACATGCGGATCGGCAGTGTCAGCAAGACGTTCACCGGGACAGCCATCCTGCAGCTGGCCGATGAAGGCCGGATCAGGCTGACCGACCCGATCTCGATGTACGTCGACGGTGTGCCGTCCGGTGACGACATCACCCTCGACATGCTGGGCCGGATGCGCAGCGGCTTGTTCGATTACTCCGACGACGAGGAGTTCCTGCAGAAGATCTACGGTCAGGCGACGCAGGGCGGCGAATCCTTCCCCACCACACCGGCGGAACTGCTGGGCTATGCCTTCCGGCATCCGCTGAACTTCCCGCCCGGCACGCAGTGGAAGTACACCAACACCAACACCGTGCTGCTCGGACTGGTCATCGAAAAGGTCACCGGTGTGCCCGTGGACCGGTACCTGCAGGACCGCTACTTCGGGCCGCTGGGCCTGGCGCAGACCAGCTGGCCAACCAACGGTGCGATGCCCGAACCGTTCGCCCACGGCTACAACAAACTGCCCAGTGGCCAGGTCGTCGACGCCACGTTCTGGAATCCGTCCTGGGCCAACACCGCCGGGCAGATCGTGTCCGATGCGGCCGACATGTCGGCGTGGGCGGCCGTCCTGGGCCGTGGCACCCTGCTCAAGCCCGACACCCAGCAGCAACGCATCCAGGGCACCGAGGCTGCGCCGGGTGTCGCATACGGTTTCGCGATCTTCAATACCCACGGCTGGTTGGGTCACAACGGCGACATCCCGGGCTACGCGACGGTGGTGGTGTATCTGCCCGAACGCGACGCCACGCTGGTGGTTTTCACCAACTCCGATGTGACCGAAGAGCATTCAGCCGGCCAGATCGCCACCGCGGTGACCTCGATCGCCACGCCTGACCACATCTACAACCTCTCCGCCTGACGCGCCGGATACCGGGCGTTCTCGTGGGCGTGCCAGAATCGCGGGCGTGCGCGTAGGGATGACGATGCCCGTGATGGAACCCGATCTGAACGCCGGCGTGCTCGAGTCGTGGGCCGCCACCATTGACGAGGGGCCGTTCTCGTCGCTGTGCTGGGGTGAGCGGATCGCCTTCGAGAACCCGGATAGCCTCACCCTGCTCGGTGCCCTGGCTGCCTGGACACGCCGGGTGCAACTGGTGACGACGGTGATCGTGCCGCAACTGCACGACCCGGTGCTGTGCGCCAAGGCGCTGGCCACCGGTGACATGCTGTCGGGCGGACGGCTCACCGTGGGAATCGGGATCGGTGGTCGTCACGAGGACTATGTGGCCGTCGGTGCCGACCCCAAGACACAGACCATGCGCCAGATGGCCGAACGCGTCGAGACCATGCGGCGGGTGTGGCGGGGCGACAGGATCACCGAGTCCGTCCTGCCGGTCGGTCCGGCGCCGGCGCAGGTGGGCGGCCCACCGTTGCTGGTCGGCACCATCGGCCCGAAGACAGTCCGCAGCGCCGCGACCTGGGCGCGTGGCCTGGCCGGTATCACCATGGACCTTGACGTCGACAAGCAGAACGACCTGTTCGATGTCGCCCGTGACGCGTGGGCCCGGGCCGGTGAGCCGCCGCCGCATCTGGCGACGTCATTCTGGTTCGCCCTCGGCCCGGCCGAGGACGCGCGCGCACAGGTGCACCGCCACCTGCGGCGGTACATGAACTGGATTCCGGCCGAATACGTCGACGCGATGGCCCCGAGCACCGGGTGGGCCGGCAGCGAGGCCGAACTCGCCGAGACACTGCACGCGTTCGCTGCGGCCGGTACCGATGAGGTGCACCTCATTCCCACCAGTTCCGATCTCGAACAAGTGCGTCGGGTGGCCGACGTGGTGAAGGACTTCTCATGAGCACACCTTTCGGTGCATACCAGTACGAGATCTACTTTCAGGGCCTCACCGGCGTGCTGCCCAGCCTTCCGATGGCGTACGCCGAGTTGCAGGCGCGCGCCGAACAGGTCCTACCGCCCTCGGTGTGGTCCTACGTCGCAGGCGGCGCAGGTGACGAGCGGACCCAGGACGTCAACGTCACAGCCTTCCAACGCTGGGGGCTGATACCGCGGATGCTGGTCGGCGCCACCGAGCGGGACCTGTCGGTGGAGCTGTGGGGAAAGCGTTGGTCCGCACCGATTTTCATGGCGCCGATCGGTGTCATCGCGCTGTGCGCCCAGGACGGCCACGGTGACCTGGCCACTGCCAGGGCCGCGGCCCGCACCGGTGTGCCGATGTGCGCATCCACCCTGGTCGAGGATCCGCTGGAGTCGGTGGCGGCCGAATTCGGCGACACCCCAGGCTTTTACCAGCTCTACTGCCCGACCGACCGGGAACTGGCCGAAAGCCTGGTACATCGCGCCGAGGCCGCCGGTTACGCGGGCATCGTGGTCACCCTGGACACCTGGATCCCCGGTTGGCGCCCACGGGACCTGGCGACGGCGAACTTTCCCCAGCTGCGCGGCAAATGCCTGGCCAACTACACCAGCGACCCCGTGTTCCAGGCCAAGTGCGGGGTGGCCCCCGAGACGCTGGCCGCGGACCCACGCTCGGCCGTCATGTACTGGGCGGGCATCTTCGGGAAATCACTCACCTGGGACGACCTGGCGTGGCTGCGCTCGATCACCACGCTCCCGCTGATCCTCAAGGGCATCTGTCATCCCGACGATGCCAGACGCGCAAAGGATTACGGTGTTGACGGCATCTACTGCAGCACCCACGGCGGACGCCAGGCCAATGGCGGGCTGCCCGCCATCGACTGCCTCCCGGGCGTGGTCGAGGCCGCCGGCGACCTGCCGGTGCTGTTCGACTCGGGTGTGCGCTCCGGTGCCGACGTGATCAAGGCGCTGGCGCTGGGCGCCTCAGCCGTCGGGATCGGCAGGCCGTATGCGTACGGGCTGGCATTGGGCGGTGTGGACGGCATCGTGCACGTGTTGAGATCGCTGCTGGCCGAGGCCGACCTCATCATGGCCGTCGACGGGTATCCCACGCTGGCCGACCTGACCCCCGACGCCCTGCGTCGAGTGGGGCTGTGATGGCCGCGCAATGGTGGGAGACCGCGGTGGTCTACCAGGTCTACATCCGCAGTTTCGCCGATGACAACGGCGACGGTATCGGTGATATGGCCGGCCTGCGGTCCCGGCTGCCGTACCTCGCGGCGCTGGGCGTGGACGCCATCTGGATCAACCCCTGGTATCCCTCGCCGATGGCCGACGCCGGCTACGACGTCTCGGACTACCACGACATCGAGCCGGCTTACGGCACCCTCGCCGACGCCGACGCCTTCATCGCCGAAGCTCATGCCGTCGGGATCAAGGTAATTCTCGATATCGTGCCCAATCACACGTCCGACGAACATGACTGGTTCGCCGCGGCGTTGCGTTCCGAACCCGGTGCGCGCGAACGGTATTTCTTCCGGCCGGGGCGGGGCCGCAACGAGGAGCTGCCGCCCAACGACTGGCTCAGTGTGTTCGGCGGCCCGGCCTGGACACGACTGCCCGACGGATTGTGGTACCTGCACCTGTTCGCGCCCAAACAGCCCGACCTCAACTGGGAGCATCCCGAGGTCCGCGCCGAGTTCGAGGATGTGCTGGCGTTCTGGTTCGACAAGGGCGTCGACGGTTTTCGTATCGACGTCGCACACGGGTTGGTCAAGGCCGCCGGTCTGCCCGACCGCGGGGCGGCCACCGCGGGCCTGCTGGAGGGCAGCGTGCATCCGGCGTGGGATCAGGAAGGTGTGCACGACATCTACCGGGGTTGGCGTGCGGTCGCCAATCGCTATGACCCGCAACGTGTCTTCATCGCCGAGGCCTGGGTGCCCAGCAACGAGCGCCTGGCGAGATATCTGCGTCCCGACGAACTGCACACCGCTTTCCAGTTCGACTTCCTGCGCGCCCCGTGGCGTGCGGCGAGCCTGCGCAAGGTCATCGACGACGCTGTCCTCGGTGCGGCCTCGGTGGGGGCTCCGCCCACCTGGGTGTTGTCCAATCACGACGTGACGCGCACCGTGACCAGGTATGCGCGGTCGCAGCCACCGGGACTGGTGGAAACCGAGTGGGAACGCGGCCGATGGTCGCAGGAATCGGCCGACCATGATCTGGGCCGCCAACGGGCCCGGGCTTCTGCGTTGCTGCAATTGGCGCTGCCCGGCACCGCATACGTCTACCAGGGTGAGGAACTGGGACTCGAGGAGATCGAGGACCTGCCCGACGACGTCCGGCAGGACCCGACCTGGGTGCAGTCCGGATACACCGATGTGGGTCGTGACGGCTGCCGGGTTCCGCTGCCGTGGTCGGGATCGTCACCACCGTACGGATTCTCACCCGCCGGGTCGGCACCGCCGTGGTTACCGCAGCCCCCGCACTGGGGTTCGCACAGCGTGGCGACGCAGGAGGGGGAGCCGGCGTCGTTCCTTCAGCTGTACCGCGCGGCCCTGGCCGTCCGTCCCGGTGTGTGGGTCGACGCCGGCGAGGTCGACTGGCTCGAGGCGCCGGAATCGGTGCTGGCGTTCGCCCGTGGCGAGGCGCAGTGCTGGGTCAACACCGGACCGGCCGATATCGCACTGCCGGACGGGTTCTCGGTGATCCTGGCATCGCAGCCCAGGGTGGGATCGGTTCTCCCGCCCGATAGCGCCGCCTGGCTCGTCCCGGCGTGCGAGAGTTAGGAAATGTCGCAGCCCTCGACTCGCGTCACCCGGGTGCCCGAACTGCAGAGCACGTCTCGGGACGGTCTTTTCGCGCTCCTCGACAGCACGCCGCTGGCCACTGTGGCGCTGGTGCGTGACGGCCACCCGGTCATCTTTCCCACCGGTTTCGCCAGAGTGGGAGAGGATCTGGTGATCCACGGGTCCACGGGATCGCCGTGGATGCGCGCGCTGGCCGCCGGTGCGCAGGCCGCCGTGTCGGTAACCGCGCTCGACGGAGTCGTGGTCGCGCGCAGTGCCTTCGAGTCGTCGTTCCGTTACCGCAGCGCGGCGCTGTTCGGATCGTTCGAGCTGGTCGACAACGACGACAAGGTGCGGTATCTGGAAAGCCTGACCGAGTCCTTCATACCTGGCCGGGTCGCCGAATTGCGAGCGAGTTCCCGCAAGGAACTGGCCGCAACACTGGCATTGCGGTTACCGATCACCGATACGAACTGGTCGCTCAAGGTCAGTGACGGGTGGCCCGAGGATCCCGAATCTGATATCGCGGCCGGGGTGTGGGGTGGGGTGGTGCCGATGTCGGTGGTCTACGGGGAGCCCGAGCGCGCACCCGACTGCGATGCGTCGATACCGACCCCCGATTCGGTGCTCAGGCTCGCCGAGAACACCTGATCACGGGTCAGATTCGCGGAAGGTGTTGCGGTAGTGCTGCGGTGCGACCCCGGTCAGCCGGCGGAACTGCTCGCGGAAGTTGGCGGGGGAGGTGAACCCCACCTTCGCCCCGATCCGCTCGACGCCATGCGCAGAGGTCTCCAGAAGGACCTGCGCGTTGCGGATTCGCACACCGGTGACCCACTGCATCGGGGTCTGGCCTGTTTCGCTCTGGAAGCGGCGGTTCAGTGTGCGGATACTCATCGAGGCGGTGGCGGCAATGTCTTTGAGGGTCAGTTCCCGATGTGCTTCCCGCTCGATCCACGCCAATACGCCATCGAGCGTGGTCGCCTCACCGATAGTGTTGAGCGGCAGCGTATTTCGCATGATGAACTGCGCCTGCCCGCCGCTGCGGTGCAGGGGGGCCACGGCCAGTCGTGCCGCGTGCGCCGCGGCCGCCGAACCGTGATCGGTCGCCACCATGTGTAGGCACAGGTCGAGCCCCGCCGAGGCGCCGGCCGACGTCAGCACCTGACCTTCGTCGACGTAGAGCACGTCGGGGTCGAGATCGACGGCCGGGAACCGCAGGCGGAAGTAGTCGGCCGCCAGCCAATGTGTGGTGGCCTGGCGGCCGTCGAGCAGTCCCGCCTCAGCCAGTGTGAACGCGCCTGAGCAGATCGACGCGATCCTGGCACCGGACGCGTAGGCCGTCTGCAATGCCTCGACCACCGGCGCCGGACTGTCGAGTGTGACGTCGTTGCGACCGGGGATGACGATGGTGTCGGCGTCGGCGAGCGCGTCGAGGCCGTGGTCGGTCGCGATACGCAGGGGTCCGGCACTCACCTCGGGATCGCTGCCGCACACGATGATGCGGTAGCCGGGTGTGGCTGTCCCGAATTCGGCGCGGCCGAACACCTCGACCGGTGTGCTGAGGTCGAATGCGACCACATCCGGCATCGCCACGACGGCCACGGTGTGCATGCCGCACAGTAGCACCGATTGGCATTATTCAGGCGGTGAGTGTCAATCTGGCCACCGGTTGATGGCGTGACAACAGCACTCTCGGCCTGTGACGTCAGTGCTTGTGGTGCTTCTTCCACTGGTGCCGGTGGTGCTCGCGGGTGCCCGGCTTCGGGAAGTTCTTCTGATTCGGGAATGCTTTGTGGGCACTCGGTGCGTGCTGCGTCGCGTGGCTGATCGACGGACCAGGATTGGTGGCGTCGGTCTGCGCCTGGCTGGCGCCGGCCACACCGACCGCGATGATGGCGGGTGCGGCGGCCATCGCCGTGACGGCGGCGATCTTGCGGGTGATCTTGTTCATGTCAGTTCTCCTGTATGAGTAGGCTTTTCGTCCTCCTCGCCGGTGTTTCCGGCGATGAGAAAAGAATGCCTGCTCGCATGGGAGATGTATGTCGGGTGACCGGGCCATCCGGCGGGTGACGATGATGTCCCCCGATCGGGGGAGGAAGCTCAGTGCGCCAGTGCGGCCGGTTCGTGACCGACGTGCAGCGGTTTGGGCTTGAGGATCAAGCTGAACACGAATGCCACCGCGCCGATCCCGACACAGATCCAGAACGCATGGGCGAAGGTGGAGTCGGTGCCAGAGCCCACAATCGGGCCGGCCCAGGCGAATCCGACCGACGAGCCGATCCCGTAACACGCGTTGGCGATGCCGGGCAAGGCGCCAGGCTCTTCGTCGGAGGCCTGCAGCACGCCGAGCGATGCCATCGCCGTCATCAAGGTGGCGAACCCGATCCCGAACAAGACCATCGCCGCCATCACCAGATGTTCCTGCTCGGCCACCATCGACAGCAGTGCCGTCACCACGGTGGCGAAAGCGATGCCGATGCGCAGCATCGTCACGAAGCCGATGCGCATCGCGATCCGGCCGATCAGCGGCGCCATGAACAACTGGATGACCGCGGCCGGTGTGATGAACAGCAGGGCCGCCATGGTGGCGTCGTGCCCGAAACCGGAATCAGGATCTTCGGCCAACGCCGGAATGATGAAGCCGAGCACCACCATGAACGAGCCCATCACCATGATCGTCACCACGAGTAATGGCCACGCCTCGCGGGTGCCCATGTGCTTGAGGGCCATCAGCGGATGCTCGAGTCGGCGCTCGAATGCCAATAGAGCGATGAATGCCGCAACCGTTATGCCAACCCAGATCAGCGCCGTCGGCGACACCCAGCCGTCATGCCCGCCTGCGCTGAAGAAGAGATTGAGGCCGCCGACCGTCACCGAGATCAGCGCCGCCCCTACCCAATCCATTCGGCCTGGCGCCCGGTCAGCCGGGTTGTCGTCGGGCACCGCCTTCCAGGCGAATGCCAGCGCGATGACCCCCACCACGAGGATCAACACGAAGATGGAGCGGAACCCCCACTTGTCGACCATGATTCCGCCGAGCAGGGCGTCCCCGCCGGCGACACCGCCGTTGACCGACGAGATCACCCCGCAGCACATGCCGAATGTGGCTCCGCTGACCCGTGCGCGCAAGATCAGGAATGCGATGCCGAACGTCACATTCGAGATGCCCTGCAGAAATCGGCCCACCACGACCACCCACAGCGAGGAGCCGAAGATGACCAGGAGCGTGCCGATGATCAGCACCATCAGGACGCCGACGAGCACACGTTTCCGGCCGATGTAGTCACTCCACCGGACGAGGACCACGTTGGCGATGGCGCCGGCCAGATAGAAGTACGTCGACATCGCCACGAAGGCGCCGTCGCCGAGTGTGGTGTTGATGTCGAAATACGCGGGCGACACCATCGACGCGTTCAAGCCGAAGGTGACAACCGACAGCACCAGCGCAGTGACCATCAGGACCAGCTGGTTTCGTGGCATCGCGGATGCGCCGGGGTCCGCCACGGACATCGGCTCCGAAGGTTTGCTCATGACGGTCGATCTCCCTGGGCCGCGCCGATGACGGGATGGTGGCGGTCCGGGCAGATGCCGTCGATCGCTGTTGGAATCGTAAGTGATTGGCCGCCGGCGGGCGTGCGTTACCTCACCCGATGTCGCGCAGGATTTGGTTGCCACACCCACCGGCGGTCAGCCGATACGTCAGGGCTTGTGCTTGTTGTTTCCGATCACCGAGACCCGTGAACCGGTGCCGGTCGCGGCCGCCGAGCTGCTGTTGCCGATCGTCGATGCCGAGTTGCGGTTTCCGACCTTGGCCGACGAAGCGCTGCCGGTGCCGAAGGTGAAGGCCTTGTTGCGGTCACCGCTCTGTGTCACCGACCCGCTGTTGCGTCCGATCGCCAGCGAGCGGTTGTGATTTCCGACTTCGGCGACGGCGCCGGCGCCGGTGCCGATCGAGCTCGCGCGGTTGCCGTTGCCGCTTTGGGCGAGTGCCCCGCTGTTGTTTCCGAAGGAGGTCGCGATGTTCCGGTTCCCGTTGCCGGCAATCGCGCCACCGTGGGTGCCGATGGCCGCCGCGATGTTCTGATTGCCGGCTCCCTCTTCGGTGCCACCGGCTTGCGCGCCAGTCTCGCTGCCGAACACGAACGCCAGGTTGCGGTTCCCCGTGGCAGTCGCCGTCGTCGAGCCGCCGATCGCGATGGCGGCATTGCCTTTGCCGCTCGCCGTGGCGGATGCACCCGGGCCGACCGCGATGGCGACCGATCGGCCGTTGGCGGTGCAGGTGGCGCCGCCGCCGCCCGAGATGGTGCCGATTTTGGTTGCCACGCATGCCGCGCTGGCAGTCGCGGGTGTCGCCGCGGCCGACAACCCACCCAGCGCCGCCGCGCCGGCCAGCACGAAACCCGCCATCCAGGCGCGGTGCAGCACCGCGGATCGAATTCGCACGTCATCAGATCTGGCAATCGACATCCGCAGTCCCCTTGTCATGGCCGGGGCTCGAAGGGTCGACGACACTCCTCAGCAAACCGGCAGCGGTCAGCATATGTTTGCCATGCGCTGGCCGTAGCCGTATTTGCGTTATGGGTTCGTGAATTTTGCAGAATCTTTAGCAAAGGTATCGGTTGCCGCCGACGTTGCCCGCCGGCGGCGTCGGAAACTATTCGTCGTCCCGCACCTGCTCGATGTCGGCGGCATCGGCGACCACCGGCCGCAGTACCGCCCAGCCGATGAACACCGCGGCGACGGCGAGCAGGACCACGCCCACCCACCAGTTGGCGTCGGTGCCGATGTAGAGATCCACGGTGTTACCACTGGCCGCCGCGTCGTCGTGGGTGGCCACCAGGCCCGGTACCAACCCGGCGATGACGAGCAGGATGCCGTAGATCCCGAGCAGGGCACCGATGATGTTGCGGATGTCGAAGAGTCGCGAGACGGTCTTCTTGGGGGTTGTCATGTGCACTCCTGTTGAACGTCAACGGAACCGGGTCAGTGGAAGATGATGTTGAGCACGATGGTCAACGTCAGCATCACCGCGGCCAGCGGCACCGGCTTCATGTACCACGGCTTACCGTCGGACTCGGGGTCGGCGAAGATCTCCACCGGCGTCTCCGAATAGACAAAGCCGGCCAATTCGGCGACCGGCTTGGGCGCCGTGGCGTAACTGACGACCACGCTGACCGCGATGTCCACGATGAACGCGGCGGTGGCAGCCAGGAACGGCATGCCCTGTCCCGGCAGATCGATCACACCGACTTCGGACAGGATGAAGACCAGGATGGCCGACAGCGTGCCCGCGACCAGGCCGGCCCAGCCCGCCGTGGCCGTCATGCGCTTCCAGAACATACCGAGGATGAACGTCGCGAACAGGGGTGCGTTGAAGAAGCCGAACAACGTCTGCAGGTAGTCCATCAGGTTCGAATATCCCGACGCGATGAGGGCCGTGAAGACCGCGAGCACGGTGGCGCCCAGCGTGGCGATCCGGCCCACTCTGATGTAATACCCGTCGGGTCGATCCTTGACGACGTACTGCTGCCAGATGTCGTAGCTGAAGACCGTGTTGAAGGCCGAAATGTTGGCGGCCATACCTGCCATGAACGATGCGAGCAGGCCGGCGACGGCGACACCGAGCAGACCATTAGGCAGGATGTCGCGGATCATCAGCAGCATCGCGTCGTTGTACGTGATCTCGCCCGAGCCGGTCGATTTCAGGTTGATCATGTCGCCGATCGCGGCTGCGGCGATCATGCCCGGTATCACCACCACGAACGGGATGAACATCTTGGGGAACGACGCGATGATCGGTGCCCGGCGGGCCGAGGAGATCGAATCGGATGCCATGGCGCGCTGCACCTCGACGAAGTTGGTGGTCCAGTACCCGAACGACAGCACGAACCCGAGGCCGAACACGATGCCGATCACCGACCAGACCGGACTGTCGAATCCGCTCAGCGCCTGACCCGGCCAGCTGGTCAACTGTTCGTGCACCGAGGCCGTGACTGTGCCGTCGGCCTTCGCGGTGTCAATCACCTTGTTCTTCAGGCCACTCCAGCCGCCGACCTTGATCAGACCGAAGATGGTCAGCGGTACGAGCGCGGCCAGGATCACAAAGAACTGCAACACTTCGTTGTAGATCGCCGCCGACAACCCGCCGAGGGCGGTGTAGGTCAACACGATCACGGCGGCGACGATCAGCGACAGCCACCGATTCCACCCCAGCAGCACGTTGATCACGGTGGCGAGCAGGAACAGATTGACCCCGGCGATCAACACCTGGGCCACCGCGAAGCTGATGGCGTTGACCAGGTGTGCGCCCGGCCCGAAGCGCCGGCGCATGAACTCCGGGACGCTGCGGACCTTGGAACCGTAATAGAACGGCATCATCACGACGCCGAGGAACAACATGGCCGGCACTGCGCCGATCCAGTAGTAGTGCATGGTCGACAGCCCGATCTGGGCCCCGTTGGCCGACATGCCCATGATCTCGACGGCGCCGAGGTTGGCGGAGACGAATGCGAGGCCGGTGACCCAGGCGGGTAATCGTCGACCCGAGAGGAAGAAGTCGAGGCTGGTCGAGATCTGGCTGCGGGCCAGATAGCCGATGCCGAGGACGAAGACGAAATAGATCGCGATCAGTAGGTAATCGAGGGTGCCGACGTGCAGACGCAGCACTGAATCGGCGTAGACCGTGGTGGTCAGGATCACCACCTCCTGTTCGTTCGAGGCCAGCCCACAAAAGGAAATCCATCAGAAACTAACAAGAAATCTGCCCGATGCGCGATAGTTTTGGTGAGATTTTGTTTGTTATTGTTCGAAACCTGGGCACGTCCTGCTGGCCGTGGAGGAGGTCGACTGCATGCTCGCCGCCGAGCGCCGTCGCGCGATCCTGGCTGCCATCCAGTCGGGCGGGGCCGTGCGGGTGGCCGACCTGGCGACCGAGTTGGCGGTGTCGGAGATGACGGTGCGGCGCGATCTCGACGCGCTCGATGCGCAGGACCTCTTGCGCAAGGTGCACGGCGGCGCGGTGGCCCGGCACCACCGCGGCGAGGAACCTCGATCCTCGGAGAAGGCTCGGCACCGGCGCGCCGAGAAGATCGCGATCGCGGCTGCGGCCGCCGAACTCGTCGACGACGGTATGACGATCGCCATCGGGGCGGGGACCACCACGGCCGAACTGGCCCGCGCGTTGCGCGGCCGCCCGTCGATCACCGTCATCACCAACTCGATCACGGTGTTCGACGTGCTGACGGCCGCGGACTCGGGTGACAATCCGACGGCATTCCTGTCAGGCGGTGTCCGCACTCCGTCCGATGCCCTGGTCGGGCCCATCGCCGACACCGCGGTGGCGTCGTTCCGGGTGGACGCTACCTTCCTGGGCGTGCACGGATTCGACGTCCAGGCCGGGTTGACTTCACCGAATGTGGCTGAGGCTCAGACGAACCGCACGCTGATCGAGATCGCCGCCCGGTTGGTGGTGCTCGCCGACCACACCAAATGCGGAGAAGTCGGCGCCTGCGTGTTCGCGCGCCTCGACCAGGTACACACGCTGATCGTCGACAACGGCCTCGACGTCGCGCACCATCCGACGCTGGAGGCCCGGGTGGGAGAACTGATGGTCGTGGGGGTACAGGGGTGACGGTGACCGAACCGATTCGATGGACGCTCGCCGACGGGCGCGAGGAGTTGTTTTTCGCGCTGCCCGGACACGATCCCGCGCCGGTACCCGACCGTCGCCCGCTGCCGGAACGATCGAATCAACGTTCGCAGTTGCGGTTTGACGACCAGACAGGGCAGTGGGTGGTCATCGCGGCGCTGCGTCAGGACCGCACCTACAAACCGCCCCCCGACCAGTGCCCGTTGTGCCCGGGTCCGTCAGGGGTGACCAGTGAGATCCCGGCTGCCGACTATGACGTGGTGGTGTTCGAGAATCGATTTCCGAGTCTGTCCGGTGCCGGTACCGAGCCCTTCGCGTTGCCCGATCCCCAGGCGTCTGGCGGATTCACCGCGGCACCGGGGTTGGGCCGGTGTGAGGTGATCTGCTTCTCCAGTGATCACAGCACGTCATTCGGGCAGCTGTCGGCGGCCCAGGCCCGGCTGGTGGTACAGGCGTGGCGGCATCGCACCGCGGACATGATGGGCCGGGCCGGTATCGCACAGGTGTTCTGCTTTGAGAACCGCGGTGAGGAGATCGGGGTCACGCTCACGCACCCCCACGGACAGATCTACGGTTACCCGTACCTGACGCCCCGGTCGGCCATCATGCTGAGAGAGGCGCGTGAGCATCGAATCCGTAATGGCACCAATATGTTCAGCTCTATCCTGCGGCGCGAGATCGCCGACGGTGATCGCATCGTGGCGCGCAATGATCTGTTCACCGCGTTCGTACCGTTCGCGGCGCGATGGCCCGTCGAGGTGCATGTTTATCCGAATCGCTTCGTGCACAACGTTCTCGACCTCACCGCCGACGAGATCGACGCGTTCGTGGCGATCTATCTCGAAGTGCTCGGCCGGTTTGATCGGCTGTATCCCACTGCACTACCGTATATCTCGGCGTTGCATCAGTACCGCGACGACGCCGAGCAGGGTGAGGGCTACTTCCACGTCGAACTGATGTCGGTGCGGCGCAGCGCGACCAAGTTGAAGTTCCTGGCCGGATCGGAATCGGCCATGGACGCGTTCATCAGCGATGTCACGCCTGAGAGTGTGGCGACCCGACTGCGGGAGGTGGGAGCGTGAGGGGCAGCGTCGGCTACGCGGCGCCGGGTCGGATCAACCTGATCGGCGAGCACACTGATTACAACCTCGGCTTCGCGTTACCCATCGCATTGCCTGAACGCACCGTTGTGACACTGCATCCCGATGACGGGAACACGCTGCGCGTCAGCAGTGCCGAGGAACCCGACGAGGTGATCATCCCGCTGTCCACCGCGCCCGGTGCGGTGGCGGGATGGGGTGCCTACGTCGCAGGCGTGGTCTGGGCGCTGCGGGATGCCGGCCTGCCCGTCGTCGGCGGGCGGATGTCGATCAGCAGTGACGTCGCGATGGGCTCAGGCCTGGCGTCGTCGGCAGCCTTGGAGTGCGCCGTGCTCGGCGCCATGACCACCGCGACCGAGACCCAGGTGGACCGCACCGCACTGGCCCGGATCGCCCAGCGAGCAGAGAACGACTATGTCGGTGCGCCAACTGGACTCATGGACCAGCTGGCCTCGCTGTGCGGGGCACCGCAGCGTGCGCTGCTGCTGGACTTCCAGAGTGTCGGTGTGCGCGAGGTTCCGTTCGACCCCGAGTCCTCCGGTGCTGCGCTGCTACTGATCGACTCGCGTGCGCCACACCGGCACGCCGGCGGGGAGTACGCGGCGCGACGGAGTTCGTGTGAACGGGCGGCGGCTGCATTGGGCGTGGCATCGCTACGCGAGGCGCAGGACTGGGGTCTCGACACCCTGGATCGGGTGTCTGACCCTGTCGACGCGCGCCGCGCCAGGCATGTGTTGACCGAGAACGACCGCGTGCTGGACGTCGTCGCGGCACTGCGGGCCGCCGACTTCGCCGCCGCCGGTGTTCTGTTCAACGCGTCGCATGTGTCGATGCGCGACGACTTCGAGATCACCACACCGCAGATCGACCTGATCGCCGAAACCGCGGTGGCGGCCGGGGCGCTCGGCGCGCGGATGACGGGTGGGGGATTCGGCGGGTGCGTCATAGCGCTGGTGCCGGAGAAATCCGTCGACGCCGTAGTGACCGCCATTCCAGAAGCCCTGTCGTCGGCCGGCTTCAACGCGGCCGCCCTGATGCGTGCGACCGCGGCCGACGGCGCAGGTGAGGTCGAACCGGCAGGCATGTAACACCGGGAGCAGTCGAACTACGAACAATCTAACACTCAAACTGTTAGAAGTGAGACTTTCTCTGATATGTTCGGGTGACCTTGTGATGCCCGGCCAGACGAGGAGGTCTGTCGATGCCCACGCAGTCACCCCGCACCAGCAGTCACGCGCACCGTCGTTCGGAGATCGTCCAGTTCGTGAAAGCCCGTGGGGGCGCGCGCATCGACGAACTGGCCGACCAGTTCGGCGTGAGCACCATGACCATTCACCGCGATCTGGACCGGCTACACGCCCAGGGCATGCTGAAGAAAGTGCGGTCAGGTGCCGAGGCGCCGCCGAGTGAAGCCTTCGAACGCAACATCGACCTGCGAAAGGCGCTCAATCTGGTCGAGAAGCAAGCGGTCGCCAGGGCGGGGTTCGAGTGGGCGGCCCGTCAGATCGACATGCAGGCGGTCGCGCTCGACGACAGCACGACCGCGCTGCACCTGCTGCCGCTGCTCATCGCACACCTCCCGCTCACGGTCGTGACCAACTTCCTGCCCGCCATCAACGAGCTTTCGGGAGACCCGCGGGTGCGGCTCAACGCGATCGGCGGGGACTACGTTCCAGAATTCTCGTCTTTTGTCGGCCCGCAGTCGGTTCGGGCCCTGCGGGACATGCACTACGACGTGTTGTTCATGTCGGTGCCTGCCGTGTCCCGGGGAATGTGTTTCCATCCGTCCAGCCCGGCTGCCGACCTCAAACGCGCGTTCATGGACAGTGCCGAACTGAGCGTGCTGCTGATCGACCACACCAAGGTGACGCGCCGGGCCGTCCACCGGATCTGCGACGTCCAGGACTTCGACGTTGTCGTGGTCGATGAGGGACTGGGCGAGAAGGAGATTCAGCGTCTGGAGGACGGTGGGGCCAATATCGTTGTGGCGCCCACTGTCACACCGGATGAATCACAAGACGATAGTGGAGGCACTCAACGATGACGTCACCGCTTGTCATCGCGGTCGACTGCTCCACCACCGCGGCCAAGGCGCTGGTGGTCGACGCGAAGGGTCAGCTCGTCGGCGCCGGTTCGCAGCCTCTGGACACCCGCAGCCCGGCCCCGCACTGGTTCGAACAGCACGCGCCCGACTGGTGGACCGCCACCGACCGTGCAATACGGCAGGCGCTCAACGAGATCGACGACCCAGCCACCGTCACGGCCATCTGCGTGACGCACCAGCGCGAGAGCTTCGTGTGCCTGGACAGCCGAGGTGAGCCGTTGCGGCCGGCGATCCTGTGGATGGACGGCCGTGCCGATGCCGAAGTACGTCACTACGGTAACGAGCGCATCGAGTTGTTGTGCGGTAAGCCCGCCGACATCACCCCGGGGCTGTACAAGCTGCTGTGGTTACGTGACCGGGAGCCGGACACGTTGGCGCACTGCGACCGCGTCGCCGACGTCCATTCGTATCTGGTCCACGCCATGACGGGACGGTGGGTGTCGAGCTCCGCGTCCGTCGACCCGTTGGCGCTGCTGGATCAGGCCACCGGTGACTACAGCGCGGAGCTGCTCGACCTCGTCGGACTGCGCCGCCATCAGCTGCCCGAGCTCGTCCCCACCGGATCGTCGCTGGGTACACTGCGCCCCGAGATCGCCGACGCGTGGGGTGTCAGCCACGATGTGGCCGTCATCGCCGGAACTGGAGACGGGCAGGCGGCCGGTTTGGGGCTGGCCGTGACCGACCCGGGCTCCGCGTACCTGGTCCTCGGCACCGCCGTGGTGATCGGCAGTGAGACAACGTCATACCTGCCGTCGCGGGCCTATCGGTCGATGATCTCGGCGATGCCGGGCCAGACCACGGTCGAGACGTTCAGCGCGTCCGGCACATATCTGCCCACCTGGTTTCGCCAGGAATTCGGTCGTGCCGAGTTGGCCGGTGCGCCCGATCCGGAGCTGGAACGCGACGCCGCGGCACTGCCCGTGGGTAGCGAACGGCTTCTCACGTTGCCCTACTGGAACGCCGCGCAGACCCCCTACTGGGACACTCAGGCCTCCGGTGTGACGCTCGGCTGGCAGGGCTGTCATACCAGGGCGCACTTCTACCGATCCCTCTTGGAGGGCATCGCTTTCGAGCTCCGGTTGCAACTCGACGGCCTCGAGACGGCGCGCGGCGAACGCGTCGAAGTGATCCGCGCGATGGGCGGCGGAGCGCGCAGCGGACTGTGGACTCAGATCCTGGCCGACGTGTTCGATCGCCCGTTGGAGGTGTGCGCCTCCGGAGAGGTCAGCGCACTGGGCGCTGCCGCGATCGCGCTGACCGCCATCGGTGAGTACGCGTCGCTACCGGCGGCCGCATCGGCGTTGGCCAGGACCGACGCCGTGGTCGAGCCGCGCCCCGGCGCCGCAGCCGAATACAGCGCCCTGCGGGCGCTCTACGGACGGATGTACACCGAGACGCGTGACCTGCTGCACGCGCTGCACGACTTACCGAGCAATCACGACAATCGAGGAGAAAACTGATGAGAGCGGCCATGTTCTACGGGCCGGGGGAGTTGCTGCTCGAGGACATCACGTCCACGCAGCCGGCGCCGGGCGAAGTCCTGGTGGAGGTGAAGGCGGCAGCGACGTGCGGAACCGACCTGAAGTCCTACCGCCGAGGGCATCCCAAACTGTTCCCGACGCTGCCCTCGCGATTCGGCCACGAGTTCGCCGGTGTGGTGACCGCTGTCGGTGACGGTGTCACGAGGTTCTCGGTGGGGGACAGGGTGACCGCGGCCAACACGGTGCCCTGCGGTCATTGCTGGGCATGCATTCGGGGCCGCCAGAGCCTGTGCGAGAATCTGCAATTCCTCAACGGTGCCTTCGCCGAAGAGGTGATCATCCCGGCGGCCATCGTCGAACGCAACACCTACCGGCTGCCCGACGATCTCGATTTCGCCGATGCCGCGCCGTTGGAACCGCTGGCCACCGTCGTGCACGGCATGGCCGAGACCGGTATCCAGCTGGGCGACACCGTCGTGGTGCACGGAGCGGGTCCGATCGGGCTGATGTTCGTGCGGTTGGCTACGCTGCGCGGCGCCAACGTCATCTCAGTGGATCAGTCATCGTGGCGCCTCAAGCAAGCGGAACTGGCCGGTGCAGTGGAAACCGTTGACATCAGCGAGGTCTCGGATTTCGCGGATCGCGTCGCCCTGATCAAGAGCAGAACCCCCGACGGTCGTGGCGCCGACGTCGGTATCGAAGCGGTCGGACTTCCCCAGGTGTGGGAGCAGACGGTATGTACGCTGCGGCCCGGAGCCACCGCGGTGCTGTTCGGTGGAACACCCAAGGGTGCACCGTTTTCCGTCGACTCCTCGGCCATGCACTACGAGGAGTACACCCTCAAGGGCGTCTTCCACCACACCCCGGACTACGTGCGCGTCGCGGTTGAGCTGTTGGCGAGCAGGAAGGTCGACGGTTCGATGCTGGTGACCGAGCGTCGTCCGCTGGACGCGCTGGTGCCAAGCCTGGAGGATATGGCCGCGGGCCGCGGATCCAAGTACATTCTCGAGCCATGAGCACCGACGAACTGCGGCTCGGCCGCGAACGGGTGCAGGTTGTCGAGGCCTGCCGATTCCTCAGCCGCTCAGGGCTTGTGGTCGGCACAGCCGGCAACGTGTCGGTGCGCGTCGACGACCTGGTGGTCATCTCGCCCAGCGGCGTCGACTACGAAGAGCTGTCCGCCCATGATGTCGGCATCCACGACCTCGACGGGAATGCGGTCGAGGCGACGTTGCAACCGTCGAGTGAGCTGGCACTGCACCTTGCCGTCTACCGGGCGACCGGCCACACCGCCGTCGTCCACACGCACGGTCCGGCGTCCACCGCGCTGTCCACCGTCGTCGATGTCGTGCCGACGTCGCATTACTACTCGGCGATGTTCGGCGGTGCGGTCCCCGTGGCGCCGTACGCCACTTTCGGGACCCAGGAGCTCGCCGACAATACCGCTGCGGCACTGCAGGACCGGACAGCAGCATTGATGAGCAATCACGGTGCCGTGGTGGTGGGAAACCTCCTGCCGAAGGTGCTGAGCCTGGTGCCTTACCTCGAGTACATCTGTGATGTGCAACTTCGGGCGATGGCCAGCGGCGCGCCGGTGCGAGTGCTCGACGAGGCGGAGATCGCCGAGGTGGGCCGCAGGCTCGCCGGCTACGGGCAGCAGTCGACGCAACGCTGACGGTACAACGGCGCTTTCTCGTCAGCAGACCGCCATCCACGCATTGTGCTCAACGATGCGCGAATCCGTCCTCGGCTGCCGGCGACCGTCCTACAATCGTCAGCTGTGCTGACGTGGCTGGCCCCTGTCATCGTCATCGCGGTGGTGGTGGTCGCCGTCACCGCCAAGCTGGTTGTCCGCGGACGTGCACCCGACGGAGGCTGGTTCACCGACTCGTCGCGCAGCTCGGGAACACTGTCCGTGATCGGCACGATGTTCGCGGTGATGCTGGCCTTCGTCATTCTCTTCGCGTTGCAGAGCTATCAACGCGCGCGGGAGGGTGCCAGCGTCGAAGCCGTTGCGGTCACCGAACTGAACGCTGTGGCAAGCGTTCTGCCGGCACCGGCGAACGACCGCCTGCATGGCGGGTTGGTGTGTTACGGGCGGGCTGTCGTCCATGACGAATGGTCCGCCATGCAGGACGGGCGTCCCAGTGCTCTGGTCGAGTCCTGGGTCGATACGTTGCACAGCGAATTCGCCGCGACAAACCCCCGCGAGGCTCGAGAGGAGGCCGCCTACGCGCAGTGGTTCGACGAGGAGGCGCAACGTCGCGAGGGCCGGCGGGAGCGGCTTGCCGAGGCGGCTCCTGTTCTGCCCCTGCCACTGTGGTTCGCGCTGGGCATCGGCGCCACCTTGACGCTCGCCTACATGGTGGCCCAGGCTGATCGCCGCGAAGGCCCCGTCGTCCAGGCGATCCCGATTGCTTTTGTCTCTGCACTGATGACCGCAGGTCTACTGGTTGTCGCCTTCCTGGACAACCCGTATACCGGCGGGCATGGCAGCATCGAACCCACCGAGATGGCCCGCACACTGTCACGGATCGACGCGGGGGCTCACTTGCCATGTGACGAGCAGGGGCACCCGACTTAACGGCCGTCACACAACTTTCGCGCCAGCTGCGAAGACGACAGTGCCGGTTGTGCGGAACGTCGCACAACCGGCACTGCGGTGTTGTCATCGCTCAGACCGGGTTGATGTCCTCCAGGCTGCGGCCGGTGGTCTTCGGGCCGAACGGCACCAGCCCGACGATGGCGAGCACCAGAGCCGCAACCACGACGGCAAACATCGCGGTGGCGCCGTAGGTGTCGAGCACCGGGATCAACACGAAAGGCAATGCGGCGCTGGATAGCCGGGACAGCGAGTACGTCCATCCCACGGCCGTGGCGCGTACATCGCTGGGGAAGATCTCGGCCTGGTACACGTGGTAGATGTTCGAGAACACGTTGGCCGCAGCGGTGGTCAGCACACCGAACAGGACGATCAGCGCCGGGCTGCTCACCATGGCGAAGGCGATACCGCATGCTGCCATCACCGCGACGCTGGCCATTACCAGGTACTTTCGTTCGAAGCGCCCCAGCAGGGGAATCGAGATCAACGATCCCAACGGGTAGCCGAAGAACGCCAGGGCGGTGAACAGCAGCGACGAGGTGACGTCGAAACCACGGGCCACCAGCACCATTCCCGCCAGTGTGCCGAAACCGTAGTAACCGAACGGCTGGAACACATGGAACACCGCCAGCATCGCGAGCCGACCGCGGTATGGCGCCTGGCGCAGCCGCGCAATGGGATTCGTCTTCGCACCGGTCGCGATTGCAGGTGCGGCCGGTGCGATGGGCGCCGGCACAACACCGCTGCCCGCCGCGAACCTGGCCAGCGCATCCTGCGCTTCGCTCGTGCGCCCCTGCGCCGCCAGCCAGCGCGGCGACTCCGGCAATCCGCGGCGCATCAGCATGACGAACACGGCGCCGACCGCCCCGATCAGCAGCAGAATCCGCCAGCCTTCCATTCCCAGCACCGTCTTTCCGGTCAGACCCAGCGCCAGGAAACCCAAGGCCGGAACGGCCAGGAACGAGCAGGTGTAGGCCCACGCCGCCAGTCGGCCGCGATGTGCCTTCGGCAGCACGTCGGACAGGTAGGAATCGGCGACCGGGTATTCGGCGCCGATACCGATACCGGCCAGGAACCGTGCTGCCACCAGCAGGGCGGGTGTCGGTGCGAGTGCGGCCAGCAGGCTGCACACCGAGAACCACACCAGATTCAGCAGGAACGCCCGTCGCCGGCCGATGCGGTCGGCGATGCGACCGAATGCGGCTGCCCCGATGAACATTCCGAGAAACGATGATGCCATGAGCAGTGCGAGCGTCGTACCGCCCATGTGGTACTGGGTCTTCAGGGCGGTCGCGATCGAGCTGGAGAGGAAGATCTCGTACACCTCGAAGAACAGCCCGAGCCCGATGGCCACGATGATCTTGCGATGTACGCGGCCGACGGGCAGTGCGTCGAGCTGACTGCCGATATCGGCTGGGGTGGAGGCGGTTTCGGTGGCTTTCGCGTCGATGGCCATGGTGGTCATTTGGTCTACTCCCTTGACTGGTGGCCGGTGCTCAGTGGTCAGAGGACTGGTCGGAGTATTGGCTGTCCGACGAATCGTGGTCATGGTGATGGCGTTGCGATGAGGTGAAGTGGGGCTGGAAGAAGTTCCAGTTCCACGACGGCTGCGTGGTGTCGTGCCACGGTTGCCATTGGTTCTGGTACGGGTTCTGGTACTGGTACTGGTTTCCGGTGTCGGCATCCGTCGTCACGGGAGTGGCAGAGGTCGTGGGGTACGACGCGGCCGCGTGCGTCGGGGCGGCGGCTTTGGTCGACGACGAACTCGTGTGCGCATACGAACTGTGGTGTGCCTGAGGGTGCGAGGCCGTCGTCGATGGGGCAGTGGGTGTGGCAGTCGGCGTCGCGGGGGCCGCCTTGGCCTGGTTGGCGGTGATGGCCACCGACGCGTTCGGCGTCGATACCGCGGTTGACTGTGCCGGACCGCTGAGCACCGCCACCAGGGCGGCTGCGCCCGCTGCGGCGGCGACGGCTCCCACTGCGGCGAAGGCCACCGGGCGTAGTACCCGGGAGCGGCTACGGGCCGGCGCGCGGTGGTCGGCACCAGCGGGTTCTGCAGCCCACGCGTAGGCGGGTGCGATGGCCGGTTGGGCCATGGTGGCCGCGGCCGGGTCTGCGCGGTAAACAGGCGCGGGACGGGTTTCGGGTTCCGGGGTGTACTCCAACATCACGATGCTCCTTGAGCTTTCAGCGCTCAGGTGATTCCTGGCGGCTTGATGCGTCTGACGTTAGGAAGTTCGCGGGCCGGGGGCCCGCTTGTGCTCACTACCGGAGCTAACGCGCGATATCCCACTTTTGTGCATTGTGCTCAGCGCTCGCGCGGTGCGTTCCGGACCGTGGCGGGTGTGGCGGACTGCGCCGGCCTTTCGCCAGCACACTGACCGCCGCAGCGACGGCCAGCACCTCGATGGCGATGTCGAAGAGGAGGTCGACGCCGACGGGTGGACGGGTGATCACGGCGCCCCAGAAAACAACGTCGCTCAGCATGACCGTGGCCGCCCGCACCTGGGCGACCCGCGTCGAGCGCCAGGGACGCATGGCGGTGTACATCGCCGCGGGGATCAGCACTGCCGCGGCCACGACAGTGATCACGATTGCATCCTCATTCGAAAGGCGGTTGGCAATGGCCCAGCTCATCACCGGATTTGCCCACCATGGACAGTCCGCCGACGACACCTATCGGGCCTCCGACCATGCTTCGCAGGGTGCCTGCGCCGATGATGCCGAGGTTGAAGACCTCTTTGGCGGTGCTGCAGTCCTCGAGTGGTTCCTCGAGCACCCATCCCCAGGTCCAGTAGTAGTGCCATTCCTGGCCGGGAGGGGCCGGTGGTAGGTGCCATGCGTCGGCCTCCGCTGCCGGTTGGTCCCCGTCGGTCTCGATCGGCGGCGGCGGTACCGGAAGGTCGGCCCGCTGCGCGGTTCTGATCAGGCCGTCGGCCACGTCGGCGTCGACCTGCCGCAAGTGCATGGCCGCGCCCCAGATGGTGGCTGCGTGGCGTGATCCGCGGGCATTCAACACGACGTCGGTGAATGAACTGCCGCCGTCGGGCCAGCTGACGGACAGGTCATCGCCGACCGCGAATCCCTCTTCCTCGGCGTGCCCGATGGCTGTCAGCGCCTGGCCTCTGGCGCTGTGAATGCGGGCCGCGCCGCTGCGCGCGGCCCTTGCGTCGGCGTGTAGCGCATCGGCAATGCGGGTGACTGCTTGCCGGTCGCTGTGAGCGCGGTCGATAGCGGCGTCGGCGGTCTTGCCGTGCCACGATGTACCTGCGGGGTCGAGGGCGTGCTTGTAGGCGGTGGCGAACGCGTACTCCCAGGTCTCGGCTCGTGCTGTCAGGTGGTCGGCGACCTCGGTGAGGTGATCGGTACGCCACTGCGTGATCTCGCTGCGGCTGGGAAGCGCGGTGGTCACGGGCGGTCAATGCATGCGATATCACGGACCAGGTCGACGGCCACGGTCTCTTCGGTGTCAAAGGTATTCGCAGCGTCGAGGAGTATGACGGCGTTCGATTCCAATCGCCTTGCCAGTAAACGTGATACGGCGCCTGCCGCGGCTGCGGCTGAACCGGCGGCCACCGCGCTGGGCTGGGCCGTGGTGAACGTCGGCATGCGGACGTCGAGCAATATCGAAGCAAGACGTTGGTATTCCAGCGCGGCCCCGCGCAGCCCATCGGTATCGCAACTCACTAACCCCATGCCCGTGGACTATTGGGTACGTCCGCGCCACGGACAATTCACCTTGGTGGCAGTTGTGCACAACCGTCGCGTCGGATTGAACCGTGCACGTGAGCAATTCGTGTGACGGATGTCAGCGTCGAAAGGGGCCATCATGCAGCCATCCACCCACGCACGCACCGCCATCGCCGCCAGGGGCCTCGCAGCCGCGAGCATCGCAGTTATGGCCGTCGCGCCGATCACCGCCGCCAATCCCGTCCACGTGCCGCCGTCGGTGTCGGCCGATGTCCGGTTGGCCGCGGCCGTACCGCCGGGAGCACTGCTCACCAGCATTGCCCGCAATCAGGTCCTCTATTGTTCGATCATCTGCCCGCTCGTCGCACAGACCGGGAAGACGGCCCTGGCGACCACATTGCAGACGCCCGCGACGTTCCTGACCGCTCTACAGGGCGGTGACCTGTTGAAAGCGATCGGGGTCACTGCCGCGTCGGTGACGGGGCCGACGAACGAGGCCGCCGCCGCAGCCATCCTCGCCGATGGTTCGCTGGTGGCGCCGAGGGCGTTGAATGCTTTCGAGGTCGCGGTGGTGGGCGCACTCAACGTGGTCCCGTCTGCCGCTGATGGCGTGCCGGGCATCGTTGGGGCCATCAAGGCGTTTCGGCAGGACACGTTCGCCGCGCTCAATGCACCGATCGTGGAGAATCCCACGCCGACAGTCATGCCGAACGGGCTGCCGCAGGTTGTCGTCGTCAGCGTGATCAACGTCGGTGCCGCCGTCATCTTCCCGGCTTTCAATGACGTCCTGGGCGCGGTGTTCGAGGTTCCTGACGCAGTCGCTCAGGAATTGGCGGCAACGGGTGATCCGGTCCGTGCGATCGATGCGGGGCTGACCACCGCTGCCGACGCGCGGCACGCGGCGGTATCTGTGGTGAAGGACGCGGTGCACACCGCGGTGGTGGACATCCGCGAAGCGTCCCGCCCGGCCGCGCGCACAGATGCGCGGCGAGTGACCCAAACTGATTCTGCGGCAACGTCGCTCGCGAAGACGGCGACCGATCGGACGCCGATATTGCACAACACACGTGCGACGGCAACCAGGCCTATCCGTGCACAGTCTTCGGTGTCGCACTCGGTTGGCAACACTGCAGCCAAGGTTCAGACGGCGGTGCGCAGCATGCTCAAGAAGAACCCGGCGAGCGGCCCTCACAGCAACTCCGCAGCGAACGCGGACTCCGGACCCCGACATCACAAGCACATGTCAGCCGACTGAGGTGACGACGGGCAAACGGCGAAACCTGCCTTTGACGCCGTGCCGAGAATGAACCACGGCAGTGGCAATGGCTAGGCATTTGGGTGATCGGCGTTTGCTCGTCCGCGAAAGCTGTGAGCGCGGCTGATTCGCACAGGTAACGGCCGGACGAAGATGTACTGGCCGGTAGCCACCGGAAATTCTGGCAACCATGGCTGCCTCCGCGTTACATACCGGTCCGGATTGACACGCATGGTTGTCACTACCATCGGCTGCCACTGCCGACCCCCGCGAACGGCGGTTGTCAACCCTCGGACGTGCATACATAGTGGTGAGAGAGCCAAATCACACCCATTGACCGGAGCGACACGCGCACCGAGATGACGTCTGTGCAAACTACGCATGGTAGTGCGAGGGCAAAGTAAATTTTCGGGGAAAATAATTGCAGTTTCTGTACAGCGCAAGGACAGCGGTTGCGATACTTTCGTCTGACGCACAAGCCTGCCGGGTGGATGCGATACGAAGGCGCGTCGGTCGATACCGAGGGGACATGAAATCATGACGCTTCCTAACCTTTACCTGTCCAGGCCCGCCACGGTCATCCCGGACACAGCAGTCGACAACGAAACGGTGTTGTCACGCGTCCGCGAATCGTTCCGCGGTACAGCGCCCGAATGGGAAATGATGGAGGGCGGCATCCGGTGGGTGTTCGACCGTTGTAACACCAAGATGCGCTATCTCGACCAGTCGTCCACCCTGTCACCAGGCGAGTTCGCGTCGCGCGCGGCAGCGGCCTGCCTGGAGGAGAACGGTGTCGCCGCCACCGACATCGACCTGCTGATCTACGGCGGCATTGCGCGCGACTGTTTTGAACCGGCGACCGCCTCCGAGGTTGCTGGACGCCTGGGTGCCAAACCGCTGCATGCGATGGATGTGACCTGCGCATGTGCCGGACTGCTCGAAGCGCTGCACGTCGTGACCGGCTACTTCGCCATCCACGAAGAACTCCAGACGGCACTGATCTGCGCCGGTGAACTGTCACGCGACCGGATCAGCTACGACATGCAGAATCTCGAAGACATGATGGTCGGCGTTGCCGGTCTCACCCTGGGGAACGCCGCGGCCGCGCTGCTGATCACCCGTGAGCCGCTGGCACAGGGCGGTGCTCAGTTGATGGGCATCAGGCACAAGACGCTCAGCGAGCACTATGACTTGTGTAAGGCGCCCGTTGACGGGCACTTCATGTCGAAGTCCAAAGAACTTTTCGCACTGGCTGTTCACGCCGCACCCGAGGTACGAACTCTGCTCGACCACGTCGGATGGACACCCGAGGAAGTCGATCACTACGCCTTTCACCAGCCGAGCGAGGCGGTTCTGGAGCGCATCCTTGCCGAGGTCGGCGCGCGGCCGTCCGCCGGCGTGCACACGCACTCGCTGTACGGCAACACGGCCAGCACCGCGTGGGCCCTTGCGCTCGATTACCGTCTGCGCAACGGCACTGTGAATTCCGGTGACAAGATCGTCCTTGGTACTGCCGCGGCCGGCTTCACGATGGCGAGCGCCGCCGCGGTCTGGGCGTGATGCATGGGCCACTACCTGCGGCTCTACCAAACAATCAACAAGACCTTCGGCTTCCGGGTACGGCCGCTCGGCACGTTCCTCGCCCTACAAGTGCGGCAGGCGATTTCGGCGGCCACTCTGGGCCTCGACAACGTCTTTTTCTCCCGCTACCGCAAGCAGCCGATCGACCGGCCGATCTTCATCATCGGCAATCCGCGCAGCGGCACCACCTTCCTGCACCGCCTTCTCCTCGGGGCCGGCGGGATGGCTGCCTTCGAACTGTGGGAGATGCTGTTCCCGGCCATCACGGCACGCAAGCTGCTGGGCCGTATCGTGCCGCGCCTCGACAGGCTCTCACCTGCGCGCTACCACCCGTCGGATGTTCACGACACGAGCTTGCGCGGTATCGAGACCGACGATGTGATGTGGTTCTTCCGCACGCTCGACGGCCCGTTCGCGTGGGCGTATTTCCTTGCCTGGCAGGACACCTGGGGAAGTGACTTCTCGCGTCGCGAGCTGGGGCTCGAGGGCGTGACGGCTGAGGAAGAAGAGCGGTTCTTCCGCTATCACGAGGCATGCTGGCGCCGGAATCTGACATACAAGCGCAGCAACCGCATTCTGGCCAAGACGAGCATGCTGACACTGCGGCTGGAGACGCTGCTGAAGCGGTATCCCGACGCCAAGCTGGTCTACATCATCCGTGATCCCGTCGAGGTCATCCCGTCCGGTATGTCGTTGCTGGCCGGTGTGCTCGAAAACGGTTACGACGTCTGGAATCGCACCAGCGAAGAAGACCAGCAGCGCTGGCTGGAGAACCTCTACCAGGCCTCCTGCGAGACTCTGCGTGTCTTCCACGAGGCGCACACATCGGGCCTCATCCCGGAGAAGAACCTGTGCATCGTGCGATACACCGACCTGCTCCAGGATCTCGAGCCCACGATGAAGCGCATCCTGGACTTCATCGAGATCGACCCCACCCCTGAGTTCGTAGAGGAAGTACAGGCGCAGGCCGAACGGCAGC
>CAMFLL010000043.1 GCA_945957405.1 uncultured Mycolicibacterium sp. | reverse complement strand
CTCCAATAGGTCGCGGTGTCGGTGGACGCCCAGTGGATCGGCCCGATCGGCACCGTCAGCGCGGGCCCGTACTTGGTCCACACGTGCGGACCGTGATTGGCGTTGTAGCAGCCGCGGGTCCACTGCCGTTCCGACCATTCGCCGTCGACGTAGAACTCGGGCTTCGCCGCCCGCGGGCCGTAGTGCCGCACCAACTCGGCGGTCAGCGCCTCCCGCCGCTCGGCCTCCGGCAGCCGTCCCGCGGTGCGCGCCTCGTCGCCCTCGAGGAACATCAGGATGACGCCGTGGCCGTCGCCGGGGATGCAGGTGTCGTTGGACATCCGGGCGGGTCCGACGTCGGAGATCAGCTGACCGTTGAAACCGTCTGCGCGCCAGAAGGGTTCGTCGTAGACGAAGAACGCCTTCATCGCCGAGCCGTTGGGCAGCCGCTGGGTCAGCTGATCGCGCACACCGGACAGCGGCGGGTCGTACAGAATGCGGCCGGCCAGCGTCGGCGAGATCGCGACGATCACCCTGCGACCACGAGCGACCAGGCCGCCACGACAGTGCACGGTGACCGAGTCGAGGCCGTGCTCGATGGTCTGCACGGGAGCTTCGAGCACGATGTACTCGGCGATCAACGCCGCCAGCCGCGTCGGGATCTCCGTGGTGCCGCCGACGAACCGAGTCGTCTGCGCGCCGCCCTCGGACTCCGCGAACAACTCCGATGTCACGCCGCACGTCTGAATCGTGAAGAGCAGGTGCAGGAACGACACCTCCGCCGTCGGCACCGCGAGGATCCCGACGGTGCAGATCTCCAGCAGCGTGCGCGCGACGGGAGACAGGCCCTGCGCGTCGTACCAGGCGCCCGCCGTGATCGCGTCCCACTCGGTCGCCCGCACCGCCGACCACGGCGCCTCGACCGGTACCTCCGCCGCGAGCACGTCGAGCCGGCGCAGCACCAGCTCCAACTCCTTCAGCTCCGACGCGAAGCGGGCGTGGAACTCGTTCTCCCGCAACACCCCCGAACCACCGAGTTCGTAGGACGTCTCGCCCTCGTCGTACTGCGGGTAGGTTTCGACGCCGAGCTCGGCGGCGAGTGCGAACATCCGCTGATGGGTGTCGCCGATCCACTGCGCGCCGAGCTCGACGGGCACACCGGGGGTGATCTCCTCGGTGAGGATGCGGCCGCCGACCCGCTCGTCAGCCTCGAGGACGACCGGCGTCAGCCCCGCCGCGAGTACGGTCCGCGCCGCGATCATGCCGGACAGGCCGGCCCCGACGATGACGACATCCGCTTCCACGTTCCGCGACATGCGGGTCACACTCTCACACCGGGTCACACTCTCACACCGCCGCCGAGTGTTGACTTATATCACGCGAACCGGCTGAGGACCGTGGCGGTAACCCACGTTCGCGGGGTTAGAGCGGGTTGAGGATGCGCTGCAGGAACTGCCGGGTGCGCTCCTCCTTGGGATCGCCGATCACCTCGTCGGGCGGGCCCTGCTCCAGGATGATGCCCTGGTCGGTGAACAGCACCTGGTTGGAAACCTGACGGGCGAACTGGATTTCGTGCGTGACGATCACCAGCGTCCAGCCCTCGACGGCCAGATCCTTGATGACGGAGAGCACCTCGCCGACCAGTTCCGGGTCGAGCGCCGATGTCGGCTCGTCGAACAGCACCAGTTTGGGCTTGAGCGCCAGGGCCCTGGCGATGCCGACACGCTGCTGCTGACCGCCCGACAGCTGGAACGGGTACTGGTCGCGTTTCTCGGCGAGCCCGACCTGCTCCAGCAGTTCCTCGGCCTCGGCGACGGCCTCGTCCTTCGGCCGCTTCTGCACGATCACCGGTCCCTCGATGATGTTCTCGAGCACCGTCTTGTGCGGAAACAGGTTGTGCCCCTGGAACACGAAGCCGCTGCGCGACTGGAACCTCCGCACCTCGGGTTTCGGTGTCGGCGTGGAGAAATCGATCTCGACGTCGTCCACCCGGATCACGCCGGAGTCGGCCCTGTCGAGCGCGTTCAACGTGCGCAGCAGTGTCGTCTTGCCGGACCCCGACGGGCCGATGATGGTCGTCGCGGTACCGCGGGCGACGTTGAACGACACGCCTTTGAGAACCTTGTTGTCGCCGAACGCTTTTTCGACGTTCTCGGCCGTGACGCGGTACTCGGTTCCGCTGTCTTCGCTGTGCGGGTCGCTCATCTAGCCACATACCTTTCCAGTCGGCGTTCCACGCGGGCCTGCCCGAACGACAGCACCAGGCAGATCACCCAGTAGTAGATCGCCGCCGTGCCGTATAAGGCGAAGAACTCGAACGTCGGCGCCGCGACGATCTGTGCCTGGCGCAGCAGCTCGGTGACGAGGATGGTCGACGCGAGAGAGGTGTCCTTCACCAAGGAGATCAACGTGTTCGACAGTGGTGGCACCGCGACGCGGGTGGCCTGCGGCAGGATGATGCGCCGCAGTGCGCCCGTGTAGTTCAGGCCGATGGTCTCGGCGGCCTCCCACTGGCCCTTCGGGACACTCAGGATCGCCGACCGGATGATCTCGGCCGCGTAGCCGCCGACATTCAGGCTGAAAGCGATGACCGCCGCCGGGAACGGGTCGATCTTCACCCCGAATTCCGGTAGCGCGAAGAACACGATGAACAACTGCACCAGCAGCGGCGTGCCGCGGATGATCGAGATGTAGAACCGCGCGAGATTGCTCAGGATCACGTTGGATGACAAGCGCGCCAAGGCGACTGCGAGTGCGATCACCAACCCCACGATGAAGCTGATGATCGTCAGCGGGATCGTCATCGTGAGCGCGGCCTTGGCCAGCGGCCACAGGTTGTCGAGGATCAGCTGCCACGCCGAGCGGACCTGCGGGGTTTCCTGCTGCGAACCCGGCGGACCCGCAGTGTTCTGCGGGGTGCCGGTGGCGTCGGCCTTGAGGTACTTCTGCGAGATCTCGGTGAGCTTGCCGTCGGCGCGGAGTTCGTCGAGCGCACCGTTGAGTTCGGGCAGCAGCCCGCTGTTCTTGCGGGCCGCGAAGCCCTGTTCGCTCTTCTCGCCGACGGTGCCGGCGATCTTGACGCTCTTGTCGCCGGTCTCGGCGAGGTAGGCGTAGACCGCGATGCTGTCGTTGATCACGACGTCGACGCGGCCCTGGTTGAGCAGCGTGATGGCCTGTGTGAAACCCTCGACCGCTTCGACGTTGGCGCCGGCCTTGCGGGCCAGCTCCGACCAGTTGCTGGTGGCGTTCTCGGCGGCGGTCTTGCCCTTGATGTCGTCGAGCGACTTGATCGAGTTGTCATCGGCCCGGGTGACGATCACCCCCTCGCCGACGGTGTACGGCTGCGACAGGTCGTATTTGCCCTGGCGTTCGGGATTGATGGTCACCTGGTTGGCGACGACGTCGAACCGGTTGGCCTCCAGGGCGGCGAACATCGAATCCCACGGCGTCTCGACGAATTCGACCGGCACACCGAGCTTCTCACCGACTGCCTTCGCGATGTCGACGTCGTAACCGACGAGTTCACCGGTCGCGGGATCGTGGAAGCTGAACGGGGCGTAGACACCCTCGGTACCCACACGCAACTTCCCCGCGGCCCGGATGGGGCTGTCCGACGGTGCGCCTGTCGCGTCAGCCTTGAGGTACTTCTGCGAGATCTTGCTCAGCGTTCCGTCGGCGCGCAGTTCACTCAGCGCCTTGTCGAGTTCGGGCAGCATGCCGCTGTCCTTGCGGGCCGCGAAGCCCTGTTCGCTCTTCTCGCCGACGGTGCCGGCGATCTTCACCGATTTGTCGCCGGTCTCGGCGAGGTAGGCGTAGACGGCGATGCTGTCGTTGATCACGACGTCCACGCGGCCCTGGTTGAGCAGTGTGATGGCCTGCGTGAAACCCTCGACCGCTTCGACGTTGGCGCCGGCCTTGCGCGCGACCTCCGACCAGTTGCTGGTGGCGTTCTCGGCGGCGGTCTTGCCCTTGATGTCGTCGAGCGACTTGATCGAGTTGTCATCGGCCCGGGTGACGATCACCCCCTCGCCGACGGTGTACGGCTGCGACAGGTCGTATTTGCCCTGGCGTTCGGGATTGATGGTCACCTGGTTGGCGACGACGTCGAACCGGTTGGCCTCCAGGGCGGCGAACATCGAATCCCACGGGGTCTCGACGAACTCGACCTTGACGCCGAGTTTGTCGCCGACCGCTTTGGCGACATCGACGTCGTAGCCGACGAGTTCACCGGTCTTCGGATCGTGGTAGCTGAAGGGGGAGTAGACGCCCTCAGTGCCGACGCGCAGTACCCCGGCCGACTTGATCGGATCCTGGGTGCCGGAGCCCGACGAGCCGCACGCGGTGGCGAACACCATCATCAGCACCGACAGCGCGAGCAGCACCCGTCGTAGGTATGAGGTCACCGGCGGACGCTAGCAAGACTGACGACGTTCGCGAAGAGTTCTGCTCACGCGGGCTGGTAAATCCAGGGTTCGCGGGGTATGCGGCCCGGGTCGAAATCCGCGAGCATGCCCTCGACCGTGGCCGCCCGGTACCCCAGCGATTCGGCGATGAGCTGCAGCGCCTGCTCAATCCCCAGCTCGGTCAGCGTCACCGCGCCGTCGCGTTTCGCCAGGCGTTTGCCCTCGGCATTGAGCACCAGGGGGACGTGCGCATAGATCGGCGGGTGGTGGCCGAGCAATGTGGCCAGGTAGGCCTGCCGCGGCGACGAGGCGAGCAGGTCGTCACCGCGAACCACCTGGTCGACGCCCTGGGCCGCATCGTCGACGACGACGGCGAGGTTGTAGGCGGGCACGCCGTCGAAGCGGCGGAGCACGAAGTCGTCGACGACACCGGTGTACTGACCGTGCAGCAGATCGGTCACGGTGAACGCGTCGACGTCGGAACGCAGTCGCAGGGCGGGCGGGCGCTGGCCGGTGGCGCGGCGGATGGCGCGCTCGGTGTCGGTGAGGTCGCGGCACGTGCCGGGGTAGGCGCCTTCCGGCGCATGGGGTGCACGCGGGGCCGACAGGATGTCCTTTCGGCTGCAAAAACATTCGAAGGTCAGGCCGCGCGCGGTCAGCGCGTCGACGACCACGTGGTAGCGCTCCTCGTGTGCGGTCTGGTACTCGGGTACCTCATCCCAGGTGAGCCCGATGGCCGCCAGGTCGGCGACCTGACGGGCCGCCACGTCGTCGAACGTGCGGTCGTCGAGGTCTTCGACGCGGAGCAGGAAGCGCCGGCCGGTGGAGCGCGCGAACAGCCAGGCGAGCACGGCGGTGCGCAGGTTGCCGATGTGCAGGTCTGCCGACGGGCTCGGGGCGAACCGGCCCGTGCCGCTGGGCCGGGTCACGCCCGTCATTCAACCAGGATCAATAGGCGGTGGCGGTCAGGCGTGACAGCGCCTGACCGACGCAGTCCGCCCACCGGCGGCCGTCGACGTCGTGCACGCCGTACTCCCCGGGGAACGCGCTCGAGATCACCACGTCGGGTTCGAGCGTGGCCAGCAGTCCGAGGCTCTCGGTCAGCGACGCGGCATCATTGATCGGTGGTATGTAGCCGGCGGCCCAGGCGCCGTCGGCCCCGACGAACAGCGTGTCGCCGGTGAACAGGCGACTCCTGCCGTCGCCGGCACCGACCAGATAACACGTGCTGCCCGGGGTATGGCCGGGGGTGGGAATGACCTCGACACCGTTGCTGTCCATGTGGCGGCCGGCGACCGGGACATCGACGTGGGCGTGCTGCCCGATATCGGCGAGTTCGATTGCGGGAGCATGCAATTGCGCGCCAAACCGGTCCGCGATGCGCGCCAGCATGGGACCCGCCTCATCGCGGTGCGAAAGATATTGGTGCGCAACGCCGCCCAGGCTCTCGATCTGATCGAAGTCGGCGTCGGTCAGCGTGGAGTAGAACAGCACGTTGCCATCTGGGCCGCCGGTCCACAGGTAGGCGTGGGTGGTCAGGCCGGGAAACGGTGAGTCTTCGCGGGTTTCCCAGAGATCGGGGCTGACCTGTCGCATGATGGTGGTCCTTTTCTTCTGCCGAGCAGCCGCAAATGCACCCGCCACAGCTCCATGAAGGGGTGAATTTGTGTCTGCTCGCGGTGGTTGGTGGGCGTTCTGACACCACGGTGCAACATCAACCATTGTTGAGGTCAAGGAACGTCAGCGCCGCAACCCCGGCACGATGTCATCGAGGTCGAATCCCGCGGGCTGCTCCAGTTGGGCGTAGGTGCAGGAGCGCGGATCCCGGTCGGGCCGCCACCGGTTGAACTGCGCCAGGTGGCGGAACCGCTCGCCCTCCATGTGTTCGTAGCGCACCTCGACGACGCGCTCGGGCCGCAGCGGCACGAACGACAGGTCCTTGCCGGCGTTCCAGCGTGACCCCGCCTGCTGACCCCGCGCGGCCTCGGGGATGTGCGCCGCCCAGTTCCACGGATGGGTGTCGACCGGTGTCACCAGCGGCTGCAGTTCGGTGAACAGCCGGCGGCGCTGCGCCATCGGGAAGGCCCCGACCACGCCCACCGATGCGAGCCTGCCCTCGTCGGTGTAGAGCCCGAGCAGCAGTGAGCCGACCGCGTCGGCACCCGATTTGTGCAGCCGGTAACCGGCGACCACACAGTCGGCGGTGCGCGCGTGCTTGATCTTGTACATCACCCGCTTGTCGGGTTGATACGTGATCGACAACGGTTTGGCGATGATGCCGTCGAGACCGGCGCCCTCGAACTCGTCGAACCAGCGTTGTGCCGTGGCCTGATCGGTGGTGGTCGGCGTCAGGTGGAAGGAGTGGCCCGCACCCGCCATGACCTCGACCAGCGCCGCGCGGCGCGCGCTGAACGGCCGTGCGGTGTAGTCGTCGTCGCCGAGCGCCAGCAGATCGAATGCGATGAACGCGGCAGGCGTCTTCTCGGCGAGCATCTGCACTCGGGAGGCCGCCGGGTGCAGCCGCAGTTGCAGGGCCTCGAAGTCCAGTCCATGCTCGGCGGCGATGACGATCTCGCCGTCGATGACGCAGCGCGCCGGCAGTTCCGCGACGGCGGCGGTGACCAGTTCGGGAAAGTACCTCGTCAACGGCCGTTCGTTGCGGCTGCCCAGGTGCACCTGGTCGCCGTCGCGAAAGCAGATCGACCTGAAGCCGTCCCATTTCGGCTCGTAGGACGCGTCCGGCGGGATCGTCGGCACCGATTTGGCCAGCATGGGCGACACCGGCGGCAACACGGGCAGATCCATCGCAGTCACAGCTGGCGGGACCTCTGGATGCCGGCGGTGTACGTCTCTTCCAGATGCGCGACGGTCTGGTCGAAATGTGTTGCGGCGTATGCCGCGTACAGCGAGTCCATCACCAGTAACTGCCCCCACTTACTGGTCACCGATTCGCCGTAGAGGGCGCCGCCTGATGGGACCGACGCCGTGAACAGACTCACCTCCGACGCTTTGGCCAGGGGACTGGAGGGATCGGAGGTGATGGCGATGGTCGATGCGCCGTGCGAACGCGCGGTGTTGACGATGTCCACCACCAGGGTGGAGCGGCCGGAGTCGCTGACGGCGATCACCACGTCCTGGTCCCCGACGATGGTCGACGCCATGGCCTGGATGCTCTGATCGCGAAAGAGCATGCACTTCTTGCCCGCCCGGGTGAAACGCATGACACCTTCTTCGGCGGCGATACTCGATGACCCCATGCAGGTGAACACGATGGTTGCGGCGCGGCCGATGGCATCGACACCCTGGCGCAGCGCCTGCACGTCGAGTCGTTCGGCGGTCTGCGCCAGCGCCAACTCGCTGCTGTAGCGGATCTTGGCCACGACATCCTCAGGAGCATCCGCCTGCGCGATGCCCTCGTAGACGAAGGCCTGGCTGCGAGCACCGCCGGTGGCCCGGTTGGCGAACACCGCCTCGGCGGTCGCCAGGCGTAGTGCCTGATAACCGTCGAGGCCGATCTCGCGCACGAACCTCGACACCGTCGAGTCCGCCACACCCACCGCGGCGGCCAGCGACGTGATGCTCATGGATTGCATCGCCTCGGGGTTGGCCAGTACGTAGTCGCCGACCTGGCGGAGCGCGCCGGGCAGGTAGGGCAGTCGGCTCGCGATGCGCTGCAGGACGTTGGCGTCCTCGTGAACAGTCACCTGCTCTCCCCTCTACCAGCACTGTTGTGGTCACGACGATAGCCGATAGAAATTATTTCCACATCACCTCTAGACAGAGGAAGTAATTTCCGCCACACTCGGGACATCGGATCGAAATTATTTCTACTGAAGTCATCGAAAATCTCGGAGGTTCCCATGGTGGTTTCCATGCAGCGCTCGCTTCCCACCGCACGAGCGCTACGGCGCGCCCTCGCAGCCGGCGGGGCGGTGTGCCTCGCCCTGGGGATGACGGCTTGCGGCGGCAGTGGCGCCGCGGGCACCCAATCGGGCGGTGTGCTCGTCGGGCTGATCACCAAGACCGAGGACAACCCCTTCTACGTCAAGATGCGCGACGGCGCGCAGCAGAAAGCCACCGAACTGGGGTTCACCTTGCAGTCACTGGCGGGAAAGAGTCAGAGTGACAACGACTCTCAGGTGCAGGCGATGGAGAACCTGGTGGCGCGCGGCGCCAAGGCCATCCTGATCGCGCCGTCGGACTCCCAAGCGATCGTGCCCGCTATCGAAAGTGCGCGCCAGGCTGGTGTTTTCGTCGCCGTCCTGGACTCGCCCACCGACCCGACCAGCGCCGCCGACGCCACGTTCGCGACCGACAACTTTCAGGCCGGACAGCTCATCGGCCAGTGGGCCGCCAAGAAGTTCGAGGGTAAACAGGCCCGGATCGCGATGCTCGACCTGAGCCCGGCGCAGGTGGCCGTCGACGTCGAGCGCAATCAGGGGTTCCTGACGGGGTTCGGGATCGACGTCAAGGACGCCGGCACCATCGGCGATGAGCAGGACCCTCGCATCGTCGGCCACGAGGTCACCGACGCCAACGAAGAGGGCGGCCGCTCCGGTATGGAGAAACTCCTGCAGCGCGACAAGGGAATCAACCTCGTGTACACCATCAACGAACCCGCCGCGGCGGGAGCCTACGAGGCCGTCAAGGCGGCCGGGCTGCAGGACCAGGTGACGATCGTCTCGATCGACGGCGGCTGCCCCGGTGTGCAGAACGTGCGGGCCGGCACCATCGGCGCCACGTCGATGCAATTCCCGATCAAGATGGCCACCGAAGCACTGGACGCGGCGAAGACCTATCTCGACTCGGGTGCCAAGACCCAGAACACGAGCAGCGACGTCACCAACACCGGCGTCACGCTCATCACCGATACACCGGTCGCGGGTGTGGAGTCCAAGGACTCCGCCTGGGGTCTCGAAAACTGCTGGGGCTGAGAGCCACCCGCAAGACCTGGATAAGGAGCACGCAATGTCACCAGATCGCAGCGCCACGGCGCTCCAGACCGAACCCGCCGCCAGGCGTGCGGGTGATCCACTCGCCGAGACCGCGCCGCTGCCGCTGGGCGTGCGTGTCCAACGCCTGCTGCACAGCAGGCCACTCCTCGGACCGACGGCCGTCCTGGTCGGCTCGGTCCTGGTCTTCACCGCCATCGTCGGGCCGGCATTCCTGCAACCGGGCAACATCTCCCTGGTGCTCCAGCAGGTGCAGATCATCGGAATGCTCGGTGTGGCACAGACTTTGATCGTGCTGACCGCCGGTATCGATCTGTCGGTGGCGGCGATCATGGTCCTGACCACGGTGGTGGCCGGCAAGCTGAGCGTCGAACACGGAGTACCCGGTGGCGTCGCGCTGGTGATCGCGCTGATCACCGGACTGGCCTGCGGACTGGTCAACGGCGCGCTCGTCTCACGGTTCCGGATCCCACCGTTCATCACCACCCTCGGCACCCTGAGCGTCTTCACGGCACTCACCATCTGGCTGTCGGACAGCCAGACCATCCGCGGCCAGGATCTGCCGGCCCTGCTGCTATGGCCCGGCCAGACCTTCACCGTGCTCGGCGCGCGCATCACCTACGGCAGCGTGCTGATGGTGCTCACCGTGATCGGCGTCGCGATCGTGTTGCGCCGTACGGCCTGGGGCGAACACGTCTACATGGTCGGCGACAACGCGGAAGGCGCCCGGCTCACCGGAATTCGGACGTCCCGGGTACTGGTCAGCGTGTACGCGGTGGCGGGGCTGGTGTGTGCCGTTGCCGGGTGGTTCCTCATCGGCCGGGTCGGTTCGATCAGCCCGTTCTCGGGTGAGGGTGCCAACCTGACCAGCATCACGGCCGTCGTCATCGGCGGCACCAGCCTCTTCGGCGGACGCGGCCATGTGGTCGGCACCCTGCTGGGTGCCCTCATCGTCGGCGTCTTCAGCAACGGGCTCACACTCGCCGGAGTCGACGTGCTCTGGCAGACATTCACCACCGGCGTGCTCGTCATCGTGGCCGTCGGACTCGATCAGTGGACAAGGAGGGTCGCGGGATGAACACCGCCACACAACCCGCCGGAGCACCGGCACTGGAAGCCCGCGGACTCGTCAAACGGTACGGTCACGTGACCGCGCTGGCCGGGGCTGATCTCGTCCTGCACCCCGGTGAGGTACTGGCTGTCATCGGCGACAACGGCGCAGGCAAATCCACCCTGATCAAGTGCTTGTCCGGAGCCGTCGTCCCCGACGAGGGCACCATCGGTGTCGGCGGATCGCCGGTGAGCATGCGTTCGCCGATCGAGGCCAGGGCCGCCGGGATCGAAACCGTGTACCAGCATCTGGCGGTGTCCCCGGCGCGGGACATCAGCGCAAACCTGTTCATGGGCAGAGAGATCCGCAAACCGGGTCTGCGCGGCAGTGTGCTGCGGCTGCTCGACCGCGGGGCCATGCGGGAACGCTCCCGCAGCCTGCTCGAAGAACTGGGCCTGGCCACCATCCAGAACCTGGGCCAGCCCGTGGAGACTCTCTCCGGCGGTCAGCGCCAGGCCGTCGCGGTGGCCCGTGCCGCGGCCTTCGGCAGCCGGGTCATCATCATGGACGAGCCGACGGCAGCCCTGGGTGTCAAGGAGTCCGGCAAGGTTCTGGAACTGATCGCCCAGATCCGCGACCGCGGCATCCCCGTCATCCTGATCAGTCACGACATGCCGCACGTCTTCGAAGTGTCAGACCGGATCCATGTGCAACGCCTGGGCCGTCGTATCGCCTGTGTGCCCACGGCATCGCTCACCATGCCCGATGCGGTCGCCCTCATGACCGGTGCGGTGGCCCCCGGCCCAGAACATCTGTCCGATGAACCGGTCCGGGTACCGGCGGTGACTTCATGACGGCCACAGCACAATTGGTGCCGACCGCAGTGGTGCAGGGACCCGGCGCCGGCCCGTTTCCCGTGCACCATGACCAGGCGCTGACCATCGCCGATCTGCTCGCCGGGCCCGGCGTTGCCGACGGCGTGACCCGGTTGTGGTGGCTCGGCCAGGCTGGGTTCGCCATCCGCCACGGCGTGCAGGTGCTGCTCATCGACCCGTACCTGTCGGACAGCTTGGCCGTCAAGTACGCGGGCACCCGGTTCCCGCATACCCGCCTGCACCCCAGTCCGGTCGCGCCGGAGGCATTGAAAGATGTTGTGGGCGTTCTGCATACCCACGCCCACACCGACCACATGGATCCGGGCACCATCCCGGCCGTACTGAGCTCCAATCGCCCGACGTTCGTCGCTCCCCGGGCCCGCCGGGCGATCGCACTCGAACGGGGTATCCCGGCCGAACGGCTCACCGGCGTCGACGCCGGGGACGGGGTGCAGATCGGCCCGTTCGCCGTGACCGCTGTACCGGCCGCCCACGAGGAACTGACCCGCGACGCCGACGGCGCCCACCACTTCCTGGGCTACGTGATCGACACCGGCACCGTGCGGATCTACCACTCCGGTGACTGCGTGCCGTTCGCCGGGCAGGCCGATCTGATCGCCGGCATGGGTGTCGATGTGGCGCTGCTGCCCGTCAACGGCCGCGATCGCCACCGGCTGGCCAACGGCGTCCCCGGCAACTTCACGACCGTCGAAGCCGCCGAATTGTGCGTGGCGGCAGGTATTCCGGCGTTGGTGTGCCACCATTTCGGGCTCTTCGACTTCAACACCATCGCACCCGGCGACGCCGTCGCCGCGCTGTCCGCCGCACCCGAGGGGCTCACCTGGACGGTCCCCGCTGTCGGCGCCGGATTCGAGCTCAGAGGAGTACAGTCATGATGCCTTTCCGGGTCGTCCCCGTGGTCCAGATCGAAAACCCGTCAACAGCACCGGCATTGGGCGAGGCGCTGCGGCAGGGTGGACTACCCGTCGTCGAGGTCACCTTTCGCACCGAGTCGGCCGCCGAATCCATCCGGCAGTTACGGCGCCATGTGCCCGACGTGCTGGTCGGAGCCGGCACGGTGCTGACGCCGGCGACGGTGGATGTCGCCGTCGACGCCGGTGCCGCGTTCGTCGTGACCCCCGGCTTCAACCAGGCCGTCGTTGACCGCTGCCTCGAACGCGGCATCCCGGTGATCCCCGGCGTGAATTCACCCACCGGCGTCGAGCAGGGCCTGGCCAATGGGCTCACGGTGCTCAAATTCTTCCCCGCGGTCGCCAGCGGCGGGCTGGCCATGCTCACAGCGCTGGGCGGGCCATACCGGGACATCACGTTCATGCCGACCGGTGGTATCACCGCGGCCACCGCGCCCGACTGGCTGGCCCAACCCAACGTCGCCGCCGTCGGCGGGACGTGGATCGCGCCCACCGCTGACATCGAAGCCGGCCGGTTCGCCGTGATCACCGAACGTGCCGCCGCGGCCGCCGCACTGCATCAACCCGTAACCACCAGCTGAAAACCGAACCACGAGAGGAACTTCCATGACCACATCGACATTCACTCCGAATTATCTGCCCGAACCGGGGTCGGCGCTGGCCGGCAAGGTCGCCATCGTCACCGGCGGGGCATCCGGCATCGGCGAAGCCGTCAGCCGCGCCTTTGCCGCCAACCAGGCCAAGGTGCTGGTGGTCGACAACGACGCCGAACGGCTGAAACTAGTTGTGGACGACATCGTTTCACGCGGCTGGACCGCCGAGGCACACGTCGCCGACGTCACCGACGAGCGGTCAGTGATCAACTTCTTCGCCATCGCCCGCGAAACCTGGGGCTCGGTGGACCTGCTGGTCAACAGCGCGGGCCGGGATTCGCTGTCGCCGCCGGTGATCGACGTGACCCTCGACGAGTGGAACAAGACGATCGGCCCCAACCTCACGGCGGTGTTCCTCAGCTGCCGAGAGGCGTTCCGCGTCATGTCGCAGCAGCCGGGCGGCGGTCGCATCATGAACATGGGCTCGTCGTCGACACGGGTGGCCTCCGGACCGGGGCACAGCCCATACCGGGCCTCCAAGCACGGCATGCTGGGCTTCAGCAAGAACATCCTGCTGGAAGGTAAGGACAAGAACATCGGCGTGACGGTCATCAACCCGTCGCACGTCGCCACCCCGATGACCGAGATCATCGACAAGGGCCTCTATGACCAGGACATCCCCGCCTACACCGACGGCTGGCTCGACGAGAAGGAGATGGCCGAGGGCATCTACGCCAGCTGCATCGACGTCTCCAACGTCGCCGAGGCCACGCTGTGGGTCGCCACCCGCTCCCCGGATGTCACCGTGCCCACCATCTCGCTGTACCCCACGCACAAGGCGCACCGCTACGGGATGGAGGTCTGAGATGAAGGCGGCAGTCCTGGAGGGCAACGACCTTCTGGTCTACAAGGATGTCCCCGATCCGACGCCGTTCGGCGAACGGCCCGTGCTGGTACGGGTCGGCAGCGTCGGCGTGTGCGGGTCGGACGTCCTGCGATTCGCGCACCACACCGCATACCACTATCCACTGATCCTGGGCCACGAATTCTCGGCCGTGGTCGAAAAGGCGCCAGAAGCAAGCAGATTCGCAAGCGGTGACCGGGTGGCGGTGTTCCCGTTGCTACCTCGGCACGATGACCCGTACACCGGGGTCGGGGAGTGGGCGCTCAGCGACGCCTATGACTACTTCGGCTCCCGCCGCGACGGTGGCATGGCCGAACTGCTGTGGGTTCCCGAGGAGAATCTGGTGCCGGTGCCGGCCACCATGCCTTTGGCGCACGCCGCCATGGTCGAACCGGCGGCCGTCGCCCTGCACGCGGTGCACAAGCTGCGGGCGCCGGCAGCAGGTACGGCCATGGTGATCGGTGCCGGACCCATCGGGGCGCTGGCCGCCCAATGGCTGCGGATCCTGGGCTGGACCAGGGTGCTGATCGCCGACGTTGATCCGCGGAAACTGGAACTGATGGCGGAGCTGGGCTTCGAGGTCATCGATGCCGCGGCGCAGGACGCGGTGACGGCCGCCAGGGGCCGCACCGGAGGGCGCGGCGTGGACGCCGTCGTCGAAGCGACCGGGTTCCCGTCGGCGTTCATCCAATGCCTCGAAGTGGCTGCGCCGCAGGGCCAGGTGCTTGTCTTGGGCGATCTCAAAGGTGACGCCACCATCCCGCAGGCGTTGATCTCGTCGTTCATCAGGCGTGAACTGGTGATCATCGGAACCTGGAACTCGCGGATCACCCCGTCACGGCGCAGCGAATGGGACATGGTGACAGAACACATCGCCCGAGGCTCGCTCGCGGTCGCACCGCTGATCAGCCACGTGCGCGGCCTGGAGGAGGCGCCGACGCTGATGGCAGACATGGCCGCCAAGCGCGTGTGGTCCAACAAGGTCGTCTTCGCCGTCTCCCAGGAGGCCCGCGACGAGGCCGCCGACGCAGCCCGTGACGCGATGCCCACGGTCGGGGTCGGCTGATGAAGGCCGCGGTGTTCCACGGACCCGGGGTGGTCAAGGTCGAGGACGTACCCGTCCCCCGGATCGGCCCCGACGACCTACTGGTGGCGGTGCGCGCCGCGTCGATCTGCGGCACCGACCTGCGTATCGCCAAGCACGGCCACTTCAAGTTGCCGGACGGACAGCGCCGTGTGCTTGGCCACGAAACCGCGGGTGTCATCGTCGAAGCCGGCGCCAGGGTCACGGGCTACGCCGTCGGTGACCGGGTGGCGATCACCCCGAACGTCGGCTGCGGGCACTGCCGGTTCTGCCGGGAGGGGCTGAACAACATGTGCGCCGACTACGAGGCGTTCGGCATCACCATCGACGGCGGCTTCGAGGAGTATCTGCGGGTGCCGGGCTTCGCGGTGCAGCGCGGCAACGTCTTCCGCCTGCCGGACAGTGTCTCCTTCGAGGAGGCGGCGCTCATCGAACCATTCTCGTGCTGCCTACGCGGTCAGAGTGTGCTGGACGTCGGGCGCGATGATGTGGTGGTGATCATCGGGTCGGGGCCCATCGGTGTGTTCCACACACTGCTGGCGAAACTGTCCGGGGCTGCCACCGTGATCGTCGCCAACCGGTCGCCGCAACGCCTGAACCGGGCCCGCGAGGCCGGCGCCGACGTGACCGTGCTGACGTCGATGACCGATCTGCGCGACGTCGTCATGGAGCACACCGGGGGCCGCGGCGCCGACGTCGTGCTCACCTGCGTCTCCGATCCGACCGTCCAGACCGACGCCGTCGAACTGCTCGCCACCCACGGCCGGCTCAACTTCTTCTCGGGGCTGGGCCAGGGCGGTACGGTGCCCATCGACACCAACCGGCTGCACTACCGCGGCCTGGTCCTCACCGGCACGACCGGAAGCAGCAACGCCGACTACGAACAGTCGCTGGCGCTGGTCGCCGGCGGCAGGGCCGATCTGCGCCGGTTCATCAGCCGCACCTTCGACATCGACCAGATCGACGACGCCATGGACCATGCCTCCTCCGGGGCAGGCATGAAGGCCATGGTGCTTTTCGATGCAGACCAACACAGAAGGGATGGGGGCGATGAGTGAACGCGTTGTCATGGCCCTCGACGCAGGAACGACGAGCATCCGCGCGATCCTGTTCAACCACGACGGAGACGTCGTGGTCGAGGCCGCCCAGGAGTTCCCACAGATCTACCCGCAGCCGGGCTGGGTCGAGCACAACCCGCTCGACATCTGGAACACCCAGATCACCGTGGCCAAGGAGGCGTTGGCGCGGGCGGGTCTGACGGGCCGCGACGTCGCCGCCATCGGTGTCACCAATCAGCGCGAGACCACGATCGTGTGGGACCGTGCCACCGGGGAGCCGGTCGCCAACGCCATCGTCTGGCAGGACCGCCGGACGGCGACATTCTGCGACCAGCTGAAGGCGACCGGTCTCGAGGAGCACGTGCGCTCCACCACGGGCCTGCTCATCGACGCCTACTTCTCCGGGACCAAGTTGGCCTGGATCCTGGACAACGTGCCCGGGGTGCGAGCCCGCGCCGAGCGGGGTGAACTCGCGTTCGGCACCGTCGACACCTGGCTGATCTGGAACCTCACTGGCGGTGCGGTGCACGTCACCGACTACACGAACGCTTCGCGCACACTGCTTTTCGACATCCACCGGCTGGCGTGGGACGACCGGATGCTCAAGGAACTCAACATCCCCGAGTCGCTGCTGCCGCAGGTCCGGCAGAGCAGCGAGGTGTACGGCCACACCTGCGCGGACATCTTCCTCGAGGCGGAGATCCCCATCGCGGCCGCCATCGGTGATCAGCATGCCGCGCTGTTCGGGCAGGCCTGCTACGAGCCCGGCATGGTCAAGACCACCTACGGCACGGGCGCCAGCCTGGTGATGAACACCGGTGCGGTGCCGGTGCGCTCCACCAAGGGCCTGCTGACCATCCCCGCGTGGGGCTTGGACGGCAAGGTTGAGTACGCCCTGGAGGGCCTGATCTTCGTGTCGGGGGCGACGGTGCAGTGGCTCCGCGACGAACTGAAGATCGTCTACGACGCCGATGAAACCGAGTTCGCCGCCAAGCGGGTGCCCGATTCCAACGGGGTGTACTTCGTCCCGGCCTTCGTCGGGTTGGCGGCGCCGTACTGGGATCCCTACGCGCGCGGCGCAATTGTCGGCCTGACCCGGGGTGTCAACCGCAACCACATCATCAGGGCCGCGCTCGAAGCGATCTGTTACCAGATCTGCGACGTGATCACCCTGATGGAGGAGGACTCCGGGATCCCGGCCACCGAGATCCGGGCCGACGGCGGGGCCGCCTGCAACAACTTCCTCATGCAGCTGCAGTCCGACCTGCTCGACGTCCGCGTGCTACGCCCCACCGTCGTGGAGACCACGGCGCGCGGTGCGGCGTATCTCGCGGGCCTGGCGACGGGCTATTGGAAAGACCGCGCCGAACTGACCGCGGCCTATCGAGTCGACCGCACCTTCGTCCCGGAGATGAAAGACGACGTCCGCACCGCCATGTACGCCGGCTGGCGCAAGGCCGTCACTCGCGCCCAGGACTGGGCCGAGCACTAGCCCACCGCCGCAAGCTGTTTCGTAACAACACCACTGGAGTACAGTCATGCCCTTACCCCCTCCTGCCCAACGCCCGACGATGTACTTCGTCGGGGTCAGCACCGCGGCGTCGTCGATCATGAAGGTGTTCCCTGCCTGGGCCGAGCATCTCGGCATCGAGGCGACCATCACCGGCATCGACCTGCCGCTGGACGCCGAGCCCGCGGTGTACCGCGATGTGGTGTCGTTCATCAAGAACGACCCGCTGTCACTGGGTGCGCTGGTCACCACCCACAAACTCAACCTGTACAAGGCCGCCCGCGATCTGTTCGACGAAGTGGGAGAGGCGACCGGTCTGCTCGACGAGGTGAGCAGCATCTCGAAGCGTGGTAACCGGCTGCGGGGCCAGGCCATGGACCCTGTCACGAGTGGGTTGTCACTCGAAGCCATTGTCCCGGAGGGATATTGGGGTGACGGTGCCGAACTGCTGCTACTCGGTGCGGGTGGCTCGGCGCTGGCCCTGACCCTGTATCTGCACCAGCGGCAGCAGCGCGGTGCTGACGTGCCGTCGCGCATCGTCGTCACCAACCGACGCGCGCACCGCCTGGAGGAGATGCGCGCCGTCCATGACCGGTTGGCCACGGCGCTCAAGATCGACTACGTCCAGGCGCCAGAGCCCGCCGACAACGACCGCCGGCTGGCCGACCTGGAGCCCGGTTCGGTGGTCGTCAACGCGACCGGGCTGGGGAAGGACCGGCCCGGTTCACCGCTGACCGACGCCGCGGTGTTCCCGCAGGCGGGTATCGCGTGGGATTTCAACTATCGCGGCGACCTGATCTTCCTCGATCAGGCGCGGGCGCAGAGCGATGCGCGCGAGATCCGGGTCGAGGACGGCTGGGTCTATTTCATCCACGGCTGGACCAGGGTCATCAGTGATGTCTTCGACATCGAGATTCCCACTGCTGGGCGCGAATTCGACATTCTCGCCGATATTGCACGCACCACCACCACATCGAAGGGCTGAACCACCATGACCGCACCTACCACCGTCGCCGCGACCGTCACGCCGTTCGACCTGAGCACGGGACTGTCCGCGGAGCGTGAACCGCTGCGGCGCACACTGTCTGCGATGGCCGACATGTACGCCGACACCGCGGCCACCCAGGAGCAGTTGGACCGGGAAGACGTTCTGGTGTACGAGTTCTACGACATGGGCGTGCCGGAGACCTCCGGCGACGTCGCCTACGGCACCAGCATCGTCTACCCCGGCAAAATCGGCGACGAGTACTTCATGACCAAGGGGCACTTCCACACCGTGCTCGACACCGGCGAGATCTACTTCTGTCTGTCGGGGCAGGGTTACATGCTGATGGAGAATCCCGAAGGGGACGTCCAGTGGGCGCAATTCGTTCCGGGCCAGGCCGTCTACGTGCCGCGCCGCTACGCTCACCGCAGCATCAACACCAGCGACTCCGAGCCGCTGATCACCTTTTTCAGCTTCCCCGGTCACGCCGGCCACGACTACGGAACCATCGAGGAGAAGGGCTTCCGGAAGCTCTGCATCGACAGCGACGGTGTCCCGACCTTCGTCGACAACCCGAAATGGGCGGGCTGAGCTCCGGCGCGGCGGTGACTGTCACCCGACGGGTGGCGGTCACCCCGCGATCGTTGTCCACGGGCCGGCACGCGGCACTGGAACGGCTCGCGGAGCACGGCTTCGAGCTGGTCTTCCCGGCGCCCGGACGTACCCCCACCGCAGCTGAACTGATCGCCGAACTGCCCACCTGCGTGGGCTACCTGGCGGGTGTCGAGCCCATCTCCGCGGAGGTCCTGCGCAGCGCACCGAAGTTACGCGTCATCGCCCGAAACGGTGTCGGCGTCAACAACATCGACATGGCCGCGGCCGACGCTCTCGGTATCGACGTACTACCCGCTGTCGGGGCCAACTCCCAGGGGGTGGCCGAACTGGCGCTGGCGCTGGTATTCGCGGCGGTGCGCCGGATTCCGTGGTCGGATGCCCACCTGAAGGCCGGCGAATGGTCCCGCTCGTCCGGGCTCGAGTTGGCCGGCCGCACGATGGGCGTGATCGGGGTGGGCCAGATCGGTCGGCGCCTGGCGTCGATGACGGCGGGCATCGGGATGAAGGTGATCGGCTACGACGCATTCCCCGACCGGCAGTGGACGCCGCCCCAGACGTTCGAATGGGGCTCACTGGAGCAGGTGCTCAGGCAAGCCGACGTGCTGTCGCTGCACGCTCCACCGGGTGACACGCCTCTGCTGGATGCGCGTCGTCTCGAGTTGGTACGTGACGGCACGGTGCTGGTGAACACCGCGCGCGCCGAGCTGGTGGACGAAGACGCGGTCTTGGCAGCCTTGAACCGGAATCGGTTGAGTGCGTACGCGGTTGACGCGTTCTCGACCGAACCGCCCACCGACCTGGAGCTGGTACGGCACGCCAACGTGATCGCCACCCCGCATATCGGCGGGTTCACCCAAGAGAGCGTGGCCCGGGCCGGTGAGGGCGCGGTCGACGCCATCCTGTCGGTGCTGTCCCCACCGAACACACCCTGAACGCCGAGCAGACGCGATCTCGCACAAAATGTGGTCCGAGAGTGCGAGTTGGTGTCTGCTCGCGGTCGAAATAGTGTCGTCAGCTGACCACGCGCAGCGTGTTCAGTGTGGGGTCGGCGGCGTAGGCGATGCGGACGCCGTCCGACCGCGCCTTGCCCAGTGCGTCGAACACCGCGTCGGTGACCTCCTCACCCGGGGCCAGGATGGGGATCCCCGGCGGGTAGGGCGCGACGAGCTCCACACTGACGCGGCCGATGGCGTCCTGCCACGCCACGGTGTCGCTGGCGGCGAAGAACGCGGCGCGCGGTGACATGACGGTCACCGGGGTCACCTGGTAGGCCGCACCCGTGACGACCGGACGAGCCGGGCCACGGTGCCGCGCTATCGAGCTGATGAGCGCATCGACCAGCCGCCCGAGCGATTGCTTTGTGTCGGCCAGTGACACCTGCGCGACGATCGTGTCCCGTTCGGCGGCTTCGACGGGCAGACCCGCGGCCAACAGGTCGTCCTCGACGGCGATACCGTCGGCGCCGGTGCCCGGCAACACCAGGGTCAGTTTGAGGGGGTCGACGCCAGGACCGTCGAGCACCATCAGACCGTCGATGGTCGACAGGCGCTCGCGGGCGCCCGTCACCGCGGAGAGTGCTTCTCCCAGAAGCGTTTCCCCGTCGCGTTCCAGCAGTGCCCGAGCGGCATCGATGCTCGCCAGGATGGCGCCGGCCTGGCTGGTCGTGTGCGTCGCCTCGACTCCCGCGTCCAGCCGCGCGGGATCGATCCTGTTGCCCTGGATGAACACCAGTGCGGCCTGACTCCACGCCGGCAATGTTTTGTGCGCGCTGATCACCATCGCGTCGGCGCCGAGTTGCAACGGGTGCCGGGGCAGGTCGGGATGGAAGCCGAAATGTGCGGCCCATGCGGCGTCGACGACCAGTGGCACGTCATGCGCGTGCGCGGTCTCGGCCAGGGTCGCGACGTCACCGACGGTGCCGACGTAGGACGGGTCGCCGAGCAGCACCGCCTTGGCGTCGGGGTGGGCGCGCAGCGCCTCGGCGACCGCCTCGGGCGCGACGCCGAGCGGAAGGCCGGTGGACGCATCGACGTCGGGCCGGACCCAGCGCGGTGTCAGGCCCGCCAGGACCAGGCCCAGCAGCATCGACCGGTGCAGGGTGCGACTGACCACCACCGAGCCGTTGTCGTCGCCGGCGAGGGCCAGCGCGAGCGCCTGGTTCGCATGCGTCGACCCGCCGACGGAGAAACGGCACGCCTCTGCGCCCCACAGCCGGGCCGCCCGTGCCTCGGCATCGATGAGAACGCCGCCGCTGAGCTTCATGGTGTCCAGCCCCGCGTAGAGCGGTACGTCGCCTGCGACGACGTCGCCGACGAGGTCATGGCGCTGCTTGTGGCCGGGGATGGTGAACGGTGTCGGTGGATTCTCCTGGAATCGCAGCCACGCATCGAGCAGTGGCGCGTCCGACCTCAGGCTGCGCGGGTCAGTGGGCACGCGGGCAACGCTAATCCACGTGGCGATGAGTTTCGGCGGGTGCGGCGGTCGATCTCACTGTCGGATGAGTGCCGGAGCAGTGCCCAACCCGCGCGAGCAGACACAAGGGCCCCTGGTTTCCACGGAAACTTGGGCCTTCTGTGTCTGCTCGCCGAGAAGAACTGGAGGATGGAAACTGTGGACCTCTCTGTTTCGCCGCCCGTAGACCCGATGCTGGCCAAGGCCGCCACCAAGGTGCCCGACGATCCGGGCGTGTGGTCCTATGAGCCGAAGTGGGACGGTTTCCGCGCCCTGGTGTTCCGCGACGGTGACGACGTGGTGCTGCTGTCGCGCAGCGGTAAGGACCTGGGCCGGTACTTTCCCGAGCTCATCGAGTCGGTGCGCGCGGAACTGGCCCCTCGATGTGTGCTCGACGGTGAGATCGTGGTGCCGCGCGAAATCGACGGCCGGGTGCGGCTGGACTGGGATTCGCTGTCTCAGCGCATCCACCCCGCGGAGAGCCGCATCCGGATGCTCGCCGAGCAGACGCCGGCGCACTTCATCGGTTTCGACGCACTCGCCGACGGGGACACCTCGCTGATGGACGAGCCGTTCCGGGTGCGCAGGCAGGCGCTGTCGGACCTGGTGAACGAGGACACGTGGTGCCATGTCACCCGGACCACCGAGGACCCCGAACTCGGCGCACACTGGTTGACGACGTTCGAGGGGGCGGGCCTCGACGGTGTGATCGCCAAACGACTCGACGGCAGCTATCTGCCCGGTAAGCGCGAGATGATCAAGGTCAAACACGCGCGCGACGCCGACTGCGTGGCGATCGGTTACCGCATCCACAAGAGTGGCGAGGGTGTCGGATCGATACTGCTGGGCCTGTACCGCGACGACGGAGAGCTGCAGATGGTCGGTGGCGCAGCATCATTCACCGTGAAGGCCCGCTCGCAGCTGCTTGCCGAGCTCGAACCGCTACGGGAAGGTGAGGACGTGGTCAACGACGGCGAGCCCAGCCGCTGGAATTCTGCCGCCGACAAGCGCTGGATCCCCATCCGACCCGAGAAGGTCGCCGAAGTGGCCTACGACCAGATGGAGGGCAGCAGCTCGGAGTGGCAGCGGTTCCGGCATGCGGTGAAATTCGTACGGTGGCGTCCCGACCGCGAACCACGCAGTTGCACCTTCGATCAGCTCGACGTCCCTGTGCACTACGACCTGTACGACGTTCTGGAGACTCAGTGATGGCAACGCCGGCAACCGAACTCGACGTCGACGGGGTCAAGGTCCGCGTCACCAACCCCGACAAACCGTACTTTCCGGAACTCGGCGCCGCGGGCACCAAAGGCACGCTGGTCGAGTACTACCGCACCGTCGCCCAGGGCCCGATGCTCGGCCCGCTGCGCGACCGGCCCACGCATCTGCAACGCTTCCCCGACGGTATCGACGGCGAGGAGATCTACCAGAAGCGCGTGCCGCAGAAGCACCCCGACTACCTGGAGACCTGCGTGGTGACCTTCCCGTCCGGGCGTACCGCGGACGCGCTCAAGGTCACTCACCCGTCGGCCATCGTGTGGGCGGCCCAGATGGGCACTGTCACACTGCATCCGTGGCCCGTGCGCTGCCCGGACACCGAGCACCCCGACGAACTTCGCATCGACCTGGACCCTCAGCCCGGAACGGGTTTCAAGGAGGCCCGCGAGGTCGCCGTGGATGTGCTCAAACCGCTGCTCGACGACCTCGGTCTCGTCGGATTCGCCAAAACGTCTGGGGGCCGCGGGGTGCACGTCTTCCTGCGCATCACCCCGGACTGGGATTTCATCGCGGTGCGCCGGGCCGGGATCGCGCTGGCCCGCGAACTGGAACGGCGCGCACCCGACGCGGTCACGACGTCGTGGTGGAAAGAGGAGCGGGGTGAGCGGATCTTCGTCGACTTCAATCAGAACGCGCGTGACCGCACCATGGCGTCGCCGTACTCGGTGCGGCGCACGCCGATCGCCACGGTGTCGACGCCGCTGTCCTGGGCCGACCTGGCCGGCGCCGACCCGGATGACTACACGATGGCCACTGTGCCGGATCTGATCGCGAACCGTGAAGATCCTTGGGCGGACATCGATTCCAGCGCGCAGTCGCTGCAGCCGATCCTCGATATGGTCGCCGCCGACGAGGAGCGCGGCCTCGGTGACATGCCGTATCCGCCGAGCTACCCGAAGATGCCGGGGGAGCCGCCGCGCGTGCAGCCCAGCAAAAAGGTTGCCGCACACTGGGATGAGGACGGTAACCCCGTCGGATGACGATGCGGGGCGGCCCGAAGGCTCAGCAGTACACCTCTTTTGCGACGAACACCGAGAGCTTGGCGACGCCCGCGCAGATGCAGTGGCTCGCGAACCGCTGACCGATGTCGTTGAGCTCGTTGTACATCGCCAGACGTCGGCCGATCGGATTCCGGCTCATGATGTGACCGTTCATCTGATCGACGGCGAAGTTCCAGCTCATCGGATCGTCGTAGGCGAGAACGTCCAATCCGGTCTGGCAGACCATGGAAGCCGCTTCCTTGAACTCGCCGGACAACTCTCGCGGTCGTGCGGTGACTTCACCTGCGGCCGGCAGTCGGGGCGTGAACGATTTCCATTCGGATTGGAAGGCCAGGAACTCCGCATCGTCGGCCACCGGAGTCAGCTTTGTCACCTGTGAGACGAAGAGCGGCTCGATTTCTGTTTCCGCGGCGCCGAACCGGCGGCTTACGAAGGAAGCGACCTGCTTGGCGGCGGCAAAGATTTCCCCCGGTGTCGGCAGCGCAGACGCTGTGCCTGAACCGAGCGATATCGCGGAACCGCCGACCAATGCCGTTGCGCTGAGCAAGACGACGAGTCTTCTCCACCACATACCGTGCCCCAGTTCTACTCGGTGAGTGACGAGGCAAAGCTATGCGAGTCGCGGGCCTCGTGGAACGAGTAGTCAGCTACCCGAAATCACGGGGCCGAACCACCGCGTGAGTGCCTCCTGAAGCCCGGTGGTGTCGCCGTCGCTCGCGGCCCAGGCAACGAAGCCGTCGGGCCTGATCAGCAGACCGCTGACCCCGACCTCGTCGCATCCGGACCGGACCAGAGTCACCCGTCCGGCGTACGGCTCGGCGGCGGCCGCCAGGCGCTCGTCGTCCGTGAGGTCAACCAGCAGGGCGCGGCCGTCGCGGGTGTGCCCGGACAGCTGGGTACCGTCGGCCAGCCGGAGATCCGGCATGGTGGCACCGACCAGAGGATGACTGCCGCCGAGGTCATACCGTTGCCACAGGCCCGATGTCCGCGTCACGTAATAGGTGGCCCCGTCGCGGGTGCCGAGGAAGTCGGCGACGACGGCCCGCAGCGCTGCGCTGGCGTCATCGCCGCGCATCGCAGCCACCTGTGCGCGAGTCCAGTCCAGCACCCAGGCGCCGATCGGGTGCCGCTCTGCGGTGTAGGTGTCCAGCAGATTCGGCGGGGCCCAGCCGGCCACCGTGGCCGCGAGCTTCCAGCCCAGGTTGACGGCGTCGCCGATGCCGAGGTTGAGGCCCTGTCCGCTGAACGGGGAGTGCACGTGGGCGGCGTCCCCGCACAGCAGCACCCGGCCGCGCCGGTACGAGGTCGCCTGTCGTGCGTTGTCCGTGAAACGTGCGGCGGTGACGACATCGGTCACCCGGACCTCGGCGCCGCTGACGCGCCGCAAGCTGGCCTCGATCTCGCCCGCGGTCACCGGTGCGTCGCGATCGGTTGGGGGAGTGCGGAATTCGACGGTGCGGACCCGGCCGGGCCGCGGCCCGTACACGTAGAGACCCCGCGGCGTGTACTGCCAGCCGGGTGTCAGGTGCTCGGTGCCGGCCACCGTGGCCACCGCCTGGAGGCCCGTGATCTCGGGGTCGGTGCCGGCGAACTCGAACCCGGCCAGTTTCCGGACCACGCTGCGACCGCCGTCGCAGCCGACGAGCCACGGCACCCGGACGTCGGGGGCGCCGTCGAGTTCGACGGAGACGCCCTCCGCGTCGTCCCGGAGACCACGCACCTCGACGCCCCGCCGCACGTCGACGCCGAGGTCCTCGACACGCCGGCCGAGGATCCGTTCGATCTCGACCTGCGCGACCTGGAGCGAACCCCAACCGGCGGCGCCACGGTTGCGCAGCGCCGGGTCGTCATCGTCCACGGCGTCGGCCCGCACCTGGATCCCCGCGAAATGGCCGACGAACCGCGGCTGGCCCGCGCCGGCGCCGGGGGTGTTGGAGAAGGGCCGGTGCAACGACTGCAGGGCGGGCAGAAGGCCACGCCGTTCGAAGGCCTCGGCGGAGGCGGTGTTGATGCCTTCGGCCTTGACGGCGGTGTCGGGTTCGGTGCGCCGTTCGATGACGAGGACGCCGACGCCCGCCAGCTGCAATTCGATCGCGAGCATCAGGCCGACCGGGCCGGCACCGACCACCAGCACGTCGTAGTGGTTCATGGGATTCTCTTCTCTTTCAATGGTTTTGGTGGTCGCGCCCCGGTAGTAGCAGCGCGGGGATGAAGGACAGCACCGTCAACCCGAGGACCCAGGCGAAGGTGACCTCGAAGGCGTGGCCGACCCCGGTGGGATCCGCGCCGGCCGTTAGCGAGTGCGCCAGGATGACGGCCAGCACGGCAGTGCCCAACGCACCACCGATCTGCTGGAAGATGCGGACGCCGGTGGTGGCCGACGGAATCGCCTCGCGGGGCAGGCCGGCATACACCGCCGTGGTGACCGGGACCAGCGCCATACCCAGCCCGATCCCGCGGAGGCCGAGCGCGACGCTCAGCGTCACGTCGGAGGCGGATCCCGCGTAGACGAACGGGAGCGTGGTCACGGTGAGCAGGCCCAGCCCGACCAGTGCGGGCATCCGGTGCCCGAGCGCCATCCGGTCGACCAGCCGCCCGGCGATGATGGTGCCGACCGCCACTCCGACGCCTTGGGGCGCGAGCAGCAGTCCGGCTTCGAGTGCGGAAGCACCGCGGGCCTGCTGGTAGTAGAGCGGCAGCAGGAACAAGGCACCGAACAACGTGATACCGGAGCCGAACATCAGCGCCGAGGCGGTGGCGTACCCACGGACCCGCAAGTGCCGGAGGTTCAGCGGCGGCTCGGCGCGGGAGCGCAGGGCGTGAGCGCAGTAACCGGTCAGCAGGGCGACGCCCCCGATCAGCGGTGCCAGGACTGCCGTGCGGCCGAATCCGCCGGTGGCTCCGGCCTGCGAGAATGCGAACACCAGTGACGCGAGCGCCGGTGACAGCAGCGCCAGCCCCAGGATGTCCAGGCGACGTCCACGCTCGGTGCGCGTCGTCGGCACGTTACGCAGGCCGAGCGCGATCGCCGCGGCGACGATCGGAATGTTGATCAGGAAGATGAAGCGCCAGCTCGCGGCGACCGGGATGGCCAGGATCGCGCCGCCGACGACCGGTCCGAGAACCGGGCCCAATTGCGACGGGATCGCGATGTAGGGCACAACACGTGCCAGCCGCTCCCGGCCCGTTTCGTTGACCAGGATGGTCTGTGCCAGCGGCAGCAGCATTCCACCGCCGACGCCCTGCAGGACGCGGAACACGACCAGGCTTTCGATCGACCATGCCAACGCGCACAGGGTCGAACCCGCGATGAAGATGCCAAGCGCGACCACCCAGGCGGTTCGGGCGCCGAGTCGCTCGAACATCCAGCCGCTCGCGGGGATGGTCAGCGCCACGGCCAGGGCGTAACCGGTGCTGACCCACTGGATGGTCGCGACGCTGGCGTGCAGCTGGTGTTGCAACGTGTTGATCGCGATGTTCACGATCGTCAGGTCCAGGATCGGGGCGATGACACCGACCAGGACCGTCAGCGCGAGCGTGACGAGCGCAGGATCCAGCGGCTCGACTGCGGGGATACGAGATGTTGACACGAACACTGTTCTATATACGAACGGTGTTCGTGTCAAGTCGGACCCTGCCTAGGATGTGGTCATGGCATCGGCTCCAGAGCGGCGACGCGCGGCGCGACACCAGCAGCCTCCGGCCGAGGGCACCGATGCACCCCGGCGCGGTCCGTCGGCGGGACGCAAGAAACCCATCACGGTTGACGTCATCGTCGACACCGCCTTCGGCATCGTCGAGCGGGAGGGCTATGCCGCCCTGACGATGCGGCGCGTGGCATCGGCCCTCGAGACGGGCCCGGCATCGCTCTACGCCCACGTCGTCAACAAGGACGATCTCGACGAGCTGCTGATCGGCCGGATCTGTAGCGAAATCGAACTCCCCGTACCGGATTCGGCTACCTGGCGGGTGCAACTCGTCGACGTCTGCATCCAGATGCGTGACCAGTATCTGCGCTATCCCGGCCTCTCCCTGGCTGCGCTCGGGGTGGCGATGACGAACACCGACACGCTGCGGGTGAACGAGGGGATGCTCAGCATCGCGCTGGCGGGCGGCGTCGCCCCGCAGACGGCCGCGTGGGCCATCGATGCGCTGACGTTGTATGTCAACGCGTTCTGCCTCGAGACCTCATTGATCAACCGGCACGTCGATCAGGAGGGGTGGGACGTCAGCCGCGAGGAGCTGATGCACCGGTTCGCCGGCCTGCCCGACGCGTTCGCCAACACCAAGCGTTACGCGGCCGAGTTGACCGGAGGTACCTCGCTGGACCGATTCGAATTCACGCTCGGCCTGATCATGGGCGGCCTCGGCCGTTAGCTGACCGGACCGGGAGCCAGGGTGATCTTCGCGTTCTGGGGCATCCCGCCCTGGTCGATCCAGTTGACGTCGATGACGTTGCCGGGGTAGCGCTGGTCCAACAGGGCGGTCAGATCATTGGCCGAGTTGACCGGTGTGCCGTCGATCGAGGTCAGGCTGTCGCCGGGGCGCAACCCGACCTGGTCGGCGGGGCCGCCGCGCAGGATCGAGCGCAACGGCAGGCCGGGCTCACGGCCGGGTCCGCTGGAACTGATACCGACCCCCAGCATCGCCGACGGCCCGATGTGTACCTCGGGCGTGGGCACGCCGGACCGGATCTGGTTCACGATGTCGAGCGCGTGGTTGATGGGTATGGCGAAACCTTCGCCGCCCGGCGTCGATTCACCGTTCATCTTGAAGTTGTAGGTTGCCGCGGCATTGAGCCCGATGACCTGCCCGGCGCCGTTCACCAGGGCGCCCCCGGAGTCCCCGGAGCGCAGGTTGGTCGAGGACTGGATCAGGCCGCCGAGACTGTGCGAGCTGCCGGTGAGCTCGTCCTCGGCATTGATGGTGCGGCCCAGCGCAGTGACCGAGCCCTGCTCGTGAGTGAGCGGTTGACCGGTGCCGTTGGCGTTACCGAGCGTGATGACCGGCTCACCGATGGCCACCGCGTTCGAGTCGCCCAGCGGCGCCACCGGCAGACCGGCGGCACCGCGTAACCGCAGCAGCGCGATGTCGTCGTCGCGGTCGTAGCCGACCACATCGGCGGTGTAGGTCTGGCCGTTCCCGATGCTGATCGCCGTGATGGTGTTCGCACCCTGGACGACGTGATGGTTGGTCAGCACGTCACCGTCGGGCGTGAGGATGACGCCGGTGCCGTTGCCGACCACCCCTTGGAAATCCACCGTGGTGGTGATCTGCACCAAACCGGGTTCCACCTGCGATATTGCTGCCGCTGGATCACCTGGCGCGGCGTGCGCGCCGACGGGTGTGGCCAGCGCGGTGGCTGCTACCAGCAACAGAGCGCTGAGCGTGCGTCGGACAACAGGCATGTCAAGCCTCTCGGCGAAATCGGGCGGATCGTTACCTCCCATATTGCCTGGCAGCTCTGACTTCAACCCATCGAGGCCGGTGCCACGGCCGTCGATGCGACGACCGTCACACCGGCACGACGCCCCGCGGCAGGATCAGCGGCAGGTCGCTGTAGGTGACGATGCCGGGTGGCGCGGACACCACCGCGGGAATGGCATTCAGCGGCGGCGTGGCCGTCATGATGTGGCCGAGCACCATGAACTCTTCGAGCGTGGTGGCCTCGAAATCGGGTGGTGGCAGGAACCCGACCTTCATCGTGACGGTGGGTCGGCCGGCGACCTCGATGACCCAGCCGTCCTGGTCGATCTTCCAGTCCGGCTCCAGCGTCTGGCCCTTGCGCCACCGCACGTTGATCTCGACCCGGGTCTGGCCCGCGACGTTCCCTTTCCAGCTCGCGTAGACGCCCGCGACGCACCCGGCAGGAATGGTCCACGAGCCCAGATCGAGGTCCTCGGTGGTCTGGGCGTAGTCGGCGTCGCAGCGCACCTCGTCGAGTTCGATGCCCAGCGCGTCGGCGACCATGCGCACCGCTTCGCCGAACACACCGGTGCCCTGCGCGGTCATCGTCTGCAGATCGGGGTGATCGATCGGCTGACCGAACCCGACGGGCTTCTCGGTGGCGGGGGAGTCGTAGAACGTGGTGTCGGCGGCCTCGTTGACGGTGATCCTGTCGACGCGGTCGCAGATCCCCGCCGCCACGATGGACAACTGGTTGACGTACCCCGGGCTGATGCCGGATCCGAACATCGTGGACCCGCCACGGGCGCAGGCGTCGGCGATCTTCTCACGACCCTGGCCCTGGTTGTGTCCGGTGATGAAGGAGGCCGTCGCGACGACATTGACGCCGGCTTCGAGGATGCGCACCAGTTCGTCGACGTCGATCCACATGGGGTTGTAGACGACGACGTCGGGTTTGAGCGCCAACAGGGCGTCGACGTCGTTGGTGGCGTGGACGCCGAGGGGCCCGATCCCGGCCAATTCGCCGACGTCGCGGCCCGCTTTGTCCGGTGACCAGGCGTAACAGCCGACGAGCTGATAGCTCGGGTTCCTGGCGATCGCTGCTACCGAGCTTTTTCCGACGTTTCCCGTAGTCCATTGGACGACGCGGTAGGGGGATTTGTTGAGCACTCGCTCAGCATAGGGGCGTGGCCGCACGGACACCTGAGAAATGCGGTGTGCGCCGAGTGTGCGGTGGTGGCGGGATTCGGCGCAGGGGAGCGCCGTGGTGGCACGTTCGGCGCGCGGTCAGCGCTTGGCGGCGGTGCGGCGCCGGTTCAGCAGACCCCGGCGGCCCGTTTCGTCCTCCGAGACAGGCGCCTCGTCGGCCTCGGAGGCATCCTCGGACTCGGATTCAGTCGACGCCTCGGTGCCGTCTGTGGCCTTCACCTCTGCGGGGTCGGCCGGTGTCTCCTCGGGGTCGACAGTCTCCTCGGGCTCGACAGTCTCCTCGGACGCGACAACCTCGTCGGACTCAGACACCCCGGCCTCGGCGTCGTTCACCAACTCACCCGCAGGTGCCTCATCATCGGCGGCCTTCTGGCGCCGGTTGACCTTGTCCTTCTTGGGCTTGAGCGGTTTCGGCGGCGGGGGCGGCAACTCCGCGGCGAACGCCAGATAGAAGGCCACCGCGCCGAGCACCGCGGTCGCGGCGGCAGCGCCGTAGACCGCGAACAGCCACCGGCCGGCGTCATCGAGGGGCAGCCAGATCTCGGCGATGGCCGTCCCGATGATCAGAACGCCCGCGGTGATCTGCCCGATGATCGACCACACGCGCAGCGACAGCGCCAGCTGCGGCGTCCCGAACTCGGGCTTGCGGGCCTGGATCAGCGTGAACACCACCGGCAGCGCGGACAGGCCGAACACCGCACCGCAGACGATCCGCATGGCCGTCCCGAGGGTGTGCGACGTATCGCCCATCAGCTCGGGCCAGCGGGGCAGTACGAAAAAGAAGTAGAGCAGCGCCGCGATCAGGAAGGACGCAAGGTGCCAGGTCACGGCGATACCGCGTCGCATACCCCTCCTTGGGTTTTTGGCCGGGGTGCCGGGTGGTCCTGGGGCGAAAACACCGCCAGTCCGGCACCCCGGGCCGAAGTGCGGAGGATGCGGGATTTGAACCCGCGAGGGCGTTAACCCAACCCGCGTTCCAGGCGAGCGCCATAGGCCACTAGGCGAATCCTCCG
>CAMFLL010000042.1 GCA_945957405.1 uncultured Mycolicibacterium sp. | reverse complement strand
CTTCTGGTTCAGCACCGCCATCTCGAATGCCACGGGCGGCGTCGGTGCGCCGGGTGCCCTGTTCTCGGCTTCGCTGCGCATCCTGGGCAGCTTCGTGACGAACTGAGTGGTCAGGTCGGCCAGGTCGACGGCTTTCTGGGCCAGTTCCGGGTCGGTGACTTTCTCAGCCCGTTGCGCCATGCCGTCAGCCCACTGCTGATAGACCGTGTCTTCGGCCACCGTGGGCACGCCCTGGTCGGAGTCGCTCGACTTCGAGCTGATCAATTGCCCTTGCTTCTGGCTGAACTCCAGCATGTCGCGGACGGGTTTGCATTCCTCGGAGCCTTTGCTGGTGAACCACGAGTACCCGCCGATGACCAGCGCGATCACAAGAGCGATCAGAGTAAATGTCCAGCGTCTCCCAAAGTTCACGAAGCCAGCCTAATTGCTCTGCCTAATCGGTAAGTATAGACTTACGGTTCGTGTCCACTTACCAAAGCACTGATGCGGCCTGGCTGGCGCTCGGTGACGGCACCCGGCGGGCGATCCTGCGTCGGCTGGCCCACGCGCCCTGCGCGGTCGGCGAGCTGGCGCGTGAGTTGCCCGTCAGCCGGCCTGCCGTGTCGCAACACCTCAAGGTGCTCAAGTCGGCGGGCCTCGTCTGCGACCACGCGGTGGGCACGCGCCGCATCTATCAGGTCGACCCGAGCGGCATCGAGGCATTGCGGGCCGACCTGGACCGGTTCTGGACACAGGCACTGACCAACTTCAAGCAGCTGGCCGAGCAGGCAGGAGACGAGCAGACATGACCGCACCGCGTATCGAGAGCATCCGGCACCAGATCACCGTCGACGCCCCGATCGAACGCGCCTTCCGCGTCTTCACCGCGCAGTTCGGGGACTTCAAACCCCGCGACCACAACCTGCTTCCAGTCCCGATCGCCGAGTCCGTGTTCGAACCGCGGGTCGGCGGGCGCATCTACGACATCGGCGTCGACGGCAGCCGGTGCGAGTGGGCGCGGGTGCTGGTGTACGAACCGCCCAACCGAGTCGTCTTCAGCTGGGACATTGGACCGACCTGGCAGGTCGAGACCGACCTCGCCAAGACCAGTGAGGTCGAGGTGCGCTTCACCGCCGAAGCCGGTGATCGCACCCGGGTAGATCTCGAGCACCGCCACCTCGAACGGCACGGCGACGGCTGGGGCGCCGTGGCCGGCGGCGTCGACAGTCCGTCGGGATGGCCGCTCTACCTGCAGCGGTATCACGACGTCGTCGGCGGAAGTGCGTCGCGATGATGACGCAGGACGGCCCGTCCACCATGGAGTTCGCCCGTGCCGAGCGGACCGATATCGCGCGATTCCTGGCCACCCTCACTCCCGAGCAGTGGCAGGCACCGAGCCTGTGCACCGATTGGAGCGTCAAAGATGTTGTGGCGCACGTATACAGCTATGAAGGTCTCGGAAAGCCGGCACTTATCCGGAGATTCGCGAAGGGACTCATCGTCCGGACCAACCAGGTCGGCGTCGACGAACTCGCCCCATTGAGCATCCGACAGCTGATCGAGCTGGCAGACAACAACATTCAGCCCCATGGCCTCACCGCCGGCTTCGGCGGCATGATCGCGTTGGTCGACGGCACCGTTCATCACCAGGACATCCGACGGGCACTGGGGCTGCCCCGCGTCATCCCACCGGACCGGCTGCGCCGCGTCGTCGAGTCGATACCCGGAAATCCCCGCCTCGGCGCCGGCCGACGGATCCGCGGATTGCGTTTGCGCGCAGACGATATCGACTGGACACACGGCGACGGCCCCGAGGTCACCGGGCCCGGCGAAGCCCTGATGATGGCGATGACGGGGCGCCGCGACGCACTGCCCGAACTCGGCGGCGCGGGTCAGGCCACACTGGCGGCCCGGTTGTAGAGGTCACACCGTCCACGAAACAGCCTTAACGCAGACGAAACACAAAAAGCCTATTGCCGTAACAGAAACGACGGTCACTAGCAATGAACGGTCCACTGGAGGCCGCACATTCAGGAGATTGTCAATGGACACAGGCACTACTGCCTTCATGCTGTGTTGCATCATCGGGCTCACCCTGATGATCCCCGGCCTTGCGCTGTTCTACGGCGGCATGGTTTCGGTGAAGAGCTCGACCAACATGATGATGATGACGTTCGGCGCCGCCGCACTCGTCGGAGTCCTGTGGGTGCTGTTCGGCTTCTCCATGACCTTCGGCACGTCCGTCGGTGACATGGGTCTGGTCGGCAGCTTCACCGAGTTCGCCGGTATGAAGAACCTGACCGAGCCCATGACGACCGTCGACGGGCTGCCGGTCAGTTTGTTCTCCCTCTTCCAGGCGTTGTTCGCGGCCATCACCGTCGCGCTGATCTCCGGCGCGGCCGCCGACCGGATGAAGTTCGCGGCGTGGATGGTGTTCGCGGGGGTCTGGGCTGTCCTGGTGTACTTCCCCGTCGCGCACTGGGTGTTCGCATTCGACGGAGTGGTCACCGAGAACTCGATCGGCGGTTGGATCGCCAACAAGCTGCACGCCGTCGACTTCGCCGGCGGTACCGCGGTGCACATCAATGCCGGGGCGGCGGCGCTCGCCGTGGCGATCGTGCTGGGTAAATCCATGAGCTGGGGCTCGCTGCGCAAGCCACACAACGTGCCGCTGACCCTGCTGGGCGCCGGGCTGCTGTGGGCCGGCTGGTACGCGTTCAACGGCGGTTCGGCATTGGCGGCCGGCAACTCCGCCGCCATCGTCATGGTCACCACGTTCGTCGCCACCTGTGCGGCCACCCTGGCCTGGCTGGCTGTCGAGAAGTTCAAGGACGGCCACGTCACCGGCGTCGGCGCGGCCTCGGGCGCGGTCACCGGCCTGGTGGCCATCACCCCCGCCTGTGGTGCGGTCACCCCGGTCGGCGCCATCGTGCTGGGTCTGATCGCCGGCGCGATCTGCCCCTACGCCGTTGGTCTGAAGGAGAAGTTCGGCTACGACGACTCGCTTGACGTCGTGGGCGTGCACCTCGTCGGCGGCGTGATCGGCACCCTGCTGATCGGCTTCCTCGCCAGTGACGGCATGCCGTCGGGCGTCAACGGCCTGTTCTACGGCGGTGGCCTGGACCAGCTGTGGCGCCAGGCCGTCGCGGCGGGCGCGGTGATGGTCTACTCGTTCGTCGTCGCCTACGTCATCGCCCTGGCCATCAAGAAGACGATCGGCATCCGCGTCGCACCCGAGGACGAGGAGAAGGGTATCGACGCGAAGTTCCACCGGGACTCTGCCTACGAGCTCGAGTACGTCTGATGACGATGCGGGGTGAGGCACGAACCCCGAGGAGGAATCAGACCATGCAGCACGTCTGATGCTCACCCCTGAAGCCACCTGTCGGCACCCTGCCGGCAGGTGGCTTCTCGGTTGTGCGAGCGGCGCTCAGCCGTACAACTTGGCCGCGAGCGCGGCCGCACTCACCGCGGCGTCACAGTTACCCTCCCCGGCGTCGACGCTGACGGCCGGTCGGACCTGCACATTGGGCACGTCGACGAAATCACCGCCGGACATCCGGCGCTGCAGCGGTGGGCCGACGAATGTGACCGCCGAACAGAACGTCGGGTCCAGATAGACATCGGCGCCGTCGCTGATGCGGTGCTCGTGGCCGTCGGTGGTGATATCGGCGATCTTGGGTTGCAGGGCCAGCCGCATCGGCACCACATCGGCGTAGCCGTCGCGCCACACGCCGAACTCGCAGGCATACGGCCGGGTCTGGTTGACGTCCCAGTGATCGACATCGCCGGCGATCACCGACAGCACCTCGCACGGATCGCGTTCGGCCAACGCCACCGGGTAGACCGCGGCAGCGTCCCTGGCGGGCAGCGGCGCGGTGGCCAGCCACGCCGCGATGGCGCCGGCCAGCCGGTTGGCCAGTTCGCAGTTCTGTTCGCCGACGAAGCCCACCCTGAGGAAGGGCGCATACGGCTTACGCAGTGGCTGGGCGCCGGGCAGCCGGGACAGGTCGAGCGGCATCAGGTACTCGCATGACCCCCGCGCACTCTCGTAGACCGCGACACCGGCCGACCGGAACGCGACCGGTTCCTCGGTGCGGGTGAGGTCCAGGGCAACGCTGACCAGTTTGCGGTCCGGCACGCCGGGCAGTTTGATCTCCGCATCGCACTCGTCGAGCGCGTAAAGCGTTCCCACCGAACTGATCTCACCGATCTTGGCGAGCGCTCCAGGATCCAGGAAGCCGCAGACGTCGAGTCGGCGCATGGCGCGCATGTAGGCCAGCGCGATGGTGTCGCTGTTGCTGACGGTCTGACCGTAGGTGGGCACTTCGTCGGCGAAGAAGAACGCCGGGTCGGCCGCGGGGTATCCCGTCAGCGCCCGGCCGTCGACGTTCTGGGCGCAGCCAGCGAGCAGGATGGCGGCCATCAAGCCAGTTACCAGCCGCTTCATCGGCTCAGTGTCGATCACCATGGGGGTTTTGGCCAGACAAGAGGCCGGGAGTACAGTTGTCTGCGTGCAGCGGGTGCTCCTTCTCGGACGCCGCGACGGGGTCTGATCCGGACCGGCTTCCCGTCGCGGGTGTTGGCGATGCGCCGGTCTGATGTAAACCCAGACAAATTCGGAGCAGACACCGTGACCAGCTTCAGCAAGACTTCAGTAGATTCCCCCGACGCCTTCTCGTCGGTTCGTTCCATCAGCACCCCCGCGGGTGCACCCAATCCCGGCCAGCCCAGCTGGAACACCCAGCGCGCCTCGTCGATGCCCGTCAACCGGTACCGCAGCTTCGGGGCCGAGGTACCGGGTGGCAGCCCAGCATTCAATCCTGCGCCGGTTCCGTTCGACCGCACCTGGCCCGACAAAGTCATCGACACCGCGCCCATGTGGTGCGCGGTCGACCTGCGCGACGGCAACCAGGCCCTGATCGACCCGATGAGCCCAGCGCGGAAGCGCCGCATGTTCGACCTGCTGGTCAGGATGGGTTACAAGGAAATCGAGGTCGGCTTCCCCTCGGCCAGCCAGACCGACTTCGACTTCGTCCGCGAGATCATCGAACAGGGCGCGATCCCCGATGACGTCACCATCCAGGTGTTGACCCAGTGCCGTCCGGAACTGATCGAGCGCACCTTCGTGGCCTGCCAGGGCGCCCCCCGTGCGATCGTGCACTTCTACAACTCGACGTCGATTCTGCAGCGCCGCGTGGTGTTCCGCGCCGACCGCGACGCGGTCAAGAAGATCGCCACCGACGGTGCCCGGATGTGTGTCGAGGAAGCCAAGAAGTATCCCGAGACCAAGTGGCGTTTCGAATACAGCCCGGAGTCCTACACCGGCACCGAACTGGAGTACGCCGTCGAGGTCTGCAACGCCGTTGCCGAGATCGTGCAGCCGACGCCCGACGTGCCGCTGATCGTCAACCTGCCCGCTACCGTCGAGATGGCCACGCCCAACGTCTACGCCGACTCGATTGAGTGGATGAACCGGAATCTGACGCCGCGGGACAGCATCATCCTGAGCCTGCATCCGCACAACGACCGCGGAACCGCCGTCGCCGCAGCAGAATTGGGCTACCAGGCGGGCGCCGACCGCATCGAGGGCTGCCTGTTCGGCAACGGCGAGCGCACCGGCAACGTGTGCCTGGTGACGCTCGGCCTGAACCAGTTCTCCCGCGGCGTGGATCCGCAGATCGACTTCTCCAACATCGACGAGATCCGCCGCACCGTGGAGTACTGCAACCAGCTGCCGGTCCACGAACGCCACCCCTACGGCGGTGACCTGGTGTACACCGCGTTCTCGGGCAGCCATCAGGACGCGATCAACAAGGGCCTGGACGCCATGAAAGTCTCTGCCGACGAAGCCGATTCGGACGTCGACGACATCCTGTGGCAGGTTCCGTACCTGCCGATCGACCCCAAGGATGTGGGCCGCACCTATGAGGCCGTGATCCGGGTCAACTCGCAGTCCGGCAAGGGCGGCGTCGCCTACATCATGAAGGCCGATCACGGGCTGGCGCTGCCGCGCCGGCTGCAGATCGAATTCAGCCAGGCGGTGCAGAAGATCACCGATGGCGAGGGTGGCGAGGTGTCGCCCAAGGAGATGTGGGACGCGTTCGCCGACGAGTACCTGGCGCCCATCGTCCCGCTGGAGCGGATGCGGCAGAAGGTCGATGCCGCCGAGGAGGATGGCGGCACCGACACCATCACCGCCGTGGTCAAGCTCAACGGTGTCGAACGCGAGATCATCGGCGCCGGTAACGGCCCGCTGGCCGCCTTCTGTGACGCGTTGGGCGCGTTGGGCATTCACGTGAGCGTGCTGGACTACTCCGAGCATGCGATGTCGTCGGGCGAGGAGGCGCAGGCCGCGGCCTACGTCGAGGCGTCCATCGACGGTCGGACTGTCTGGGGTGTGGGTATCGCGACGTCGATCACAACGGCATCGCTGCGTGCGGTGGTCTCCGCGGTGAACCGGGCCGCGCGTATCGCGAACTAGTCGAAGACGGCAGCCAGGACCCGGTCGATCAACCCGGCCGGGTCCTCGGCGCCGGGCTGACTCTTGGTGAAGGTGATGTTGCTGAACACCAGGCCGTTGAGAAGTCGGCTGATCTCCCCCACCTGCGCCGCAGTGGGCGCCACGCCGGCCGCCTCGAGCAGTACCGCCGCGGATTTCAGTGCGGCCGACTGCATATCGTCGAGGAACGGCAGCAGTTCGGGCCGGCGGGTGCCCTCGATGAACAGTTCGAAGCGGGCCACATGCCTGCGCCGCGCCTGGTCGTCGGGATCGGAGACCATCCTGGTCAACAACGCGGCGATCCCGGCACGGGTCTGCGCCGCGCCGATCACCGACTGCAGTACCGCGACGTTCTGCCAGTGCAGTTCGGCGACGCGGCCCGCGGTGGCCTCGAGCAGCCCGACCCGGCTCCGAAAGTAGTTCGACGTCGTTCCCGGCGGTAGGCCGGCGCGCTCGTCGATCTGGCGGTGGGTGACCCCGCCGATGCCGACGTCCGCCAGGATGTCGATGGCGGCGTCGAGAATCTGGCTGCGCCGGGCTGGGTTGGGTGGCATCAGGCCCTATTCTCCACCGGTTCCCATTTAAGCCGCCAGAACATGGTCAGCAAAGCCGCATAGAACGGGAACAGCAGGTAGCTGAACCACATCGGGAAGAATTCGACATAGAAGTCGACATTGTTGCGCACGATCGAGCAGTAGACGTGCAGCGGCACACTCAGTGCGATGTAGGCCAGCGCCCAGGTGAAGAACACCCGGTGCGCCTTGTTGGTGTATTTCACGTTGCGCCACAACATGATTCCAGTGACCGCCGCATAGGTCATCGGAATCAGCAGCAGACGGTCGGTGGTCGGGGTCATCGCATGCTGCAGTGTCATCTGGTCGCCGAAGAGCACGCGGTAGCCATGCAGGCAGACACCGAGCCCGATGGTCAGCATGGCGGCCTCGCGAAAGAAGTATCCGTGGGATCGGTAGCGCGACCACGCAGATGGTCGAGCCGCGGGAAGTGGTGTGGTGGTCATGCGGCGACCATACCACTACGATCGTAGTGGTAGCAAACACATGGCTAAACTTGCGCCGGCGTCATTACATCCCGGCGCCATTCAAACGGTTAAGGAGTAGCCGCAGTGTGGGATACGTTCTGGCATTTCTTGTGGTCGACGATTGTCATCTTCGCGTTCATCGCGTACCTAATGATCCTGTTCAACATCCTGACGGACCTGTTCTGGCGTGATCACAAGACGTCGGGTTTCATCAAAGCCATCTGGGTCATCTTCTTGATCCTGTTGCCCTATCTGACCGCTCTGGTGTATCTGATCGTGCGCGGTAACGGCATGGCGGCACGGGCCCGCGAGGCCGCGGCGACGGCCAAGCAGCAGACCGACGACTACATCAAGCACGCCGCGGGCCGGTCACCTGCGCAGGAAATCGCCGACGCCAAGGGGCTTCTCGACACCGGGGCCATCACGCAGGCCGAGTTCGACGCGCTCAAGGCCAAAGCACTCGGCTGACGGTCTACGTTGAGACTGCGTTCGGTGGACGCAGTCTCAACGTCAGTCGGGTCAGAACAGCGCGAACTGTTCCCCGTCGGCGGTGACATCGACGAACTCCTCGATACCGGTGCCGCCGACCACCTCACGCACGTTGGCCATGAACTCGGCGTCGCTCACCACGGGCACGCCCAATTCCTGCGCCAGATAGCCCTTGCCGTGATCGGGCTGCGACTCATTGCAGATCACCAGCGAGGTTTCCGGATCGACGGTGTCGCAGTACGCCAGCCCCGCATGCAGAATGCGTTCGACCAGTTCCTCGTGGGTGCGGGTGCACTCCGACGACAGCGCCACCCGCATGCCCTGCACCAGCGGCCGGCCGCTGATGTAGCGACCCGGGTTGAGGTAGGGGCAGGGCATCCGCGATGCCAACGCCTTCAGCGGGCGGATCTCCTCATGGGTGACACGACCGTTGGGCCACCGGCGGCGACTGGTCGGGCGCACCGGCAGCCACACGTCGCGCTGTCGCGCGCGATCCAGGGCCGGCGTCAGCATGCGTGACAGCACCAGCGCGTCGTCGAAGGCGTCGTGCGGCCGGGTCTGCGCCACACCCCAGTGCCTGGCCAATGTCTCGAGCCGCAAGTTGTCCAGGCCCAGTTCGAGACGGCGGGCCAGCTCCACCGTGCACATCACGGTGTCGACCGGCAGCACGGCGCCGGCCAGTTCAGCCTCGGCGGCCAGGAACGCGTAGTCGAAGGCCACGTTGTGGGCCACCAGCGTGCGGCCCGACAGTACGTCGGCGATGTCACCGGCGATCTCGTCGAATGTCGGTTGGTCCTCGAGCATCTCGGCGGTGAGACCGTGGACGTGCGTCGGACCGGGATCGACTCCCGGGTTCAGCAGCGAGGCCACGGAGTGCTCGACCTGCCCGTCGGCATCGAGTGCCAGCACCGCAACACTGATCACCCGCGCCTGACCCGGCCGGAATCCGGACGTCTCGACGTCGACGACGGCCCAACCCTCGCCGGGTTCTACGGCCGGTCGGCCCCAGGATTGGCTCACCTCGTCAGGATGGCACGCGGCCCCGACAATCCCCGTTCACCGATTGGCTGTGTCGGGTTCTTTCGACAGGCCCTATTCACACTGGTCACATGCGTAACACGGGGACCGGACACACGCCCCGGATGGCGCCGCACCCACCCGGACCCGGACCCGGACCGACCAAGGTTGTCGGACGGTCGCTGCCGCGGGCAGCAGGGGTACGGCGCTCCAGCCCGCGAGCATGTGCACTTCCCGAACTAAACTCTCCTGCGATGATCACCACCCGAGGACGTCTCGCCCTGGCCGCCGGGTCGTCGGCGCGCTGGGCGTCGCGGGTGACCGGTCGCGGAGCGGGCGCCATGATCGGCGGCCTGGTGGCGATGACGCTGGACCGCTCGATCCTGGGTCAACTCGGACGCGACCGCCGCTCAGTGGTCGTGACCGGCACAAACGGCAAGTCGACCACCACCCGGATGACGGCCGCCGCACTCGCCACCGTGGGTCCGGTGGCCACCAACGCCGAGGGTGCCAACATGGACGCCGGGCTGGTCGCGGCCCTCGCCGCCGCCCGTGATGCCGGCCTCGCGGCCCTCGAAGTCGACGAGATGCACGTGCCGCATGTAGCCGATGCCGTCGAACCGGACGTGTTCGTCCTGCTCAATCTGTCCCGCGATCAACTCGACCGGGTGGGTGAGATCAACCACATCGAGCGAACCCTGCGAGCGGGACTGGCCCGGCATCCGGCTGCCGTGATCGTCGCCAACTGCGATGACGTGCTGATGACCTCGGCGGCCTACGACTGCCCCACAGTGGTGTGGGTGGCTGCCGGCGGCGGCTGGGCCAACGATTCGGTGAGCTGCCCCCGCAGCGGGGAGATCATCGTGCGCGACGGCACCGACTGGTATTCCACGGGCTCGGACTTCAAGCGGCCCAGCCCACAGTGGTGGTTCGACGACGACACCCTCTACGGGCCCGACGGTCTCGCACTGCCCATGACGCTGGCCTTGCCCGGCGCGGTCAACCGCGGTAACGCCGCGCAGGCCGTCGCCGCAGCGGTGGCCCTCGGCGCCGACCCGGTGTCCGCGGTCGCCGCGGTGTCCGGCGTCGACGAGGTGGCGGGGCGCTACCGCACAATCCGCGTCGGCGACCACACCGTGCGAATCCTGTTGGCCAAGAATCCCGCCGGCTGGCAGGAGGCGTTGTCGATGGTGGACAAATCCGCGACCGGGGTGGTGATCTCCGTCAACGGCCAGGTGCCCGACGGCGAGGACCTGTCCTGGTTGTGGGACGTCAATTTCGAGCACTTTGTCGGTCTGCCTCAGGAGAAGGTGGTGGCCGCCGGTGAGCGGGGCACCGACCTCGCGGTGCGGTTGGGATACGCCGGCGTGCGGCACACACTGGTCCACGACACCATGGCCGCCATCGCGTCCTGCCCGCCCGGCCACGTCGAAGTGGTCGCCAATTACACCGCGTTTCTCGCATTGAACCGGCGGCTGCCATGACAGTTCGGATCGGCCTGGTACTTCCCGACGTGATGGGCACCTATGGCGACGGCGGCAATGCGGTGGTGTTACGCCAACGACTGCGGTTGCGCGGGATCGACGCCGAGATCATCGACATCACACTGGCCGATCCCGTTCCGGATTCACTGGACCTCTACACGCTCGGTGGCGCCGAGGACTACGCGCAACGGCTCGCCACCAAGCACCTGATCCGCCACCCCGGGCTGCAACGTGCCGCCGAGCGCGGAGCGCCGGTGCTGGCGATCTGCGCCGCGATCCAGGTGCTGGGCCACTGGTATGAGACGTCGGCGGGTGAACGGGTCGACGGTGTCGGGTTGCTCGACGTCACCACGTCGCCCCAGGAGTCGCGCACCATCGGCGAGGTGGCGTCCACGCCGTTGGTCGACGGGCTGACCCAGCCGTTGACCGGGTTCGAAAACCATCGCGGCGGAACCGTTCTGGGCCCGGCGGCCCGCCCGTTGGCGGCCGTCACGAAGGGCGCGGGCAATCGCGCAGGCGACGGTTTCGACGGTGCTGTGCAGGGCAGCATCGTGGCGACGTATCTGCACGGCTGCTGCCTGGCGCGCAATCCTGAGCTCGCCGACCATCTGTTGGCGAAAGTGGTCGGTCCGCTGGAACCGCTGGACCTGCCCGAGGTCAACCAGTTACGCCGCGAACGGCTGGCTGCTCCGCGACGCGTCTAAGCGCAGAAGTCGGACACGAAAGAGCGACTGCCCGCACAGAATGCTGTGCGGGCAGTCGCTTTCAGGGAATCGCTCAGTTTTTCACATCGGCGACCGGACTGGTTGCCGCGTCGGCCGGCGCGGCCTTCTTCCGATGCCAGAGCGGTGGGAGCCGATACGTCGCCACGAACGCGACTGCGGCAACCGCGAATCCGACGAAGTAGCTGAGGTCGCCCCACTCCGGATGGGCAGCGGCGACCGGGCCGACGAAGAAGGACAACTGCCAGAACGGAACCGAGGCGATCGCGCCGATCAACCAGGCAACGAAGCCCCACTCGACGACCCGGCTCGAGTCGTACAGTTCGTCGATGCGGGCCCGGTCATGACGGTTGTTGAGCACGTAGTCGAGCAGAAGCACCGCGCCGAACGGGGCGATCAGGTAGGCGCCGACGAACAGGAACGTCTTGAACTTGCTCTCGAAGTCCGCATCAGCCCAGAGGCTGATGATGTAGGCGACCACGCAGATGAAGATCACCGCGGTGCGCCGGCTGACCGGAATGCGAAGCGTCTGAATGGAAATCGCACCGCCGTACACGTTGAGGAAGTTCTGCGAGAACGAAGACAGCAGCACCGCGAGGAGCGCGGGGATGGCGAACGGCCCGGTCAGCCGGTGCAGAGCGTCGATCGGACTTTCACCTGAAGCTGCTGAGCCACCCAGGATTGCACCGGCGATGCCCAGCCACGACAGTGAGACGAAGTTGCCGACGGCGGTCCAGAACCCGGCCGAACGGTTGACCTTGTCCTCATCCGGCAGGTAGCGCGAGTAATCCGACGCGAAGGGCCACCAGGCAATCAGGAACGACAGGAAGAAGCCGGCGAATGTGATCCAGCCGCCCACGCCACCGACCCAGTACGGCGCCTCGGGATTGCTTCCGAACTCCCCGTGATATCCCCGGACGACGGACACCACGGTGATGATCCCGAATCCGATGAACAGCACGACCGTCAGGATGCGTTGCAGGAAGTGGATCATGTTGTAGCCGTAGATCGCGACCGTCAACTGACCTGTCACCAGTATCAGCGCGGCCAGCCAGAAGGGGATCACCGGTAGCAGCGCGTGGGCCGCCTGCGCCCCGAGTATGACGGTGACTGCGGCCCAACCGATTCCGGCGAACACGTTGACGTAGGCGACAGGGACGAAGTTTCCGAAGAAGCCCAGCGGGCCGCGGGCCTGGATCTGCTGGGCCACCCCCAGCCGGCCCCCCATACGGGACAGAATGCCCATCACGACGGCGCCGACGAACGATCCGGCCAGGATCGCCGTCACCGCGCTGGTCAGCGACAGACCCATGCTCGCAGCGCTGAAGCCGAGCACCATGATGGGAAAGTTCATGCCCGCGGCGAACCAGATGAAGAACTGGGACGAGCCCTTGCCGTGCCGCTCGGAATCCGGGATGGCATCGACGCCGTAGGGCTCGACGGATGCCACTTTGTCGCGGTAGCCGAGATCCGGCGTCTCGTCAGCGTGGATGGGGGGAGAAGCGTGTTGCTTCATGCTGCTGCCTTTCGCAATTGCTGCAGTGAACCAGGAGTTGGAATATGCGCCGCCAGGCACATCTGCACCTCGATGTCGGCTGATCGGCCGCTTGGGCTTACTGTGATGGCCGACACGTCGCTTGCATACCAGAAGACCATAATTCATGGCATGCAACAGCGTCAAGAGCGCGGCATCAAAAAGTATCGACAAGGTCAGAAATGAGCAGTATCATGCGCGCGCTCACAGCGACCACACGGGAGATGCACAGGTTATCTACGCACGTCAGACCCGGTTATTGCACGGCCAACCTGGGCGGATACTACGAACCTCATCCTGCCGACTTCCTCAACCGCCCGATCGTCTTCTTGTATGCAACAGGCATAAACGCGTCGACTCAAGCACGTCCATTGGTATGGTAGGAACGGTCTACTCGGGGTGATCGACCCGCACACCCAGCCGTACTCGACGGCAACGAACAAGGGAGCCGTCCCATGTCGCAGGAACCCTGGCTGGTCGCAATCGACATGCAAGAGGTGTTCTGTCGGTCAGACAGCGGCTGGTTCGTACCGCGCTACCACGAGGCTGCCGAAGGCATCCAAGCGCTGTTGCCACTGTTCGGCGATCGCGTCGTGCTCACCCGGTTCGTCGCGCCGTCGCCGCCCGAGGGCGCGTGGCGCCAGTACTACCGTCGCTGGCCATTCGCCCTCGTCGCCGATGACGACCAGATGTACGACCTGTCGAAGGGTTTCGCAGGGCTCGACCATCCCGTCGTCACCGAGACCACCTTCGGCAAATGGGGTCCGCGCTTGGCCGACATCATGGCCGGCAGCACCGAAATGGTGCTCACGGGCGTCTCGACCGACTGCTGCGTCATGGCGACCGCACTGGCTGCCTGTGATGCGGGGGTGCACGTGAGCGTGGTCGCCGATGCCTGCGCAGGGATCAGTGATGAGGACCATCAACGGTCGCTGGACGCCATGGCCCTGTTCACTCCGCTGCTCGACATCACCACCGTCGAGCAGATGGGTCAGAGGTTGGGTCCCAGACCCGCCAACAGCGCCTGACGGCTGGCGCGGACATGCTCGCGCATGACTCGCTCGGCACTGTCGCCGTCCTTGGCCACGATGAGATCGAGGACCGTGTGATGTTCGCGATCGGACTGCAACGGTCGGCCGGGCTGACTGAGTGAGGTGTTCACCAGCCGGGCGTACGCCAGTTGGTTCATCAGAGTCCGGTAGTGCGCCATGAGCTTCTGATTGTCGGCGCCGATGATCAGCAGGTCGTGAAACTCCTGGACCAGCTCCGCATAGCGGACCCGATCGTCACGTGACACCGCTTGATCGGCCTGTCGCAGGTTCTCCTCGAGCTGCTCGATTTCGGGAACCCGGCCGCGCTGCGCCAACAGCCGGGCCGCGGCACCTTCGAGCAGTTCCTTCATCTCGAAGAGCTCTGTAATCTCGCGGCGCGACGGGGTTGTGACGAAAGTGCCTACCCGGGGCCGTATTTCAACGAGCCCCTCGGTCTGCAACTGCTTGAAGGTCTCACGCACCGGCGTGCGGCTGACGCCGAACTCCTCGGCGATCGCCAGTTCGGAGATGTTGACCCCCGGCGATATCTCGCCGGCAATGATGCGACGACGGATCTCCTCGATCAGCCGGCCTTGGATCGAGCCCTGGGCCGAACTCTGGATAGCGCCATTGATGCTCACCACGTACCCCTGGGTCTTCTTTGTGCCTGCGTCATCCCAACGGTGCGAGACTACCGCTGTCGAAGAATTTGCCGGCACTGTAGATCATCGGGTTCCGCGCCGCGACCTCGGCGTGGATCACCCGGCACATGAAAACGGTGTGGGTGCTGGCCCGCAACCGCTCGCGGATCTCGACCTCGATCCGCGCGGCGCTGCGGTCGATCAGCGGACTGCCGCAGGGGCCCGCGTGCCAGTCGAGTCCGGCGAACTTGTCGTCGGATTTGGACGCGAACCGGCCCACCACGTCCATCTGATCCGTGGACAGGATGTTGATCGCCAGGTGCCCGGCCCGATACAGGCAGTCGTGAGTGGACGAGCTGTGCTGTACGGCGACCATCACGGTCGGTGGGTCCAGCGAGATGCTCGCGAAGGCGTTGACGGCCAGGCCGCGAGGTGTGTCGTCATCGATGGCGGCGACGACCGTGACTCCGGTGATGAACTGCCGGTTGACCTGCTTCATCACTTCAAGGTCCGGGTGTGCGGGGGTCGGTGTCATTGTTCTCCTCCAGCCTTCAGCTGTCTTGTCCGACGGAGATGATGCCGAGCGCGGTCAGCAGGGTGCGTGGATCCCAGGTCACAAATTCCTCGACGATCCGGTCGTTGTCGAAACGCGCGAACGTGGCGCCGCTGACGGCCACTTCCCGTTTGGTGGCGGGCACGCCGAGGAAGGAGTGCTCGTGACTGCCGCTGCTGTGCCAGCGCACCGCGGCGCGGTCACCCTCGATGACGACGTCATCCACGACGGTCAGCAGATCCGGAAACGCGGAGCGCGTCGCGATGATGGACGCCTTGAACTCCGTTCGATCCTGCGTCGCGCCTGCACTGCCGATCCGGCGGTAGTCGTCGCTGAGCAGGTCGTCGAAGGCATCGACCTCACCCCTGTCCCAGGCGGCCGCCCAGGCCTGCTGGATGCGATCACGACGAGCGTTGTTGTCAGACATCGGTTTTCCCTTTCGAGTTGGCAATTGCACCGGCCAGGTGGGCGCGCCGGTCGGCCACCAGTTCCAGCCAGAAGGACACCGCCAGACCGGCGATGATGACGAGGAACGGCAACGAAGCGACGATCACGGTGTTCTGTAGTGCATTCAGGCCACCGCCGAGCATCAGCACCACGGCGGTGATTCCGGTCAGGACACCCCACAGGATGAGGACCCAGCGTCGAGGGACCAGGTGTCCATCGCTGGTCATCATGCCCAGCACGAACGTGTTCGCGTCGGCGCCGGAGACGAAGAACATCACCACCAGCAGGATGGCGACGACCGATGTCACCGTCGCGAACGGGAAGTGCTCCAGGGTGGCAAAGAAGGCGCTGTTGATGTCCTCGGCGGTGCGTTTGGCGATGTTGCCGCCCTCGAACATGTCGATGTGGATGGCCGTGCCGCCGAACACCGTGAACCAGGTGAAGAACACGACGCTGGGGACCACGAGTACGCCGACGATGAAGCCGCGGATGGTGCGGCCCTTGGAGATCCGCGCCAGGAACACACCGACGAAGGCACCCCACGACACCCACCAGGCGAGCATGAAGTAGGTCCACCACTGCATCCACTCCAGGTCGCCGAAGGCGGTGCCCTGCAGGCTCATCCGGAAGAAGTCGGTGGCCCAGGTGCCCAGCGACTCGATGTAGAGGTTGGCGATGAACACCGCGGGCCCGACGATGAGGATGAACAGGAACAGCCCGACGGCCAGCACCACGCTGCCCTGGCTGAGGAATTTGATGCCCTTGCTGACGCCGGTGACCGCGGACATGGTGAACACCGCGGTGACGACGGCGATGATCAGCACCTGCGTGACGTTGGTGACCGGGATGCCGAACAGCGATGCCAGGCCGTTGTTGACCTGTAGAGCGCCGAGGCCTAGTGAGGTGGTGGTGCCGAACAGCGTGGCGAACACCGCCAGCACGTCGATGAGCTTGCCGATGGGCCCGTTGACGCGGTCCCCGAGCAGTGGCACGAACAACTGGCTGACCAGGGTGCGCCGGCCCTTGCGGTAGGTCGAATAGGCGATGGCCAGCCCGAATACCGCGAAAATGGCCCAGGCGTGCAGACCCCAGTCGAAGTACGAGTACTGCATGGCGCGGACCGCGGCCTCGGGTGAATTGGGATCGGCGAGCCCGTGCGGCGGTGTCGCCAGGTGTGAGATCGGCTCCGCCACACCGTAGGACACCAGGCCGATCCCCATCACCGCGGACAGGATCATGGCCAGCCAGGTGATGGTGCCGAACTCGGGCCGGTCGGTGTCCTTACCGAGGCGCATGTCGCCGAACGGGCTGAACGCCAGGAAGATCAGGAAAATCAGGATGCCGAGCGAGACGACGAGGTAGAGCCAGCCGAAGCTCCCGGTGACCCAGTTCAGCGATGAAGTGGTGACCTTGCCGAGGTTCTCCGTGAAGAACACCGCCCAGGCGACGAAGATCGCCGAGACGCCGACCGAGGTCCAGAACACCGATCCGAGCCGGCCCGTCGACCGTGACGGCTCGTCGATTTCGTGCAGGTGTGTGTCGTCCTCCTCCTGGCCCGGGATGGGCGGGTTGGTCAGGTCGGTCGTGATTTCACCGGGCATGGGTGCTCCTTGTGATGTGCAGTCCAGCGCCAAACCGCCTCGCTGCGGTGTGACTGGCATACAACAGAATGTAATGGCAGTCACAAGCCGATGTCAATATCCGGTGCCGGCACAGGCTGGCCCGACCGTCGAGCGCATCAGAATTTGGCCGCCGAGCCGGACCAAAAAGTAACTCTGAACTGCTCATATGACGACGAAAGCGGCCCCGACTTCATTCCAGATGGTCATTTTTCGATCCACCGCCCCTTGACCCATCGCAGTCAAGGAACTATCTTCTGTTGCATGCAAGCGAACGATATCGAGCTCCGCAAGGTGGTCGTGTACCGGGAAGTGGTAGTGACCGAAGGCGGCGTACAGCCGGAACAGCCGGCCTGGCAGGCCAGCGTGGCGGCCGTCATCCGCAACCCCTGGATCGGCACCGGTCCGGGCCATGACCTGTCCACCGAGGTGGAGCGCATCGCACCGCCCCTGGCACAGCTGCTGACCGACCGCCTGATGGCCGCTCTCGGCGGTCGCGATGCCGTCGAGGCGTTCGGTAAAGCCGCCGTCGTCGGCACCAGCGGCGAGATCGAACACGGCGGCGCCCTCATTCACACCCCGTATTTCGGCAATCTGATGAGGGAATACCTCGGTGGTGAGTCGATCATCTGCTTCGCCGACACCCGCGCCGACGCCGGCGCCAACCTGGTGGTGCCGCTGTGGCACAAGACGGCCGCGGCCACCCGCAGCCACTACCAGACCGTCAGCACCCGAGTGTCCGATGGCCCTCGCGCCGACGAGATCGTCATCATCGCGGCCGGGTCCACCGGACCGCGACCGCATCCCCGTATCGGGGACCGTAAGACCGACCCCGCCGTCACCATCAACAGTTTGGAGAGTGTCCTGTCATGAAGGTTCGCAAGATTGTCACCGTTGTCGAAGAGATCCGCACGGAGGGTGGCCGCGAGGTCTTCCCGCCCGCACGGGTTGCCATCGTCGCGGCTGTCATCGAAAACCCGTGGGCTGGGCAGGGTTTCGTCGAGGACTTGGCGCCGGGAATCGACGCGACGGCCTCTGACCTCGGTGCCCTGCTCGCACCGCAGGTGCTCGATGCGCTCGAGGCGCCCGCCGAGGCATACGGTAAGGCCGCCATCATCGGCCTCGACGGCGAGATCGAACACGGCTCGGCACTGATCCACACCCTGAAGTTCGGTGACCACTTCCGCAAGGCCGCCAATGCGACGACCCTGCTCCCGGCCGTCGAGAAGCGCGGTCCGGCCGGCGTGCTGTTCGACATCCCGCTCAAGCACATCACCGATGCCACCATCCGCTCGCACCACCAGACCGTCGAGGTCCGGATCGCCGACGCGCCGCACGCCGACGAAATCGTCATCGCGCTGGCCGCCGCAGCCCAGGGCCGCCCTCAGCAGCGTCTCGCGGCGCTGTCGACCGAGCAGTAGTCAGGGGAACCAGGTGAGTTCGCCGACGATCGTCCTGCTGCACGGGGTGGGTCTCGACCACACCGTGTGGGAGCCGTTGATCGAGTTGCTGCCCAACGACTTCCACGCGGTGGCTGTCGATCTTCCCGGCCACGGTGCGCGACCGCCGCTGGGGGACGGCGTCACCCTCGCCGACCTGGCGGCCGGTGTGGTCGACGCGATCCCTGCCGGGGCGCACCTAGTCGGCTTCTCGCTTGGCGCCCTGGTGGCACAACACCTGGCGATCCACCGACCCGATCTCGTCGCGACGCTGACGTCGGTCAGTTCGGTCTGCAAACGCACACCCGACGAGCGGGCCGCGGTTCTCGATCGGTTGCGCACCGCTGGCGACGATTTCTCCGCCAGCGCCGCCGCATCGCTGACACGTTGGTATGACGGCACCGAGGTCGACGCCGAATTGGTGCGCCGGACCGAGCAGACCCTGCTGGCCAACGATCCCGCCAGCTTCCTGCATGCCTACCGCGTCTTCGCCACCGCAGACGCTGAGGTGGCCGTCGATCTGCACCGCATCACCGTGCCGGCGCTGGCCGTCACCGGTGAGAACGATCCCGGATCCACCCCGGAGATGACCCGGCGGCTCGCGGCGGCACTTCCGGACTGCCGCGCCGTCATCGTGCCCGGGGCGCGGCACATGCTGCCGGTCGAACGCCCGGCTGAACTGGCCACCTGTCTGACCCAATTCATCGGAGAGTACGCACATGTCTGACACCAAGAAGTTGCAGCATTTCATCGGAGGCGAGTACGTCGCACCGACGTCCGGGGAGTACTTCGAGAGCACCAACCCGGCCACCCGCGCCGTGCTCTACCAGGCTGCCCGGGGTAATGCCGCCGACATCGCCGCCGCCGTCGACTCGGCGAGCGAGACCTTCGCCGACCCCCGCTGGCGGGATCTGAGCCAGACCAAGCGCGGTCATCTGTTGCGCCGCCTGGGTGACCTGATCGGTGAGAACGCGGAGGAACTGGCCCGGTCGGAATCACTGGACAACGGCAAGCTGCTCCGTGAGATGCGTGGTCAGCTCGCCGGCCTGCCGGAGTACTACTACTACTACGCCGGACTCGCCGACAAGATCCACGGTCAGGTCATCCCCACCTCGGATCGCCAGATACTCAACTACACCTCGCGCGAGCCACTCGGTGTCGTCGGTGCGATCACGCCGTGGAACTCGCCGCTGACGCTGACCACCAGCAAGCTGGCACCCGCCCTCTGTGTCGGAAACACCGTGGTGATCAAGCCATCCGAGTACACCTCGGCCACCGTGCTGCGGTTGGCCGAACTGGCGATCGAGGCAGGATTCCCACCAGGTGCCGTGAACGTCGTCACCGGTTTCGGTGTCGAGGCGGGCCAACCGCTGGTGGATCATCCTGCGCTGGCCAAGATCTCGTTCACCGGCAGCACCAACACCGGGTCGCGGATCGCCTCGTCGGCCGCAGGCCGGTTCATCGGCTCCACGCTCGAACTGGGCGGCAAATCACCGAACATCGTCTTCGACGACGCCAACATCGCCAACGCCGCAACGGGTGTGGTGGCCGGTATCTTCGCTGCCGCAGGCCAGACCTGCATCGCGGGCAGCCGGGTGTTCGCCCAGCGCAGCATCTACGACGAACTGCTGGAACGTGTCACCGACCGTGCGCGCAGCATCCGTATCGGTGATCCGCTGGAGGAGACCACCGAGCTGGGCCCGCTGGCGTTCGAGGATCAACGGGACAAGGTGGCGTCCTACGTCGACCTCGGTCGCACCGAGGGCGCGCGGGTGCTCACCGGCGGTAACGCCACCGACGGCGGCCTGGGCGGCTACTTCTACGAGCCCACGGTGCTCGTCGACGTCGACAACCAGATGCGGGTGGTCCGTGAGGAGATCTTCGGCCCCGTCGCCGCGATCATGCCGTTCGACAGCGAGGACGAGGTGATCCGGCTGGCCAACGACACCGAGTACGGCCTGGCCGCGGGCGTGTGGACATCGAATCTGGCTCGCGCCCATCGTGTTGCGGGTCAGCTCGAGGCGGGCACGATCTGGGTCAACACGTACCGCGCGATGTCGCCGATGTCCCCGCGCGAGGGTTTCAAGAGCAGCGGCGCCGGTGTCGAGCACGGGACCGAGACCATCCGCGAGTACACCCGGCTCAAGAGCGTCTGGATCAACACCAACGAGGGCCCCGTGCCGGACCCGTTCGTGCTGCGGAGCTGACATGCCACTGGTCGAAGTCACCATCGCCGAAGGCCGTTCGGCACAACAGATCCGCGCCATGATCCACGAAGTGCACGACGCGGTCCTGCGCACCGTCAACACCAAACCCGACTTCATCCGGGTGATCGTGCGCGAGGTGCCGCGCACCCACTGGGCCACCGGTGATCACACCGTGGCGGAGATGGACGCCGCGAATACCCTGAGTTCTGAGGAGGAATCATGAGATTTTCGTTGTTCGTGCACATGGAGCGCTGGGACGACCAGGTCAGCCACCGCGAGCTGTTCGAGAACCTGACCGAGCTCACCCAGATGGCCGAGGCCGGCGGTTTCAGCACCGTCTGGATCGGCGAGCACCACAGCATGGAATACACGATCTCGCCGAGCCCGATGCCGCTGCTGGCATACCTCGCGGGCCAGACCTCCACGATCCGGCTCGGGGCCGGCACGATCATCGCGCCGTTCTGGAATCCCATCCGCGCGGCGGGTGAGTGCGCCCTGCTTGACGTGATCAGCAACGGCCGCATGGAGGTCGGATTGGCCCGTGGCGCTTACCAGTTCGAGTTCGACCGGATGGCGGGTGGGTTGTCGGCCGCCGACGGCGGTAAGGCGCTGCGCGAGCTGGTGCCCGCGGTCCGCAAACTGTGGGAGGGCGACTACGCCCACGACGGCGAGGTCTGGCAGTTCCCCACCTCGACCAGCGTGCCCAAGCCGATCCAGCAGCCCACCCCACCGATGTGGATCGCCGCGCGCGACCCCGACTCGCACGATTTCGCGGTCCGCAGCGGCTGCAATGTCATGGTCACCCCCCTGATGAAGGGGGACGAAGAGGTGGTCGACCTCAAGCGCAAGTTCGACACCGCAGTGGAGAACCACCCCGAGGTGCCGCGACCCGACCTGATGGTGTTGCGCCACACCCACGTTCACTCCGCCGAAGACCCCGATGGCTGGCGCCCCGCCGCCGAGGCGATCTCGAAGTTCTACCGCACCTTCGATGCATGGTTCGGCAACAAGACCACGCCGGTCAACGGGTTCCTGGACCCCAGCCCCGAATCGAAGTTCGCGCAGCGCCCCGAGTTCGAGCTGGAGTCACTGCACCGCACCGCGATGATCGGCACGCCCGAACAGGTCATCGAGCGGCTGCGGTTCTACTCCGACCTGGGCGTCGACGAGTTCAGCTTCTGGTGTGACAACAGCATGTCGCACGACGAGAAGCGGGCCTCGCTCGAACTGTTCATCAAAGAAGTCGTCCCCGCCTTCCAGTGAAAGAAGACGTGTCATGACCGCTCTCAACCTGAGCGCCGACGCCCGAGCCGTCCGCGTGCACGCCTTCGACCTCCAGGACGCTACGCGGCAGGCGGACAAGATCCGGGCCGCCAGCGCCGGGCAGGACAACCCGCCGCCGATCCTGCTCGACATCGAGGTGCTGATCGACCGCAACGTCGGATCGGCGTTCGCCGCGCTGGACCGGCTGCCCGAACCGGCACCCGGCGCGCCGAAACCGCTGCGCTACATCGGAACTCCGCGCGGACTGGCGGGTTTGATCTCCGATGTGCAACGGCTCGGCATCGCCGAGGGGGTGGTGCTCAAACCGCTCGACGGCAGTCCTGTGGTCGACCTGATGCTCGACGAGCTGGCACCCGGTCTTGGGCTCACCGCCTGAACCGGTGGAAATCAGTGGCAGTGCACGTGTTTCTCGGCCGTGCCCGCGCTAACGGGGTCTTCGCCCAGTTCCGGTCCGACGCGCTCGGCGAGCGCCCCGGCCGAGTGGGCGATCCGGCCACCGACCAGGGTCACCTCGGCGTGCTGACGTAACAACCCGTCCGGAGCGTGCTCGTGGGCGTAGAGGTCGTCGGACCACACCACCAGGTCGGCGAGCATGCCCGCCGCGATCCGCCCGCGGTCGTGTTCGGCGTGCCAGGCCCGCGCCCCGTGCACCGTGTACGCCTCCAGTGCGCGGTCCAGGCCGACGCGTTCGTCGGCGGTCCAGCCGTCGGACCCGTCCAGGCCCGCCCGGGTCGCCGCCGAGTAGACACCCACCAGCGGGTCCATCTCGCCCACCTGCCAGTCGCTGGAAAACGCCACGGTGGCACCGGATTCCAGCAGGCTGCGGAACCGCCACGCGCGATCCCACCGCTGTTCGCCGACGTTCTCCATCCAGGTGCCGGCCACCAGATCCGGTGAGCAGTGCCGTGGCTGCATGGCCGCGGTGACCCCCAGCGCGTGGAAGCGCGGCAGGTCGTCGGGATGCAGACACTCGACATGGACGATGCCGTGCCTGCGGTCCGTGGTGCCGTTGGTGCGTGCGGCGGCCTCGATCGCGTCGAGGGTCAACCGGATTCCGGCGTCACCGGTGGCGTGGGTATGCGTCTGGAAACCCATCCGGTCGAGTTCGCTTATCACGCTGACGAGTTCACGCCCCGGATAGCTCGGCCGGCCTCGCACGCCGGGCCGGTTGGCGTAATCGTCGAGCATCAGCGCGGTGTGCGGTTCGATGACATCGTCGGCGTAGAGCTTGACCGGACCGAGCCGCAGCATGGGGTTCGGCACCGCGGTGTCCACGGCGTCGCGCAGCCGGCTGCGGAAGTCACCGTCGGCGCCCACGGGATGGAACAGTGCCGCGATCACCCGTGAGGTCAGCACGCCCTCGGCCAGAGCGCGCTCGAACAACGGCAGTTCGGCGAGCGGCACCTGCGGTTCGACCACCGTGGTGATCCCCAGCGCGGTGGCCATCCGCATACTCGACTGCAGCTTGCGGTAGCGCCGTTCCGGCGAGTAAATCGGGATGTCGGCCTGCAGGGCGGCCAATCCCGCTTCGGTCATGGCGCTGGTGTAGAAGTCCGTCACCCAGCCGGTGGGTTCGCCTGTGGCAGAGTCGCGTTCGGGTTGCCCCCACGCGATGTCGGTGCCGCCGGCGATGCCGAGCACCGACAGCGCGGCCCGGTTCAGCCAGACCGAGTGCTGGTCGTAGGTGGTGACGAAGATCGGCTTGTCGGTCAGGCCGTCGAGGTCGGCGGCGTTCGGGCGGCGTCCCTCGACGATCGAGTAGACGGCGTTCTCGGCGCAGATCCAGCCGAGATCGGGCCGGCGCGCGGCGAACTCGCCGATGCGCCTGCGCACCTCGGCCAGGTCGTGGGCGCCCTCCAGCGAGACGGCGTCCTCGTCGAAGCCGAGCAGCAGGTGATTGTGGCTGTCGATGATGCCGGGGGTCACCAGCCGGCCCGCGGCGTCGATGCGCCGTGCGGCGGTGGGGGCGTCCACGGCGCTTCCGACGTAGGTGATGTGCCCGTCGGTGACACCGACGGCCTCGGCCCACGGCGAAGCCGGATCGAACGTGCGCACCCGGGCGCCGGTGATGAGCAGATCGGTGGTCATGAGTTCTCCTCTTCGGACACCTCGAGCAGTAGCAGATGAGTGCCGGCCCGGGAGCGTAGATAGCAGAAGTAGTAGAGGAAGCCGGCCGCGATGATGCCGACCGCGATGCCCAGGCTCAGCCACTGGTTCGGGTCGAGCACACCCACCACGAAGATGGTCAGGATGGCCAGCAACGCGATCACCGGCGGCAATGGCCACAACGGCATCCGGTAACCGGTCGCGCCGGACTGGCGGCGCATCACGATCGCGGCCAGCGCGATGAACCCGTAGCTGAATGCCAGCGTCGAACCCGTCGCGTTGAGCAGCACGTCGATCGGGACGAAGCAGCCGGCGACGGCCAGCACGCCCATCACGATGGTTGCGACCCATGGCATCTTCGCGGTGGCCGACACCCGGGTCAGCGGCGCGGCGACCGACGCGGGCATCGCCGCGTCCCGCGCCGCCGCGAACAACAGCCGGCCCGACTGCAGGGCGATCGCGATGATGGCGTTGACGATCGCCAGCGCGATGGAGACCAGCACGAACACTGTCACGGCATGGCCGGCGCGCTCGTCGAGAAACGCCTCGACCGGCAGCTCGGCGGAGAACAGATCAGTCAGTGAACCGGTGCCCAGCAGGATCGCGGACAGCGGAATGATCTCGGCCAGGATGGTGATCACCGCACTCCACATCACCGCGCGGGCGATGGTCCGGCGGGCGTTCTTGGTCTCCTCGGCGAAGTACACCGCGCCGCCGTAGCCGTTGTAGGAGAAGATGCCCTGCGTCACGGCGATCACCAGGCCCGCGACACCCAGTGGGGCAAGCCCCCCGGTGGCCGCGTCGATGGCTTGCGGGTCGAGCAACGCGGCGATCGGCCGTTCGACGTGGATGAGTCCCAGGACCGTCAGCAGCGCCAGCGCCGCCATCTCGGCGACCAGGAACGCCCCGGTCACCCAGGCATTGGTGCGGATGTTCAGGCATGCGGTGGCGGTGGCCAGGACCGTCACGATGACGGCCGTCCAGACCGGGTCGAGCCCGCCGATCGCGACCCCCAGATAATCGGCGACACCGAGGGCGAACACCGCCACGATGAGGGGCAGGGTGACCAGGCCGACGAAGAACGTCGCGACGCCTGCGGCCGGTCCCAGTGTGCGGCTGACCAGCGAGTAGTCACCTCCGGCGACCGGATGCCGGGAGCCCAGCTCGGCGTAGCAGAAGGCGATCAGCAGGCTGATCACGCCCGCGATTGCGAAACCCCAGAACACGCCCGTGCCGTAGGCGGCCAGCGCGGCGCCACCGAGCACGAAGACGCTCGATGCCGGGGAGATGCCCGACAACGTGATCAGGACATTGCCGCCGACACCGAGGGACCGCGAGAGCGTGCCCTCATAGCTGGCCGGGGTGGCTCCGTCGGGTTCGGGCGCAACCGAGGGCAGCTGCGTACTCGATGTGGTCATCAGGGTCCTTCGTCGGGGGTGAACTGCTGTGCAGAATTCTTTGACAGTAGTGTCGAAGAATGACGAGCAGGCTCGCACGTGACGTGGATTACTGTCAACCCCATGGCCCGACCGCGTAACCAGGGCGCCCGCCGGGCGGCCCTCATCGAGGCGACCTACACCGCCGGACAGAAGCACGGATTGCGTTCGCTGTCGCTGTCGGACGTCGCCGAGCAGGCCGGGCTGAGCCGCGGCACGGTCCTGTACTACTACGACGATCTGGATGCTTTGCTGGTCGAGGCCCACTCCGCGGGCGTCGAGCGCTATTGCGACCAACGCGACCAGCTCATCGCGCAGACCGAGGATCCCGGCGCTCAACTCGACATCGCGGTACGCGCCGGCCTGCCGAGCGGTCCCGATGACGCACTCATGCGACTGCTCTACGAATTCGATTTTCTCGCAGGCAATTCCGCGTTACACGATGAGCTGGTCCAAAAGATGTACCTACGCCAGCTGGATACCTACCGCGGTATCTTCGCCACGGGCCGGCGAATGGGTACCTTCGCACCGGCGCTGTCCGACGACCAACTGGCGATGACGTTCGTGGCGATGGAGGACGCCTACGGTTTGCACATCGTCGGGGGCAATACGCTCATGACGGTGCAGACTGCGGTCGACAACATGCTGGCAGTGGCCGAGCAACTGGGGTGCCCGGCGGTTAGCTGAATCAGACCAGCCGCGGCGGAGCTGCGAATCAGACCGCCCGCGGCGGAGCTGCGAGATCAGACCATCGCGCGGCGGCCCGCGAGGGCACGGCCCAATGTCAGCTCGTCGGCGAACTCCAGATCGCCACCCATCGGCAGGCCCGACGCGATGCGCGTGACCGTCAGCCCCGGGATGTCGCGCAGCATGCGCACCAGGTACGTCGCGGTCGCCTCCCCCTCGGTGTTGGGGTCGGTGGCGATGATCACCTCGGAGATGTCCACGCCGTCGATGCGTTCACCGATCCGGTTGAGCAGTTCGCGGATTCGCAGCTGTTCCGGCCCGATCCCGGACAACGGATCCAGGGCACCGCCCAACACGTGGTAGCGGCCGCGGAACTCCCTGGTCCGTTCGACGGCCTGGACGTCCTTGGGCTCCTCAACGACGCACACCTGCGAACCGTCACGCCGGGGGTCGCTGCAGATCCGGCAGCGTTGGTCGTCGGACACATTGCCGCACATATCGCAGAACGTGACGCCCTCGCGCACGCGCCCGAGAACCGCGGTGAGCCGGTCGATGTCGGGTGGTTCGACCGACAGCAGATGGAACGCGATCCGTTGCGCGCTCTTGGGACCGATCCCGGGCAACTTGCCCAATTCGTCGATCAGGTCCTGGACGGGTCCTTCAAACATTGCGGTTCAACTCAGAGCCCCGGAAGCCCCAGGGCGTCGCCCATCCCGCCTGCCAGCGGGCCCAGCCGCGACTGCGCGAGGATGGTGACCTGCTTGGATGCGTCGGCCAGCGCCCCGACGATGAGGTCCTGGAGCGTCTCGACATCATCGGGATCCACGACCTTGGGATCGATCGACACGGCGACCACCTCGCCGCTGCCCTTGACCGTCACCTGGACCAGCCCGCCGCCGGCCTGACCGTGGACCTCGGAGTTCGCGAGCTTCTCCTGGGCCTCCATCAGCTGTTGTTGCATCTGCTGGGCCTGAGCCAGCAGCGCCGACATGTCGGGTGTGCCTCCACCGGGTTGCATGACGTCGTTCCCTTCACATGTCGGTTGCAGACGGGTCTCGATGTGGTTGCGCATCCGCGTTTTAGCGCGCTCGGCTCTTCAAGCCTAGACGTGAGCGGGCTACCTTTGCCGTCGTGCGTATACCAGCCTGCCTCCGTGTCGGTGCGCCGATGGTCGCCGCACTGCTAGTCGCCGCGTCTGTCGTCGTGTCACCCGCGGCGCAGGCCGCCCCGTCGATCGCCGGGATGATCGTGTTCCTCGATCCCGGGCACCAGGCCGCCATGGACGGGATGAGTCGTCAGGTCCCGACGGGCCGCGGCGGCACCAAGGACTGCCAGGCGAGCGGTACGTCGACCGACGACGGTTTCCCCGAACACACCTTCACGTGGAACACCACGCTGATGATCCGCCAGGCGCTGACGCAACTCGGCGTGCGCACGGCGATGTCACGCGGTAACGACACCGGGCCCGGCCCGTGCGTCGACGAACGCGCGGCGATGGCCAACGCCATCCAGCCCAACGCCATCGTGTCGATCCACGCCGACGGTGGACCGCCGAACGGCCGCGGATTCCATGTGCTGTACTCCAACCCGCCCCTGAACCAGGCCCAGGCCGGCCCGGCGATCAAGTTCGCGCAGACCATGCGCGACCAGCTGGTGGCCTCAGGCCTGCCGGCGTCCAACTACATCGGGACCGACGGCCTGAATCCGCGCTCCGACATCGCCGGGCTCAATCTCGCGCAGTACCCGTCGATCCTGGTCGAGTGCGGCAACATGAAGAACCCCGCCGACTCCGCGCTGATGAAGACCCCCGAGGGGCAGCAGAAGTACGCCGAAGCCGTCGTCAGAGGCATCGCCGCCTATTTGGCGACCCAACCGACGCGCACCACCTGATCCGCCGAGACATCAGTTTCTGCCGACCTCACTCGGCGAAGACGTACAGCAACTTCAGTCTCGACGCCCAGAAGATTGTCAGCTGGTTTCCAGCTGTTTCTTCAGGTTCTCGAGCACCTCGGCCTGGATCTTCTTGAGCCCCAGCGGCGCGAAGGTCTTCTCGAAGAAACCCTTGACGCCGCCGGCTCCGGTCCAGCTGGTCTTGACCGTGACGGTCGACCCGGTACCGGCAGGTGCGACGGTCCAATTGGTGACCATCGACGAGTTGGCGTCCTTCTCGATCACGGTCTTGCCCGCGACGTCGACACTGGACTGCACTTCGCGCACCCGGGATTTGGTGGCCTGCAGTTTCCACTTGACGACGGTGCCCGCCCCCTGTCCACCCTGCAGCACCTGGTACTCGCTGTACTGCGGCGAAAGGATCTTGGGCCGCACATTGTCGTAGTCGGCAACCGCGGTGAGCACCGCATCGGGTGCCGCGTCGATCAGGACCGAGCTGGCCGCGCTGACCTGTCCCATCAGGAAAAACTCCTCATTCATGGTGTCGGGGAATGTGATATCCCAGCCGTGCGGTCGCAGCGACCGCAGCCTGGGACTAGCGTATATGTGTGTCTGTTCCTGCAACTGACGCACTCGCTGCACATGCGGGGGGCGTGGAGCGACTGCTATCCAGCTATCGCACGATCCCAGCTTCGGCCACCGTCCGGCTGGCCAAGCCCACGTCGAACCTTTTCCGTGCCCGGGCCAAGACAGGTGTACCAGGGCTCGACGTCTCGGGCCTGACCGGTGTGATCGGTGTCGACGCAGAAGCGCGCACCGCCGACGTCGCGGGGATGTGCACCTATGAGGACCTGGTGGCAGCCACGCTGCCGCACGGCCTTGCCCCACTGGTGGTTCCCCAGCTGAAGACCATCACGCTCGGCGGCGCGGTCACCGGCCTCGGCATCGAATCATCGTCGTTCCGCAACGGACTGCCGCACGAATCGGTCCTCGAGATGGACATCCTGACCGGGTCAGGTGAGGTGCTCACCGCATCCGCCGACGAGCATTCCGACCTCTTCCGCAGTTTCCCCAATTCCTATGGCACGCTTGGCTACTCCGTCCGGCTGAAGATCGAGCTCGAGCCGGTCAAGCCCTTCGTGATGCTCAATCACGTGCGATTCCACTCGTTGAGCGAGCTGGTCACCGCGATGGACCGGATCATCGAGACGGGCGGGTACGACGGCACCAGGGTCGACTACCTCGACGGCGTGGTGTTCAGCGCCGACGAGTCCTACCTGTGTCTCGGTGTGCAGACCGCGACCCCGGGGCCCGCAAGCGACTACACCGGTCAGCAGATCTACTACCGCTCCATCCAGCACGCCGACGGCGAGAAGCACGACCGACTGACCATTCACGATTACCTGTGGCGCTGGGACACCGACTGGTTCTGGTGTTCACGGGCGTTCGGCGCGCAGAACCCCGCCATCCGCAGACTCTGGCCACGGCGCTACCGGCGAAGCAGCTTCTACTGGAAGCTGATCGGCCTTGACCAGCGGTTCGACATCGCCGACCGCATCGAGAAGCGCAACGGCCGTCCGCCCCGCGAACGCGTCGTCCAGGATGTCGAAGTGCCCATCGAGCGCTGCGCCGAGTTCCTCGACTGGTTTTTGACCAATGTGCCGATCGAGCCGATCTGGCTGTGCCCGTTGCGGTTACGTGACAACGCCGGCTGGCCGCTTTACCCGATTCAGGCTGGTCACACCTATGTCAACGTGGGTTTCTGGTCATCGGTGCCGGTCGGCCCGGATTGGCCAGGCCAGGAGGGGTACACCAACCGCATGATCGAGGCCGAGGTCAGCATGCTCGATGGTCACAAATCGCTGTACTCCGACGCGTTCTACAGCGCCGAGGAGTTCGACGAACTCTACGGTGGTGAGGTCTACAAGACGGTCAAGAAGACCTATGACCCAGACTCACGTCTACTCGATCTCTACGCGAAGGCGGTGCAACGGCGATGACCACGTTCAAAGATCGTCCGCACACCAGGGACGGCAAGCTCACTCTGGCGGAAATCCTCGAGATCTTCGCCGACGGTGTCGAGATGCCGTTGAAGTTCACGGCATACGACGGCAGCACCGCCGGACCCGAGGATGCACAGTTGGGTCTGGACCTGCTGACCCCGCGCGGCACCACCTACCTCGCGACCGCCCCTGGCGACCTGGGTCTGGCCCGGGCCTACGTGTCCGGTGACCTGGAACTGCTCGGGGTGCACCGTGGCGATCCTTACGAACTGCTGCGGGCGCTGGAGAACAAGCTGGATTTCAAGCGACCACCGGCTCGCGTACTGGCACAGGTGATCCGCTCGATCGGGATCGAACACCTCAAGCCCATCGCACCGCCGCCCCAGGAGGCATTGCCGCGGTGGCGTCGGATCGCGGAAGGTCTGCGCCACAGCAAGGTTCGTGACGCCGAGGCGATTCATCACCACTACGACGTCTCCAACACCTTCTACGAGTGGGTACTCGGCCCGTCGATGACGTACACCTGTGCGTGCTATCCCGACGCCGATGCCACCCTCGAAGAAGCACAGGACAACAAGTACCGCTTGGTATTCGACAAGTTGCGCCTCACCGATGGCGACCGTCTGCTCGATGTCGGCTGCGGCTGGGGCGGCATGGTCCGCCACGCCGCCCGGCGCGGCGTCAAGGCGCTCGGGGTGACACTGTCTGCCGAGCAGGCCGCGTGGGCGCAGCGGGCGATCGCCGACGAAGGGCTGTCCGACCTCGCCGAAGTGCGTCACATGGATTACCGCGACGTGCCGGAGGGCCAGTTCGACGCCGTCTCGTCGATCGGGCTCACCGAACACATCGGCGTGCACAACTACCCGGCGTACTTCCGCTTCCTGCAGTCGAAGATGCGGACAGGCGCACTGCTGCTCAACCACTGCATCACCCGGCCCGACAACCGAAGCGGAGCCGCGGCCGGCGGTTTCATCGACCGCTACGTGTTTCCCGACGGGGAGCTGACGGGTTCGGGCCGCATCATCACCGAGGCACAGAACGTCGGCCTGGAGGTGATCCACGAAGAGGACCTTCGGCACCACTACGCCCTGACACTGCGGGACTGGTGCCGCAACCTCGTCGAGCACTGGGACGAGGCCGTCGAGGAGGTCGGCCTGCCCACCGCCAAGGTGTGGGGTATGTACATGGCCGGTTCGCGGCTGGGCTTCGAGACCAACGTGGTCCAGCTGCACCAGGTGCTGGCGGTCAAGCTCGACGAGCGCGGCGGCGACGGCGGTCTGCCGCTGCGCCCGTGGTGGCAGCCCTGATCCTGGACTGGTGAATCCGCCTGCGGCGCAGGCGGACCAGCTATCCGTCGATCTTTCGCGCGCCCAGTTCGCTCTGCAGCAGTTCGAGGGCCACTTCCTCGGGATCGCGGCGCGGCGCATCGTCGTCCGCGGTGGCCGCGGCCTCGTCCATCATGCTTTCTTCTTCGGAGCGGTCGTCGACGGGTTGGGGCGCCGGGGCGACCGGACCGCGCCTGGCGGTGTCGGCGGGGGGCGCCGTCGCCGTGCCCGGTTCGCAGCGCACCTTCCAGTCGACGCCCAGCGCGTCCTTGAGTGCTTCGCGGATGACGTCGGCGTTGCGCTGTTCGGTGAGCCGCTTGGCCAGCGGTGTCGACTCATGCATCAACACCAGGGTGTTGTCCTCGACAGCCCGGACCGTCGCACCCGACAGCATCACCTCGGTGGTGCGGCTGCGCTGGCGCACCTTGTCGCGCACCGTGGTCCACATACTGCGCACCGCCGCGGCATCGGGTTCACCGGAGGCCGCCGGTTGCGCCGCCGCCGGGACCGGCTCGCTGCGCTGCGGAGGCGGCGGCGCAGCCGCGGGCTGTGCGGG
>CAMFLL010000041.1 GCA_945957405.1 uncultured Mycolicibacterium sp. | reverse complement strand
CGTTCGCCGACGAAGGTTTCGATGGCGTCGTGTGCGGTCGCCCCAGGACCAAGCCGTGCGCTGAGCGCCTCGACGGAATCCCAGAAGGCGTCGGTCTCGGTCTGTGCGTAGAACTCGACCTCGGTGCGGTCGAGTCGCCTGCGCTCGGCCATGTCGAAAGCCGATATCGACGGAAGCGGATTACCGGGGTCGCGCGCAATGGCGTGGAGGTCGCAGAAGGCGGTCACCGGATTGCCGATGGGGTGGTGAATCCAGGAGCCGCCCATGTCGACCGGCGTACCGGCCAGATCGACGGTGTGCAGCCGACCGCCGATGCGGTCACGGGCCTCGAGCACGACGACGTCGATGCCGGCCTGACGCAGGCTCGATGCGGCGGCCAGCCCCGCGATTCCGGCGCCGACGACCACCACGCGGTCGACCGGCCCGGCGATCCTGCTCACCGGGCCATTGTGGCCCGGTCGGGCAGGCATCGGCGCCGGTTGGCGGAATCGCCCACTGCTCAGTCGGCTCAGCGGGCGGAGATCGTGCCGCCCTTTGCGCCCAGCGCGCCGGCAATCTCGCGCGCAACGCGCGTGCCCGACTCGATCGCCCCGTCGAAGAATCCCGCCCACAGGTTCGCGATATCGCTGCTGGCAAGGTGCACGGCACCCTCCGGGCGCTGCAACTCTGCCTGGCCCTCCGTGTACTGGCCCGGGCGCTGGATGAGCCACGTCTCACCCGAGTACTCGTCGTTGTTCCAATCGTGGGCCGCGATCTCGAGCACCTCCAGGTCGTCGCGCCACGCGCCGAGCGCCTGCTGCACGGCCTCGACGATCTCGATGTCGATCCGCGTCGCGTCGGCGCCGAAGGCGACGAGCACGGCGTCCTCCTCGTTCACGAACTCGGTCCGCACCACCGACAGCGGATGATCCTTTGTCGAGTAGGCGAAGAAAGGCTTGATCGGACCCTTGACCCGGATCCACAACTTGAGGCCCTGGGAGGCGGTGCCCTGTTCGCTGATCGCCCGTTTGACGGGCGACAGCGGCGGCTCGATGTCGAGCTTGTGCAGGATGTTGATCGGTACCGTCACGACGACACGTCGTGCGCGCAGCGTTTCACCCGATGCCGTTCGGACGGTCGCGCCCGACTCGTCGTGCTCGATGCGGGTCACGGGCGTGCCCAGACGGATGTCGCCGGCGATATCGCCCGCGATGGCCTTGGCGAGCTGATCGTTGCCGTCCGCGAGGCGGTAGATGGCCGACGCCTCGTGCATGACTTCCCACGCGCCCGACGTCGCCGCGGTCCAGCGGATGGCAGCACCGAACCCCACCTGGTCGAGCGGTCCGTTGCAGTGCCCGACCCAGGCGGCCTCGTTGGCCTGCCGCTCGGCATCCGGCAGGTTCAGGGCGTCGAGCGCGTCTTCGAGCGTGCGTGCGTCGGCTTCGCGGAAGGCCTCACTCGTCGCGACCTGATCGGGACGGGGCAGGATCTTGCCGCTCTCGCCGACAAGCGCCCGCATGCCCGGGTCGATGAGCTCCATGAACCCGGCGAGGTCACCGCGTTGCACTTCACCGTTCGCGAACCAGTACGTTTCCTCGGATCGGGGTCCGCGGTCGGCGCGCAGCCCGTACCGATTGACCTCCGACCACACGTGCGGCTGTACCCAGTGCATCCAGTTGCCGCCGAGCTCGAGTTTCACGCCGAGTCGGTCGTCGGTGTAGAGGCGCCCGCCGATGCGATCCCTCGCTTCGAGCACCGTGACGTCCAGGCCTGCCCGTCCGAGCTCGCGGGCCGCGGTCAAGCCCGCCAGTCCGGCTCCGACGACGATGACGTCCACAGCTTCGGTGGCTTCCGTTCCGTTCCCCATGTCGAGGCCCCTTCTACTTCCTGGATGTTTCCGTAAGCGTAGAGAGTCAGCACCGCGCGGAACACTGTCCACCTTGATGAATTCAGTGGTCAAATTATCCATGGGTATTACGCATCGTGTACGAGAATGGCGGGCATGACCGCGAATCTCACCCTCGCCGCACTCATCGCCGATCCGATCCTGGACACGAGGGTCATCGCGGGAGCGTCGGGGCTCGAGCAGACCGTGCGCTGGGCGCAGACCAGCGAGATGGCCGCCCCATGGACCTGGCTCGGACCGGGCGAACTGCTCATGACGGTGGGTCTGGGTCTGCCGGCCGATGCCGAGGGTCAGCGCGATTTCGTCCAGCGCGCATCCGCCGCGGGGATCGTCGGAATGACGGTCGGCGAGGACGGCATCACACCGCCGTTCACCCAGGAGATGCGCGACGAAGCAGACGCGTGTGGCTTCCCCATCCTCTCGACAGGGCCGAGCACTCCGTTCGCCGTCATCGCGCGGACGGTCGCCGCCGCGAACGCGAGCGAACAGTCACGGAGCGTGCTCGTCCTTTCGCGCCTCTATCAGGCTGCAGCCCAACAAGATTCAGCGGCCAAGCGGTCCGGTCGGTGGGTCGCCGAGCTGTGCGACGCGCTCATCGCGGTCATCGACGTGGAGACCGGCGCGACGGTCATCGGCGACCAGGCCCTGCCGCACGATCAGCTCCGGTCGCACGCACTCGACACAGTGCGCCCCACGCGCCTTGTGGTCGGCGCCGGAAGCAGCCTCGACGCCCTCACCCTCATCCACCTCAAGCAGATCCTGACGGTCGACGCGAACGCACTGCTGCAGCAGGCGCTCGCCGAGGTGACCGCGGGCGAGGCCCGGCTGAGACTCGCGTTGAGCGGCGCCATCCGCAAGCACGACATCGACGGCGGCGCCTGGCTCGCGCCCGATGGCGTGTTTCGCGTCGTCGCGGCGCCCGAAGCGGCCCATGACCGCCTCGCGCTTGCGCTCGCACTCGCCGGAGCGCGTCCGCTGCTCACGCGATGGAAGAGTGCCACCATTGCCGTCGCCAGCGGCTCCGATCTCGACCGGTTGCGGTGCGCTCTCGACGAGCTGGGACATCCAGGCGGTTCGTCAAGCGAGCAGACGACGTTCGCCGATCTCGCCGGCGCGGTCGATGAAGCACTGTCGGCCCTGTCCGACGCGGTGGCCACACGCGAAACGTGGAGCACGTTCCGGGGCATCCGGGTGACGCTCGTCGCGCGCTCTCGATCGGAGTCGAAGCGCATTGTCGCCGACGTTCTCGGCCCACTTGCCGACGGCGCCCATGAGAGCCTGCGCACGTCGCTGTTCGCCCTGCTCGAGCACGACCTGCAATGGCAGGCCACGGCCGACGAACTGGGCGTACACCGGCAGACGCTCGCCTACCGGCTACGGCAGGTCGAGTCGCTCACCGGGCGCAGCGTGCGCCGCGTGTCCGACCTCTCGGAGCTCTGGCTGGCGCGCGCCGCCTGGAACGCCGTGTGCGCCTCGGGGTCCGAGTAATTGTCCGCCCGGCGAGGACGGACCGTCGGGCGCCAGCGGGTCCCCGGATTGCGGCTCTGGTGAGCCCGCACGTACCGCCTCGAGCTGCGCTGCGAATGCGACGCCGAGGAACAGCGCGACCGACGAGAGGTTCGCCCACAGCAGCAGCGCGAAGATGCCCGTCAAGGGCCCGTAGGTGTTGCCGAACGATCCGCTCCTGACCACATACAGCGCAAGCAGCCCAGTCAGCAACAGCCACAGTGCAAGTGAGACGCCTGACCCGAACGCCAGCCAGGAGAACCCCGGCTGCCGCCGTCGCGGCGCCCGCAGGATGATGACGGTGAACGACGCCCAGGCCAGCAGAATCCCGACCGGCCAGCTGCCGATCGTCCACCACGTCCGGAATGTGGCTCCCAGGCCGTAGGTCGCGCCGAGCGCCTCGCCGAGCGCATCGCCCGCGATGATGACAACGAATCCCAACTGCAGCAGCAGACCTGCGGTCAGCGCCATCAGCAGTGCCCGCCCGTACTTCGCCGGCGCGGGCCGGTCGCGCTCGATGCCGTAGATGCGGTTGGCGCCCCGCTCGATCTGACCCATCGCCGTGGTCAGCGCGACGATGGCGGCGACCAGACCGAACCACAACGCCAGATGCCCCGCGGTCACGCCCTGCTCTTGCGTCCGTTGCGCGGCCTGTTCCACCATGTCGCCCTGATCCTTACCGGGCAGCACTCCCGCCACGGTCTGGATGATCACCTTCGCCACGTTCTCCGCGTGCACTGCGCTGGCCAACCCGACGACAGCGATGATCAACGGGATGAACGAGAGGCACAGTTGCAGCGCCAACGCGCGTGAATGCGAAAAGCCGTCGGCGTACCGGAACCGCACGAACGAGTCCTTGACCAGGTTCCACCGCCCGTAGCGCCGAAGCGCGGTCACGGCATCGTCGGCGGAGAGTTCGTCACCAGATATCGAGATCGTCTCCGGCACACGTGTCGCGGTGCCCATGTGATACTCCTGCCCGTCACCGAACGCTCGTCATGCGGCCGCCGCCGCGGACTGCGGCACCCGCACCAGGAGAGCTCCTGGCGCAACGCACACGTCGAAACCGCGGCCGTCGGCGATCACCTCACCATCCATCTGGCGGGGCGATACGCGGTCCGCTTCGACTGAGATCACCTGCCCCCGAAACCGTTCCAGACGACGGTCCTGGGTGTGTGAGCGTCGGACCACCCGGTAGATCACGCGAAGCCAATCGCGAAGTGTCCGCGGCGCAACAACAACCACGTCGAGAATCCCGTCGTCGGCCGCCGCATCAGGAAGCAACTCCAGACCGCCTTCGAGCTGGCCGATGTTGCCGACGAGCACCGTGCGCGCCGCGCGGCGCAGCGGCGGGCCGTCATCGATCTGCAACTGCACCCGCATGACCGGATCCCTGAGGTGCCGCACGGCGCTCACGATGTACGCGGGCCAGCCGGCGAACCGCTTCATCCGTTCGGTGGTATCGGCCATCATGGCCGCGTCGAATCCCATTCCGGCCATCACCGCGAACGGCACATCGTCGACGAGCCCCAGGTCGATGCGACGGTCGCTTCCGCGGACGGCCACCGCCAACGCCGCATCGAGATCGAGTGGAATCCCGAGGTTTCGCGCGAGCAGGTTGCCACTGCCGACGGGCAGGATCGCAACGGGCACTCCGGATCCCGACAGGGCGCCGAGGCACGCCAGCACGGTGCCGTCGCCGCCGCAGATCATCACCAGCGCCGCATCCGACTCGACGGCGGCACGTGCCTTGTCCTGTCCCGGATCCTGCGGCGTGGTTTCCAGCCAGAGTGCGGGTTCCCAGCCAGCCGCCGCAAGCGTCTGGTCGATCCGGTCCACCACCGCGGCCACGTCCGACTTGACCGGGTTGATGACGACGGCCGCCCGCATCAGCCCCTCACCAACTTCCGGTCGGCATAGGCATCGGCGTCAGCGCCACGGCGGCCGCCGGCGCCGTGGCTGCGCACATAGACGATCACGATGCTCAACCAGATCGCCCCCAGCAGCGCACCCGAGAGCACGTCGGTCGGATAGTGCATCCCGCGGTAGACCCGGCTGCTTGCAACAGCCAATGGAACTGCCGCACAGACCAATACAACCGCGAGCGTGATCCAACGGTGACGGCTGTGCCAGATGACGACGGCGGCGATCGCGCCGTAGAAGCAGACCGCCGCAGCGGTATGGCCCGACGGGAACGAGGATGTCGGGGGCGCAGCGTCGAGGCGAGGGACGTCCGGCCGCGGGCGGTGGACGAACACTGTCGTCGCAGTGAAGACGGCGGTCTCGCCGACGACCGCGTAGATGACGAACAGCGATTCACGCCATCGGCCGAATGCCCACCGGAACCCGATGACCGTCAGCACGGTCAGGACGATGATTGTCGGCGTCGCCGACAACATGGTGATGAACTTGCTCTCCTCGACACCGCCTTGAGCACGGTATGCCACGAGCCGCCGTGGGATATCAGTGTCCCATCGACCGACGGCACTCGACGGCAACTTGTCAGTGACCAGATGCCCCAACACGACCATGAACGTCACAAGCCCCAGAGCCGGGACGAGAAGCCACCGCACGTCCCGTACGACGCCCCCGACACCGTGTGCGCGCACCTCTCGGAAATACCCGATCACGGCGTGTTTACTCGTGCGTGGGCATCCGCGCCGCGCAACTTCGGCTCACTGATGCGGGGCCCGTTCGGCGCTGCCCACTTCCACGGGCCGCTCGACCGGTTGCCCGGTCTCACGGCGCCACGCGACGTACGCCCATGTCGTCACCGCCACCCACACCACCCCGAGCATGACCCCGGCCAGCACGTCGCTGAGGAAATGCACACCGAGCACCACCCGCGCGAGTGCGACCGCGCACACGATGAGGACGGCCACGATCACTGCCGCGACGCGACCGCGGCGCGGCAGAAGGCGCAGCGTCAGCAGTAGTAGGAGACAGCAGCCGACCGACGCGCCGAGGGCATGACCGGAGGGGAACGACAGACCGGGCGCCGACGCGACCGGATCCGGCAGGACGGGACGGGCCCGGCCGACGGCGAGTTTCAGTGTGAACCCGAGAGCGGCCCCGCCCCAGACGGTGGTGAGCAGCCACGCTGCATGGCGTCGTTCACCGCGGGTCAGGTACGCGATCGCGATCACCGTGAGCAGGACGCGGAACACGTTCGGGTCGAACACCCGGCTGAGGACCTCGGCCGTCTTGACGAGTTCGGGATTCGAGTCGTCGATGCGCCGCAACGCCTGGGCGGTGCCGGTATCCACGTTGTGCAACGGCGCCCAACCGGTCCGAACGAGCACCAGGAGCACCCCGAAGATCGTGGCGGCGCCGAAGGTGCCGGCCAGACCTGCGCCGAGTCGCAAGCCGAATCGCTCGTCGGCCGCAGAGAGATGCTCGTGGATGAATACCCGCAGCCGCGCCATACCTTGCTGTGTTCCCCCGCCCGGGCCTGCCACACCCGCCGACACGTCACGCCGCGGGTTGCACCTGGATTTTCCCGCCCATGACGGCCACCGGTCGGGCAGACTCGATCCTGGTCGAGCGGCTGTTCACCAGTGATGGTCGCGGTTGCTCTTGAGGGAGCGCAATGCAGGACGTGGTTTTCGAGAGCACTGACCTCGGTGAATCCGAGGAGTTCCTCAGTGCCACCTACGCACGTATGCGGATCGGCAGTGACAGCGAGCAGTCACGCACCCGGGTGTCGCGGCGCTGGTTGGGCACGGTGAATTTCGATGACCTCGAATTCGACTACGAACTGGATTACCGCGCAGCGCCGCTGAACCGCATCTGCCTGGTTCGGGTGCACCAGGGCTATATCGAAGAGAACTTCATCGGCGCCCCGTCTGATCTGTTCCTGCCCGGCGACGTGACCTTCCTGTCGCCACCTGAGCTGCCCTATTCCGGACGCACCTGCGCCAAGTACGACGTGGCGATGTTCGACCCCGGCCTGCTCGACAGCGTCGCCACGCCGATGCCCTCCCGTCGCCGGCCCACGGTGGAGATCACCGGGCACCGGCCCGTCTCCGAGGCTGCCGCGCGCCACCTCTTCGACCTGATCGACTATCTCCGTGTCCACGTCCTTGCCAACCCCAGCGCCCGCTCGTCGCCGCTGGTGGTGTCGACGGCGTCGTCGCATCTCGCGGCCGCCGTCTTGGCGACCTTTCCCAGCAACGCCGCGATGGTCCCGACGGCAGCCGATCGCAACTCCGACACATCCACCCTGGTCCCCCGCGCCGTTGCGTTCATCGAGGAGAACATCGACACCGACATCACCCTCGCCGACATCGCCGCGGCACTTCGGGTCACCCCGCGAGCTGTGCAGTACATGTTCCGCCAGCACCTGGATTGCACACCGATGACCTATGTCCGCCGGGTCCGACTGCACCACGCGCACTGCGACCTGGCTGCGGCCGATCCCGACAACGCGACCGTGGCCTCCGTCGCCCATCGATGGGGCTTCGTCCACGGCGGGCGGTTCGCCGCGTACTACCGCCAGGCCTACGGACGCGACCCCTCCAAGACGCTCCGAGAGTGAGTCCCCAGTCCAGGGTTACGGGTCTACGGTGAACCACATGGCTGGCCCCGACGGTTTCCACCCCGACTTCTCCGCCGACGCCGCGGCGGGTCCGCCACTGAATCGAGTGCGCCACGTGAAGTCCTCGGAACTCGACGCGGGTACGGCCCAGACCGAAGGCATGCAGCGCTTCGCCGCGCTCAGCGGAGCCACCGTGGGCAGCACGAAGATGTGGATGGGCGAGACGGTGGCCGCGCCCAGCAGCGCGTCCGCCAACCACCACCATGGTGACTCCGAGACCATGATCTACATCCGCGCGGGAAATCCCGAATTCGTCTACTTCGACGGGGTGGACGAGGTTCGCGTCCGCACCGGACCCGGAGATTACATCTTCGTGCCCCCGCACCTTCCCCACCGGGAGGAGAACCCCGACCCGACAACACCGGCGGAACTCGTGATTGCGCGAAGTAGCCAGGAGGCGATTGTCGTAAACCTGCCTGGCCTGTACGCGCTGTAACCCGGTCCCGGAATCGTGGGCACGGTCGGGTTACCAAGCGCGCGAGGCATATTCGACGCCCCCGCCCTACCGTCATACCGCAACATCGTCGAAACCGAGCAACTCTTGACAATCTAAAATACAATATCCAGAATCAAAAAGGAGTGACGGCGGTACGAGCGCGGCACCCCGTGCGTGCCGGGTGCCGCTGTCGGCCACGACGGAAGGAAACTGCGTTGCCGATGGTCCGTGGGCGTCTCGGGAGATGTCTTTCAGCTGTCGTGATCGGCACGGCCCTGGTGGCCGGATGCTCATCCAGCGATCAGGGCACTGCAGCATCCGGCCCGTTCTCCGCAACAGCGGATGAGGCCTGTAAAGCCGCCGACGGTGAGAACGGTGCGGTGAATTACGTGGCATCCACCGACGCCGCCGTCTTTGCGAAGGAGATCGAACCCTTCAAGGCCAAATACCCCGGGATCGAGGTGGCCTACACGAACCTGCGTTCCAAGGACGCCAGCCAGCGCCTGCTCGCCGAATCGCAAGTGGGACGAGGACTTTCGTTCGACGCGTTGGCCGGTGAACTGCCCGGGTTCCAACCGCTGTTCGATGAGGACCTGGTGCTCAAGGTGGACTGGCCCAAGCTCGGTATCGGCCAGGACCTGGTTGTCGAACAGGGAAACGCGAGCGTCTTCCGGAACTACCGCCTGATCACGGGCCTGGGCTACAACACCAATCTCGTCAAACCCGAGGACCTGCCGAACACGTGGGCCGAACTGGTCAATCCGAAGTGGGCCGGCAAGGTGATCGTCGATCCCCGTGGGCAGTACCTGGGCACCATGGCGCCGGCAGTCGGCCAGGAGAAGACCATCGACTGGTTCAAGCAATTCATGGATGTGGACAAGCCCTTGATCATCCAGGGCGCCACCGCTTCCGGACAGAAGGTGATCTCCGGTGAGGCGCTGCTGACCACCAGCGCCGCTGATGCGAACATCCGGGAATCCCAGGCGGCGGGCGCCCCGATCGGCATCAAGTACCTGGACTTCGTGCCGACCAGCGACTACTACACGTTGGTCATGAAGGACACCCCTCGGCCGAACAAGACGGCGTGCTTCCTGGCCTGGATGGGAGGCCCCGAGGGCAGCGCACAGAAGGAGAAGTTCGAGTTCCAGAAGAACGAGAGCAAGCCCGCCGACATCCCGCCCGGCTCGACACTGGTCCTCAACGACACCCCGGAGGCGCGTCAGACCTCGGCTGACACGTCGGATGCGCTCGCAAAGATCATGGCTGGCTGATGGCAGCGGCTCCCGCGGTGGCGGCGATCGAGGATCGTCCGGACGCGGTGCCCATGCCGGGACGCCGACGATGGCTGACCGGCCGCAGGGTTTTCATCGCAGTGACCCTGCTGGTACTGCTGTACCTCGTACTCGGACCGCTGGCGGTGCTGCTGATCGCCAGCGTGCAGAAAACCACACTGGGCCTTGACATCCGCCCGCCCGTGGTGTGGACACTGCAGAACTACACGGACTCGTTCCTCAGCTCAGACTTCCTCGGCGTCCTCGGCACCACGGTGATCTTCACGGTGGGCAGCCTGCTGTTCGCGTTCGTGTTCAGCTTCGCGTTGTCGATGCTGATCGAACGGACCGATATGCCGCTGCGCAACACGATGTTCCTCCTCGTGGTGGCGCCATCGGGTATCCCCGCGGTCATCCTGGCGATCTCGTGGAGCCTGTTGGTGAACCCGACCAACGGTGTGTTGAACGTGTTGCTGCGCAGCGTGTTCGGCCTGTCCGGCGATACCGGCCCGTTCAACGTCTATTCCGTGCCGTGGATGATCATCGTCCAGGGGATGGCGCTGGTCCCGTTGACATTCCTGTTGATCACCGCCTCGCTGCGCGGGATGAGCAACACGCTGGAGGAGGCGGGGCGCGCGTCCGGCGCCCCCACCTCGGTCGTGCTGCGCACCGTGACCATCCCGCTGCTCAAACCGGCCCTGGTGGGCGCCCTCGTGTACCAGTTCGTCACCGTGGTGTCTGTGCTGGACATCCCCCTGCTCCTGGGCAAACCGGGTGGTGTCTCGGTGCTGAGCACCAGGATCTACGACGCCTCCAACCCGGCCACCGGTCTGCCCAACAACGGCATCGCGAGTGCGTACGGCGTCTTCCTGCTGCTCATCTCGCTGGTGCCGCTGTGGGTGTACAACCGCATCATCAGCCGCACCGGCGCCTATGTGACGGTCACCGGCAAGAGCCGGGCACCGCGCCGGCTCGCGCTCGGCCGATGGAAACCGGTCGCCCTGATCTTCAGCCTCGGGTACATCGCGGTGTCGTTCGTACTACCCGCCCTGATCCTGCTGTGGACGAGCACGCAGCCCTACCTGGGCGCGTTGACGCTGGACAGTTTGCAACACACCACCCTGGCGGCCTATCGCAGCACGCTGGCAGACGGCCAGTTCCATCTGTCGCTGTGGAACACGTTCGTACTCGGCGTGACGGCATCAGTGCTGGCGATGGTGATCTCCACGGCGGTGTCGTGGATCATCGTCCGGGTCAAATCGCGATACACGCCGCTGGTCGATCTCCTGGCGTTCATGCCGCACGCCTTCCCCGGTGTGGTGATCGGCCTGGCCACCCTGTTCCTCTATCTACTGCTCCCCCTTCCCGTGTACGGGACCATCTGGATCATCGTGCTGGCCATGGCAACCCAGTTCATCGGGCTCGGCACGCGCATCACCACCAGCGGTATCGCCCAGATCCAGGTGGGCCTGGAAGAGGCGTCGTTCATGTCCGGCGGCTCGGGATTCCAGACCACATGGCGGATCCTGGTCCCGCTGCTACGACCCGTTCTGTTCAACGGATTGCTGGTGGTCTTCCTCGCCAGCATTCAGAACCTGACACTCCCCCTGATGCTCGGCAGCGGCCACAACACCGTGATGTCGACGCTGATCTACGGGCGGTGGTTCGCCGGGGACGGCCCCGGTACGGCCGCGTTGGGCGTGGTGCTGACCGTCGCCACACTGGCGATGACGCTGTTTCTGCGCCGCTCGTCGGAGGTCCGGGTGTGACAGAGAATATCCATCCCCATCGATCCGACAGGGTGACCCAGTGACCGCGATCTCGGTGAAGAACCTCTTCCACAATTACGGCACCGGTTCCAGTGACCGCCCCTCGGTCGACGACGTGTCCTTCGACGTGGCCGACGGCGAGTTCTACACACTGCTGGGTCCGAGTGGGTGCGGAAAGACCACGACGTTGCGATGCATTGCCGGCCTCGAGGATCCGTCGAGCGGCCTGATCGAACTGGACGGGCAACCGGTGGTCTCGGGCAAGTACGTCGTCCCCGCCAACAAACGCGACATCGGCCTGGTGTTCCAGGACTACGCGGTGTGGCCCCACATGACCGCATTCGAGAATGTCGCCTACCCGCTGCGGGTCGGCCGCAAGGCACCGCGGTCGCAGATCAAATCCAAGGTCGAGGAGGCCCTGGCGCTGGTCGGGCTGGAGCAGTTCGCCGGCCGGCGGGCCACCCAGTTGTCCGGCGGCCAGCAGCAACGGCTTTCGCTGGCCAGGGCGCTGGTGCGGCAACCGAAGGTGTTGCTCCTCGACGAGCCGTTGTCGAATCTGGACGCCACGTTGCGCGAACAGATGCGCACCGAGCTGCGCTCGATCCAGCGTCGCCTCAAGATCGCGACGTTGTTCGTCACCCACGATCAGGTCGAAGCGTTGTCGATGTCGAACCGGATTGCGGTGATGCGCAACGGAAAGATCGTTCAGGAGGCGGCGCCGCGGGAGATCTACCAGGCGCCCACCAACGAGTTCGTGGCCCGGTTCGTCGGTGTCGCCACGTTCATCCATGGCACGGCGATCGGCAACTCCACCGAGTCCGAGCGGGCGTCGGTACAGACCTCGATGGGCACGCTGGCTATCACCACCCACCGTCCGGTAGCCGCCGGGGAGGCCGTCACCGTCGTCGTCCGCCCGGAAGATGTTGCCGTCGGCGAGGTTTCGGTGCCGCACACCGACGGGCACAACGTGTTCGACGGCGAGATCGAGAACTCTTACTTCGTCGGCGACGCTGTCGACTACCGGGTGCGGGTGGGCGACGAGTTGTTGCGGGCGCGCGGCGAGGGCCGGGTCAGCATGCGGCGCGGCGACCGGGTGCGGATCACCGTGCCTCCGGCGGCGTGCGTACTACTGCGGGACGAGGTTCCGGCGGCGCACTCGGCCGAGTCCGTCGGCGAAGGCGTGACGGTGTGACCGCCACCGACTTCTGGGTCGATTCCGGCGGGGTGGTGATCCACGGGCTCGACTGGGGCGGTGCTCGCGACGGCACTCCGATCGTCATGCTGCACGGAATCGGTGGCACCGCGATGTCCTTCAACATGCTCGGTCCGCTCCTGGTGGCGGCGCTGGGCACGCGGTACCGCGTCATCTCGATCGACCAGCGCGGCAGTGGGGACAGCGACAAGCCCGAGCGCGGATACGAGCAGGAGTTCTTCGCCGCCGACGTGCTGGCCGTCATCGAGGCGGCCGGCGGCAGCAGCGCCGTTCTGGTCGGCCATTCCCGCGGAGGATGGCTCGCGCCCTACGTCGCCGCGACGGCACCCGGTGCCGTGGCCAGGCTGGTCCTGATCGATCCGGCCCGCATGACCTACGAATCCGCGCAGGCCCAGGACACGTTCTACTCTCGGGTGCGGGCCGGCCTGGGGCCGTTCGCCTCCGCAGACGACGCGCTGGACCGCGCGATGCGTGACACCCCGGATGCCTACTGGGGCGACGAACGCCGGCAATCGGTGCTAGCAGGGCTCTACACGACGCTCGACGGGGTCTTGTTCGGCAAGATGCCACGCCGGGTGCTCGACGAACTGGAAAGGGTCCGCGGCGATGACGTGCTGCGGCCGTTGACGGCCGATGTCACCGCCCCGACGCTGCTGTTGGTGTCCTCACGCTCTGACGCGCACCGGCAGTCTCAGAAGCTCGAGTACGCCGAGCGCATCGACGGCACGCGGGTGGTGATGCTCGACGGAACCCACAGCCTGCAACACGACTGTGTCCAGGATGTGGTGGCGGAGATCGGGGCGCACCTGGCCGATTGCCAGATGGCCTAGGACCATACCGAACCCACTGTCTGGTCGTGATGCTCGTCGAGCAGCGGGCTCCTGGCCACGGGCGGCCGTGATGCGTCCCCGAAGACGACCGGCTGGCGCACGAATTCGACACGTCCGGCGCGCGGGTGATCGAACGATTCGACGATTCCACGATGGGCGGCGAGATCAGAGTCCAGTGCTTGCTTCACGTCCCAGATCTCTGAGGCTGCAAGGCCATTGCTGTTGAGCGTTGCCACCACATCTGCGACGGCCCGGTGCGCAGCCCAGCGCTCGATGATCGAGCGTAGCTGTGGCTCGTTGAGGGTGCGACTCGTGTCATCGGCGAACCTCGGATCACTGGCCAACGCGGCGTCTCCCAGTGCGACCGCCAACCGTTCGAAGCCGGCGTGGCTGGCCACGGCGAGCACGAAGATGCCGTCGCGTGCGCGATAAGTGTCAAATGGCGTGGAAACCGGGTGCCTATTTCCGACACGGCCAGGCGCCGATCCCAACGCCTGTAGTTGAGCGTGCGCCGTGGGCAGCATCGCCATCATGCTGTCGAACATCGCCACATCGAGGTGAAGCCCCCTACCGAGTGACTTCGCCTCGATCAGGGCGGTGCTGATCCCCCACGCCGCGAACAGCCCGGCGACCAGGTCGCCGAAGGATTCGCCCACTCGGGTGGGCCCGCCGTCGGCTGTTCCGGTGACGCTCATGATTCCCGACATGGCCTGCACGACGAGGTCATAGGCCGCGGTGGTCGCCATCGGGCCGTGTTGTCCGAACCCGGAGATGGACGCGTAGACCAGCGCCGGGTTGCGTGCGTGTACCGCGGCGTAGTCGATACCGAGGCGGCTCGTCACGCCCGGTCGATAGTTCTCGACCAGAACGTCGGCGGTGCTGACCAGGTCCATGAAACGCCCATGATGCTCGCCGTCTTTGAGGTCGAGCACCATCGACCTCTTGCGTCGGTTCAGGACATTGAAGTAGATGCTTTCGTCGTCGCGAAAAGGTCCGAGGTGGCGCGAGTCGTCCCCGGTCACTGATTCGATCTTCACGACGTCGGCACCGGCGTCGGCCATCAGGGCGGTACAAAACGGCCCGGCAAGAACGCGGGACAGGTCCAGCACGCGGATGCCATGCAACGGTGGGAGATTCATGGGGTCATTCTCCTAGTATCGAGTGGTCCGCACCGATGGTGCATTGGCGGCGACGGTGAGCAGCTGGATCTGAGATGTGCCCTCGAAGATCCGCAGGATGCGACAATCTCGATAGAGACGTTCGATCTCGGACTCCCGCATGTACCCAGCGCCGCCGTGAATCTGTACGACGTGATCGACAATCAGGAAACACGTTTCGGTCGCCGTGTACTTGGCGATGGACGCGGCGCGCCGCAGATCCTCACCGGCGTCTTTGAGGTCGGCAGCCCAGTCGGCGGTCAGCCGCGATGCAACGAGCTTCGCGTCGCACTCGCCGAGAAGCAACGCGATGGCCTGGAATTCGCTGATCGGATGACCGAACTGCTGCCGCGTCGCGGCGTATTCGCGGCCGAGTTCCCAGGCCCGAAGCGCGATTCCGTTGGCCATGGCGGCCACGTCGATGCGAGCGCGGTTGAGCGCTGTCAGTGCGAGATTACCTCCCCGGCCCGGCTCGCCGATCAGAGCGTCCGCGGGCAGCACCACATCGTCAAAGTAGACAGTATATGTTGGTGCAGAACGTATTCCGAGTTTGTCCTGCGGCTCTGAATAGCTCACACCTGCAGTTCCCTTCGGTAACGCGAAGGCGCTGATGCCACGGAACCCGGCAGCAGGCTCGGTCTTGGCGAAAACGACGACGACATCCGCTTCCTGCGCATTCGAGATGTACGTCTTCGCACCGGACAGGTGCCACCCGTCGTGCTCGTATCGGGCTACGGTCCGCATTGCCCCGATGTCCGACCCCGCGTCAGGCTCGGTCAGCGCGAAGCCGCCAAGTAATTCACCGGATGACAGACCTGGTAGCCAGCGCTGCCGCTGATCGTCGTCGCCGCCGAGCAGAATGGGTTCCAGACCGAGATAGTGCGCGGTGTAGATCGAAGCGAGTGCGGCGTCCGCGCGCGCCACCTCCTCGATGGCCACCATCTGTGCGCGGGTCGACATCTCCAGTCCACCAAGCTTTTCCGGCACCGTGATGCCCATCAGACCTTGCGCGCCGAGCTGCGCGACCAGGTCGGCCGGAAAAGTCATGCTCTGATCGCGGTGCGCGGCTCCTGGCAGGATCTCTCGATTGGCCAACCCGCGCACCGATTCTCGGAATGCATGCAGATCTGGGACATGGTCGATGGACATGGCTCTCCTAACAAGGTTGTTCGGTTGCATGACCGTCAGACAGCTCACTGCCCGGCAGTCACGTTGTGAGAGGGACTTCAGCCCGCAACGGTGCCGACCGTCGCGACCGACGGGTCGACGACGCGATCCGGGTGGTTGGCAAAGCGCCGCGCCAGCGGGTAGTAGATCGCGGCAGTCACCACGATGCCGACCACCCACGAGATGTCGGTGCCACCGAGCATTTTCGTGATCGGTCCGGTGTACATCGTCTGCGCCAGAAACGGAACCTGGGCCACGATTCCCACGACGTAGCAGCTCAGGGCCACCGCATTCCAGCGTCCGTACCGACCGTCCGGGTTGTACAGCGCCGGGATGTCGACGCGCTCGCGCGCAATCAGGTAGTAGTCGATCAGGTTGATCGCGCTCCACGGGGTGAAGACCATCAACAGCACGAGGACGAAGTTCTTGAAGTTCGCCAGGAAGTCGGCGCTCGCGGCGACCGCCACCAAGACCGAGACGCCGGTGAAGCCGATGATGTAGGCACCACGCGCAACCGCTGAGACCCGAGACTGACCGGTGAATGCCGTGACGGTCGTCAACAGCGACATGAATCCGCCGTAGGCGTTCAGCGAGTTGACCGTGAGCTTCCCGACCAGGATCACAAAGTACATGAGCACCGCTATCACCGCTGGACCTGCGAGCTGTCCCACGAACCCCACCTGGTCGGCGAGGAACGCATCGCCGGCCACCGCGGCCACCAGCACGCCGAGCGTCATCGCAAGCTGCGAGCCGATGACGCTGCCCGAGAACGTCGACCAGAACGTCGCGCGCTCGCTCGTCGACCGGGGCAGATATCGCGAATAGTCGGCCACATAGGGACCGAACGTCAACTGCCAGGCAGCGCTCAGCGAGACCGCGAGCAGGAATGTCACGATGTCGAATCCCTTGACGCCCAGCAGTGGCGCGACGTCGTAGTGCGTGAAGAGGCGAATCGCGAGGTACCCGAAGCCGATGGCGCCGACCACGGTCGCGATTTTTCCCGCGAGATGGATCAATGTGTAGCCGGTGACGGCGACCACAGCAGTGAGCGCACCGAAGATCACGATCCCTATCGTGGGATTGGACACGTGCAGGATCTTGTTCACCGCCTGACCGGCCAGCACGGTGCCGGTCGCCGCGAAGCCCAGGAACATCAGCACCACCATCACGAGCGGGACAACGGCTCCCAGCACACCGAATTGCGCTCTGCTGGAGATCATTTGCGGGAGGCCGAGACGGGGTCCCTGCGCCGAGTGCAGCGCCATGACGGCGCCCCCGAGGACGTTGCCGATCAGCAGTCCGATGATGCCCCACAGCGGGTCAGCGCCGAACACGACAGCCAGTGCGCCGTCCACCACCGCGGTGATCTGCATGTTGGCGCCGAACCAGAGGGTGAACTGGCTGCGGGTGGTGCCGTGCCGTTCGGAGTCGGGAACGACGTCGATCGTGCGTCGTTCGATCGCCGGTGGGGCGTCCGCGGGATGCGAGTCGGTCACTGTTCATCCTTCGTCGATGTGAATGCGTCGAGGGAGCCCGGGTGGACTTCCCGGCCGCGACGGGGCTGTGCGGCAGATCACTTTTGTACCCCGCACGCCGACCGGGCGTCACTGGGCGTTTTGACGGCAAACTTTCGCTTCTTTGGGCGTTCGCACACTGCGTCGAATCGATCCGCCGACCTAGCCTCTGTCTCACGTTCTGTTTCGAGGAGGTGTGCCATCTTCATCAAAAATGCCTGGTACGTCGTGGCATGGGCCAGCGAGGTCAGCGACACGTCGCCGCTTCGGAGGATGATCTGCGGACAGCCGGTGGTGTTGTTCCGGTCAGCCGGGACCGTGGTCGCACTCGCTGACGCCTGCGCGCACCGGCAGTATCCGCTGTCCTCGGGCCGGGTGACCGACGGTGTCATCCGCTGCGGATACCACGGGTTTGAGTACGACGCGTCGGGCGTCTGTCAGCGCGTCCCCGGACAGGACACCATTCCAGCCAAGGCGAGGGTGACGAGCTATCCGGTGGTGGTCCGCCACGGCTGGGTGTGGATGTGGCCTGGCGACGCAACGTCAGCCGGAGCGGCCGACCCCGACGACATTCCGGACACGCCGTGGCTGGACCACCCGGAGTGGGACGGCGTCACGTTCACCAACCTGTACGACTGTCGGGCTTCGCTCGTGCACGACAACCTTCTCGATCTCACCCACGAAGCATTCATCCACGAGTCGTCGATCGGCGACGACGCCGTGTACACGAACGGCATCACCGTGGAGGTCACCGACGGGGTGGTGACCGTCGACCGCTTCATGCCGCGATGCCATCCATCGCAGCTGTACGTCACGGCCATGGGCGTCGAACCACCCATGGATCGCTGGCACACCACCGAGTTCCGGCTGCCATCGCTACACGTGATCCATTGCGGTGTCACGGAACCCGGAGAATCGCGACGAACCGGTTATCACCTCGAGGTCCTCAACGCGATCACTCCGGCCACGGAGGACACCACATGGTACTTCTACGGCAACTTCCGCGACTTCGCCGTCGGCGACACCGCGATCAACGATCTGATGCGGACTTCGTTGCGGCAGGTCCTCGACGAGGACGCCGTGGCGCTGCGCCGGCAGGAACAGATGCTGGCCGACGGATTCGCAAACCCCAACGACGTTCTCATCGCACAGGACGCGGGAGTGGCTCGCGCCCGGCGCATGATGGCGCAGCTGGTGGAACGGGAACGCGGTGACGTCCTGGAGGAGCGCCATGCGCCTTCTGCTTGACCGCCGCGCCCACCGCCGCGTCCACGGCGGACTGGAGATCGCGGCAAGCCCTGACAGCTGCCGACCCGAACCATGGCTGTGGGACATCGGATTCCACGACGAAGCAGAAGCGAGCACACGGCGGCACGATGACCAACGGGTGGAAAAGGTGCCCGTCGACGGTCACCGAGAACTGCTGCTGCGCTACCACAGCGGCGCGATCAGCGCCGACGTGGGCACCATCGACATCCTCGACCGCAGGCGGTTCCACCGGGAGACTCGCGAATTGGTGGTCCTCATCGGAGTATCCGGCACAGCGCGCGAAGGCTGCCGCCACCTCACCCGCGATGACGCCCTGATCGTCGAGGGTGACGACCCCACCACGTTCGACATGCACGCGGTCGACGGCACCGCCGCGCTGGCATACGTCAGACTGCGCCGGCGGACGGGACGGGACCTCAGGTGGGTGCCGTGAGCGCGTCGACCATGGCTCTGACACTGCGCGTCCTGCAGATGCGCTGGGAGGCAGACGATGTCGTATCCCTGTTGCTGACCACCATCGATGGCAGGACCCTCCCGCCGTGGTCGCCCGGCGATCACATCGACATTCGCCTGCCCGGCGGATTGGTGCGCCAGTATTCGCTGTGTGGCGAGCGGGCACCGGGCGCCCCGTGGCGTATCGCCGTGTTGCGGGTACCCGACGGGCGCGGCGGGTCGGCCGCGGTCCACGATCGCGTGAGACCGGGCGACCTGCTGCAAACCAGCCTGCCGCGCAGTAATTTCGAGCTGCGTGGAGCCGACAGCTATGTGTTCCTCGCCGGCGGGATCGGCATCACACCGATCCTGCCCATGGTTCACTGCGCCCAAGATCAGGGCGTGCCGTGGGAGCTGCACTACGGCGGCCGCAGCCTGGAGCGCATGCCGTTCACCGCCGAGTTGGCGCCATCGGCCACCGATGGACGCGTGACATTGGTGCCACAGGACACCGATGGGCTGCTATGTCTGCCACCGATCCTTCGTGAAATACGCTCAAATGCACTGATCTACGCGTGCGGACCCCCGGCGATGCTGGACGCGCTGCAACACGCAGCCGCGCATTGGCCCGATCAGAGCGTCGTCATCGAACGGTTCGGAGCTGTGCCACTGGTTGACGGCGCCGGCCCAACCGGTGGCCACTTCGAGGTGGAGGCAGCTCAGTCCGGGGTGACAGTGCGCGTCGACCCGGGCACAAGCGTGGTCGAGGCACTCGGAGCAGCCGGCGTCAACGTACCGACCAGTTGCGGTCAGGGAATCTGTGGCACGTGTGAAACCAAGATCCTCGCGGGAATTCCGGACCACCATGATTCTCTACTGACCGAGGCCGAGCGGGCATCGAATCAGACCATGATGGTCTGTGTCAGCCGGTCCCTGAGTGATCGGCTGGTGCTCGACCTCTGAGGATCACGGCATCTCCAACGCGGTCAACGCCAGCCACAAATGCGCGCGGTCCTCGACCGACGCGAGATTGCGCCCCGTCAATTCCGCGATGCGGTCCAGCCTGTACTGCAGACCGTTGCGGTGGATGAACAGTGCCTGCGCGGTACGCGCCGGCGAGCAGTCCTGCTGCAGGTAGGTCTTCAAGGTGTTGACGAGATCGGCGGTCTTCCTGGTGTCATAGTCGATCAGCGGACCCAGGGCGGCCAGCGCGATGTCCTTGACGGGCACCAGGGAATTCGACAGCAGCAAGCCAGCCAACGACAGCGCCTCGACGCTTTCGGCGAGGTGCAGCCCAGGTCCGTGGCTTGATGCGCGGCGCGCCTCGAACATGCCGACCCGCACCCCTTGCACGCCGTGGTGTACGCCGCTGACGCCGACCGAGGCCCCCGGCCCCAACCGCGACAACGCCGAGAGCAACGCCCGGCCGGATTCCACGTGATCGTCGTCGGCATAGGTGATCACCACAACGGTGCCACCGGCAAGGGCGGCGAACGGATGACTCGACCGCTCGCTGACCAGGTCCACGAGATTCCACGGCACGCGGCGTAACCGGTCGACTTTGCCGTCGACTCGACCGATGAGCACCCGGAATGCTGATTCCACATCGAGTCCATGGATTTCGAAACGGCGAACCGCTTCCCCCGCAGAGATGTGTTCGGCCACAACGTCTTCGATGACCTGGCCCAGCATCTCCCGGTTGCCGGTCAACACGGCCTGGCGACGAGCGAGTTCGAGCCCGATCAAGCTCACCGCGAACTGGACGACAGTGTCCAGGTCGCGCCGCGTGACCGCGCACAGATACGCGACCGTCACGCCCTCGATGTCGACCGCCACCGACGTGATGGATTCCTCATCGCGATCCGAGGCCGTGCTGTCAGTGCCCTGATCCTGGTCCCAGGCCAGCGCAGCGATCGTGCGCAATTCAGCCACCGGGGGCCAGACAGCCCGAACGGGGTGGGTGCCCAAGACCGTCCCGTGCACATCGATGACCGCGACAGCTCCGCCGAGTAATTCACTCAACTTGACTACAAGGGACTTGAGGCTCAGGTCGTTGACCAGCGCAGCGACCAGACCCTTCTGGGCGGCGGCGATCTGCCGCAGCAGACTGTAACGCTCGTCATAGACCCGGTCGGCGAACCAGCGGCTTATCGCGATGAACGGCGTCGGCAGTGGTACTTCGAACAGCGTCAGACCAACGCGTCTTGCGGTCTCGATGATCTCGACGGGAATCTCGGTATGGACGAAACCGGTCCCGAAGCCGAGGGCGGCGATCGGCACGGTTGCCAAGCTCTCCACGAAGGCCCGCCGGCGTTGTGCGTCGGCGTGATGCACGCTCGTTGTCAGGACGATCTCGCCGCCGCGCAAAAACCTCGACGGGTCATCGAACTCCGTCGTGGAAACCCAGCTGATGGGGAGAGGTTTGTCGTCAGCAGTGCCGCCGACGATGGGAATCAGTCCCAGCTCCGGCGCCGCCACCAGTTCGTTGACGTACACAGGCACACCTCAAGGATGCCGCATCATCGGCCCGCCACCCCGCTGATCTGACCAGAGTTGTTGGCCGTCAAGCATATTGAATCGAGGTAACCGACCCTGCGCGCGCCGGAACTGCGAACAGCAGTCGTTGTGATCTCCATCGCGCCCATTTGGCCACCACGTCGACCTGGCGGTATAGTACGCATTGCGTACCATACCTAGGGAGGTCCCGTTCGCCAATGCTCCCCGTGCCCGTAGAGCAAACCACCGTCGCCGCATTGAGTCAGTCCGTCCACCGGCTCTCACGTCGGCTGCGCAAGCATGCCCAGCTGCAGCTCACCGCATCGCAGATGAGCGTGCTGAACACGGTCGAGAGGTACGGCGAACTCCGCCTCGGCGAACTCACCCGTCTGGAGCAGGTGGGCAAGTCGACGATGACGCGGCTCATCGCGAAGCTCGCCGACGCCGGATACGTCCAGCGACGGGTTGATCCGAGCGACGGTCGCGGGTTCCTCATCGCGCTGACCGAGCATGGCGCTGCCGCGTCCCGGTTGGCGGCGTCGCGCCAGCACGCATATCTAGGGCGTCAGCTCGACGCCCTGGACGCCGCGGACCGAGACCTGCTGATGGCTGTTTCGCCGGTGCTCGAGAAGCTTCTGGCGGTGAAGGCGTGACACGCTATCTCGACGCCACCTTCGCGTCCCTGCGCATCCGCAACTACCGGCTCTACTTCATCGGGCAGTCCGTCTCGCAGACCGGCAACTGGATGCAGAAGTTCGCCCAGGCGTGGCTCGTTCTGGAGTTGACCAATTCCGGAACCTGGCTGGGCATCACGCTGGCCGTCCAACTGACGCCGGCCCTGCTGCTCACGCCGTGGGGTGGCGTGTTGGCCGATCGCTTCCACAAGCGGACCATCCTGCTCGTCGCGGCGACGGCGTCGATCGTCCCGTCCGTCCTGCTCGGTGTGCTCACGCTGACCCACCACATCAACGTCCCGATCGTCATGGGCCTGGCCCTGTTGGGCGGCATCATCGACGCGTTCGAGAAACCGGCGCGGCAGTCCTTCCCCAGCGAGATGGTCGGCCCCGCTCACCTGACGAACGCGGTCCTGCTCAACAACGTCGTCCAGGACACCGGGAAAGTGGCCGGACCGGCCGTCGCGGGCATCCTGATCGCCGCAGCGGGGCTCCCGCCGACGTTCTTCATCAACGCCGCATCATTTGTCGCGGTGATTGCGGGGCTGCTGCTCATGCGGCCCGACGAGCTGACCGTCCCGAAGCGCGACGGCAAGGGCGCCGGACAGTTTCGGGCCGGCCTCGCGTACGTGCGGGCCACCCCCCAGTTGCTCGGACCGCTGGTGCTGCTCGGCTCGGTCGGACTGGTGGCCTACAACTTCCAGGTGGTCCTGCCGCTTTTCGCCAAGGAAGCCTTCCACGGCGACGCCCGCCTCGCGGGTTACCTGCTCGGCGCCCTCGGGGCCGGATCGGTGATCGGCGGCCTCGGGTTGGCCGGCGTACTGACCGCCTCGATCCGGCGGATCATCGGGGCTGCACTGGTCCTGGCCGTGGTCTTCCTCGCGACGAGCATGGTGCCGAATTTCTGGGTGGCGCTTGGCCTGGTGGCGGCATTGGGTGCGAGCAGCGTCATCTTCAAGGGGCTGGCCAGCACGTGGCTGCAGTTGACGGCCGACCCGGCGATGCGCGGCCGAGTGCTATCGCTGCTGGTGGTCGCCATCGCCGGGACCACGCCGATCGGTGCGCCGCTGATGGGGTGGCTCTCCGAACAATTCGGTATCCGGCTGACCTTCGTGCTGGCCGGCGTGGGCACCGCCCTGGCTGCCATCGCGGCCCACTACTATCTCCGTCGGTTCACCCGCGGCGAGGACTGCTCCGCCGAGGTACCGATGGAGCCGACCCGGGCAACGGTCGACGAGGTGCGCTGAGTTCTACGAGCGGGATACCCGAGCCTCATCCCACACGGGTTCTGACGCCTCGTACACCGAACCGTCCCCGCCGAACACGACGAAACGGTCGAACATGCGGGCGAACCAGCGGTCGTGTGTCACCGCGACCACCGTGCCCTGATAACCCTGCAGCGCAAGTTGCAGCGCCTCGGCGCTGGCCAGATCCAGGTTGTCGGTCGGCTCGTCCAGGAGCAACAGTGTCGCGCCGCCCAATTCGAGAAGCAGGATCTGCACACGAGCCTGCTGCCCACCGGACAACGTGCTGAAAGGCTGCTCCGCGCTGGTCTGCAGCTCGTAGCGAGCCAGCGCGCTCATCGCCTCGTTGCGCAGTTTCGCGTGCTCGGTCATGACGATCTCGCATGCGGTCCGCTCAGCCAGATCCGGACGCGCGTGCGTCTGCGCGAACAGGCCCGGGGTCACGCGCGCGCCGAGCCTGGCAACCCCACTGTGTCCGACGGGTTCGGCCCGGACCGCGCCGCGCGGAACATCATCGGCCACCGCCATCAGGAGCCGCAGAAAATGCGATTTGCCCGAACCGTTGGAGCCCAGGACGGCAATCCGCTCGCCGTACCAGAACTCCGTGTCGAACGGGTGCATCAGCCCGGTCAGTTCGAGGCCCTCGCAGATCACCGCGCGGCGGCCGGTTCGAGCGCCCCGCAACCGCATTGCGATGTTCTGGTCGCGCGGCGCAGCCTCCGGCGGCCCGGCGTCCTCGAACCTTCGCAGCCTCGTCACCGCGGCCTGGTAACGCGACGCCATCCCGTCGTTGTACGAGGCCTTCTGCCGCATCTCGACCACCAGCCGCCTGAGCTTGGCATGGTCCTCGTCCCACCGGCGACGCAACTCGTCGAGCCGGTCCATGCGGTCCTGCCTTGCCTGCGAATAGGTTTCGAATCGGCCACCGTGGATCCACACGTGATGCGACTCGACGGTGACGATCCGCTCCGCGGTTTGGTTGAGCAGTTCACGGTCGTGTGACACCAGCAGAACTGTCTTCGGGGTGTCCCGCAGCCGAGCCTCCAGCCATTGCTTGCCGGGCACGTCGAGGTAGTTGTCGGGTTCGTCGAGCAGCAGCACTTGATCCGGACCACGCAACAGCGCCTCGAGCACCAGCCGCTTCTGCTCGCCGCCCGACAGTGTGTTCACCAGACGCCACCGGCAGTGCGCGAACGGCAGGCCCAGCGCGGCCACCGTGCAGGCATCCCATACGTTTTCGGCTTCGTAACCGCCGACATCACCCCATACGGCCAACGCGTTCGCGTAGCGCAGCTGCGCAGGCTCGTCATCGGATTCCATCAACAGCAGCTCCGCGGCCTCCACCGCAGCGGCGGCCTCGCGGATGGGCCAGGGCGCCACCGACAACAAGAGCTCGCCGATGTCGGTGGAGTCACGGATGCCGCCGATGAACTGCCTCATCACGCCCAGCCCGCCACTGTGCGAGACGGTGCCCTCCTGCTGGGGGATGTCACCGGCGATCAGGCGCAGCAGAGTGGTTTTGCCTGCACCGTTGGGGCCCACGAGGGCGGCGACGACGCCGTCACCGATCCGGAACGAGACATCGTCGAGCAGCACCCGACCATTCGGGAGCACATGGCTGACGTGGCCGACCTCGACATGGCCCATGGTGGCAAGTATGAAAATCACAGAGCGGTTCGCGCAACAGGTTTTCGCAGCTGACGGACCATATCCGGGCCAGTTTGGACCCCTGCACGAAATCGACTGCAGCTCCGCCACTTTCAGGATAGCGCGCACAGGGGGGCTTGCGGCAAGGCCCCCCGTGTGACTGATACTGCCCGTCCGTGCCGAAATGAGCGAGGTGGAGATGCACGATGTGGTGATCGTCGGGAGCGGGCCGACGGGCATGATGCTCGCCGGCGAACTGCAACTGGCCGGAGTGGACGTCGTCGTACTGGAGCGCCGTGAATCCCAGGATCTGGCAGGTTCGCGCGGCGGGGGCATCCACGCCCGCTCGATCGAACTGCTGGACCAGCGTGGTATCGCCGAGCGTTTCCTTGCCGAGGGCACGTTGATGGACGCGGCGACGTTCGGCGCCACGCGGCTCGACCTGAGCGTCCTGCCCACCCGCCACCCGTACACGCTGGCCCTGTTCCAGAACGACATCGAGCGGCTGCTCCTGCAGTGGACCGAGGAACTCGGGGTGCCGATCCGGCGCGGCGCGGAGGTCATCGGCGTCACGCCGGATGCCGGGGACGTCGAGATCACCCTCGCCGACGGCACATCGTGCCGAGCCCGGTACGTGGTGGCCGCGGACGGTGGCCGGAGCCTGGTGCGACGTGCGGCCGGCATCGAGTTCGTGGGCCCGGACGCCACGCGCAGCAGCCTGATCGCCGAGGTCAAAGTGACCGAAGACCTGCCACAGGCCGGGAGGGTCGACGAGCGGGGCGTGCACGGTCTGCACCCCATCGGTGACGGCGTGGTGCGGGTGGTGGTCACCGAGGCCGAGCTGGGTCCGACCACCGAACCCACCATGGCGGACCTGCGGCGTGGGCTCGTCGACGTGTTCGGCACGGACTTCGGCGTGCACAGCCCCACATGGTTGTCGCGGTTCACCGATGCCACGCGACAGGCCGCGTCCTACCGTGCGGGCCGGGTGCTACTGGCCGGCGATGCCGCGCACGTGCACTCCCCCTCGGGCGGACTCGGCATCGGCCTCGGGCTGCAGGATGCGGTCAACCTCGGCTGGAAGCTCGGGCAGGTGGTGCGAGGAATCTCCGGTGCGGAGCTGCTCGACTCCTATCACGCAGAGCGGCACCCGGCCGGGGCGCGCGCATTGAAATACACGATGGCGCAGTCGCTGTTCCAGAAGGCCGACCCGCGGCAGGAGGCGCTCCGCGATCTGCTCGACGAGATACTGCGCGCCGAAGGCGCGGGCACTGTGGTCACGGGACTGATCACGGGTCTCGACGTGGCCTACGACCTGGGGCCCGGTCACCCGCTGCTGGGGCGCCGGATGCCGGACCTCGATGTGCTCTCCCCCGGTGGCCCCACGCGTGTGTTCGCGCTGCTGCATCCCGCCCGTGCGGTGCTGCTGGAATTCGGCGGCCCGGGGTTGACCGTCGGCGCCGGGGCCGACCGGATCGAGCGTGTGGTCGCGGCCTACGACGGCCCGTGGGAATTGCCGGTGGTGGGCGAGGTGGCCGCGCCGACCGCGGTTCTGGTGCGCCCCGACGGCCACGTGGCATGGGTCGGTGAAAACTCTGCGCAGGGGCTGTCCGAGGCATTGACCACGTGGTGCGGAGTGTGACCGGTCAGAAGAGCTGCGGTGTCGTCGGTGGCACGTCGTCCAGGAACGCGCGCACCATCGGGACCAGTAGATCCGACTGCCCCGCGAGGCCGATGTGCGACATCGCCGGCAGGATCACCAAGCGCGCGGCCGGCACCTTCTCCAACACTCCGGATGCTGCCGCTTCGGGATCACCGCCACCGCGAAGGGCGAACATCGCCAACGCGTGTTCGGGTTTCACGCCGTCGGCATCACCGATGATCACCATCGTCTTCGCCGAGAACGCCCGCATGTCTTCATCGCTGATGTTCTGGTCATCGATGTTGAGCGCCTTCATCTTCTCGAGGTAGGCCTCGAATGCCGATGCGTCCGGCGTGTGTGCCCGGAAGGCCGCCTCGACCGCAGTCCCGGCGAACGCGGCGGTGGTCAGTCCGGCGATGGCGTCGAATACCGAGGCGTACCAACCATCCTTGCGGAACGTAGCCGACAAGGAGACCAGCTTGTCCACGAGCGATCCGTGCCTGATCGCGAGCTGCAGTGCAACGCCGCCGCCTTGCGAGTAGCCCATCACATCGGCCCGTTCGACCTCCAGGGCGCGCAGCAACGCCGCGGCATCATCGGCGAACCGCTCGTATGACATGGCCCGCGCCGCATCCGGCGTTCGTCCGTGCCCTTGCTGATCGAACACGATCACGGCGCGCTCCTCGGCGAAGGCGTCGGTCCACGCTGTCATGGAGTCGGTGGCCATGAAAGCACCCGGGATCAACAACAACGGAGACGTCGTCGTGTCGAGGTCGCCGTACACCTCGTGGTAGAGGGTCAGCCCGTTGATCGGCAGGTGACCGCTGCGCGAAGGTGTCGTGTTCATCGATTGCCCCGTCCATGCCGATGTGTCGACTGCTTTCGCGGAGACAGACCATCAGCTCAGGACAAACTCATCGGTCCCGGCAGGACTGTCAGACGTCACCATGCCGAACATCGACGCTGAATTTCTTCATGCCCCAGCCATCGGAGATGGCGAAGAACACTTTCTTCGGGCGGCCGAGCAGCGTGGTGGCCAGCACCGTGCCGGTCGAGCCCGCCGGTACGACAGGGACGTTCATCCCGTCGATCTGCCGCCGTGCGGTCACGACGTCACCTTTACGCAATCTCATTGTCGGAACCCCCTTTCGCGGTGCGGTTCCTTCCATGGTGGCTCCGGCCGTCCGGGCCCGCAACCCATTTACCGCGAAATTGCCGATGCGACAATTTATCTCGCATCATCTCGCGCACCCCATGCGCCGATCAGTCGTAGATGACGGCCAGCCCTCGGCGCTCGAGATCGGCGAGCAGGTCACGCATGGTCTGCAACTGCTCAGGGGTGTGACCCTCCCAATCGGTCAGCTCGCCGACGATCTTCACGGGTTCCCGAGAGCGGTAGGAGCGGGTCGGATTTCCGGGCATCTTCTTGTCTGTCACGTTGGGGTCGTCCTCGACCGACCCTTGCGGTTCGACGATGTAGACGCGACCCCGGCCGTCGCCTCTGGCCATCTCGGCTCCCCACACCGCGGCATCCAGCGTGGCCGTGAAGTAAACGTGGTTCATGATCCGCCCGGTTTCGAAATTCGACTGATGTCCCGCTGTCAACAGATCGCCCACCGCCAGGTCGGCCTTGGTTCCGTGCAACAGCGCACCGGATTCGTGGACTTCGAACGGCTTGGGTGCCCGCATCGCGACATTCCCCTCGAGTTGCCTTGTAGGAGTTGGTCGCACGAGTGTGCGGCATGACCGGGGTCTTGCCGCAAGGCCCCCGGTATGCAATAAATTGAGAATGGGACGGTGGTTCGCCACCCCGCGACTGTTAGCGTGACGACCCATGAACTCCTCTCGTGTCTCGATCCCTGTCGCAATGGTGGCCGGTGCCGCGTCGCTCGTTCTGGCGCTGGCCGCCTGCGGTTCCGACAGCGACACCTCATCGGCAAGCACGTCCTCTTCAGTCTCCGACGTGTTCGCGCCGCCCTCGATCGAACAGACCGCGGTCGAAGCGAGTTGCCCGACGGCGGCCCCACAGAACACCGGCACGCCCGAGTGGACCTACGCCGGGGCCACCGGCAGCGTCGCGGTCATCGGATCCACCGACACGGCGGCGCCGTTCATCAAGGTCGACGGACCGTTCAGCGTGACCGAGACCGAGGTGCACACACTGCAACCAGGTGAGGGACCCGTGGTGGCGGACACGGCGACGGTGTCGGTCTGTTACATGGGCGTCAACGGACGCGACGGCACAGTGTTCGACAGCAGCTACGAACGGGGCACCCCGGTCGACTTTCCGCTCGACGGCGTCGTCGCTGGCTTCAAGAAGGCCATCGCCGGTCAGAAAGTCGGTTCGACGGTCGCTGTGGCGATGACATCGGCCGACGGCTACCCCGAAGGCCAGCCCGCGGCGGGAATTCAGAAGGGTGACACGCTGGTCTTCGCGATCAAGGTCCTCGACGCCTCGAGTTGAGCCGTCGGCGGCCCGGCAGCCAGGAGCGTAGGTGCGATTGACACGGCACAAACCGGTGCTTGTCGCACTCTGCGCGCTTGTCGTCGTGGTCGTCGGATGGGCGTTGTTCCGGTCGCAATCACCGCACGCGGACACCACATCGACGGGTATGCGGGCGTGTCCGCTGGCCACCCTGCCGTCCGAAGCCGCCGACACGGTGGGGCTGATCCACTCGGCCGGCCCGTTCCCCTATCCGCGCAATGACGGCGTGGTGTTCGGTAATCGGGAAGGGCACCTGCCCGACCAGTCCAAGGGCTACTACCACGAGTACACCGTGATCACGCCCGGCGCGCAGAACAGGGCCACCAGGCGCATCGTGACCGGCGGGACGCCGCGGACCGATCCGCCCGAATACTTCTACACAGGTGACCACTACGACTCGTTCTGTCTGGTCCCCGACGCGGGAAGGCGATGATGCCGTCACAGCCAGCTCCGTCGTCGCCTGTGGTCTTCCGGATCGACGGCCGAAAGATCAAGACTTCCAAGGACTTCTACCGGGAAATCGGCGCCGCCGTGAACGGCCCCGGCGGATACTTCGGGCGCAATCTCGACGCCCTGGCCGACTGCTTGCGGGGCGGTTTCGGCACGCCGGATGACCGGCCTTACCGATTCGAATGGGAGCACAGCGCTGTGTCGCGCGGAAATCTCGATACCGCACCGACGGCGAGGCGTTCCTTCGTCGAGGCGGTACTGGACGTCTTCGACGACGCGGGTGTCACGCTGACGCTCAGCTGACCCGACCAGCTACCCAGTCGGCGAGTTCGGCGCGCACCGACTCGATCGGGCGGTGAAAATCCCCTGGCTGAGCCGGGGGTTCGGAGTGCACCACGACACCGTGGATATCCATGCTCATGAACTCCCCCAGGATGGTGAAGAACGGCCCGAGCACGAAATCTGCGCGCGGATCGGCACCGGTCGGCGTGGCACGCGCCGACACGACCACCACCGGCTTCGACTGCAGCGGAGCGATACCCTCATCGGCCGGTGAGGTGGCCCCGATGACATGCACGTAATCGAGCCAGGCCTTGAGGGTCGACGGCATCGCGAAGTTGTACATCGGAGCACCGATCACGATCCCGGCGGCGCCCGACAACTCGTCGAGTAGTTCGTCCTGGAGGCTGATCGCCTCGGGCGAGGGCGCGACGCCACCGGGCGGCCGCCGTTCCGCGACGAAATGCAGGCTGTTCGTGGGCAGGTGCGGCAACTGATTGACGTGGAGATCCCGCCGGCGGACCTCCAGGCCTGGTTCCGCGGCGGCCCACCGTTGCGCGCATTCGGCCGTCAGCAGACGAGAAACCGATGAATCGAGGTTGGCGGAGGAATCGAGGTGCAGGATGTAAGCCACGGGAAGGTCACTCTAGTCGCTGTCGCCGGTCAGCGATGAGCGGTGATCAGGTGTCGCGTGGAATGCGCGATCACGGGTTCATCCAGCCGCAATTGCGCGTCGAGGGTGCGTAATTGGTGCGCATAGGTCAGCACCGAGAAATCGGGCACCCACCAGGGGCATTTACGCAGGACCCAGACGATGGCGCCGACGTCGTAGAACTCCATCCGGCAGCGCGCCGTGCGAACCGCGTCGACCACCAGTCCGGCCAGGCGTGCGTCGGCGGCTTCGCCCTCGGCGTCGCGCGCCGCTCGTTCCGCCGACCGCCTGCCCACAAAATGCTCGATGAGTTCGAAGGCCGACGCGGGGCCGACATGTTGGGCGAAGTAGCGCCCGCCGGGCGCCAGCACCCGGTGTATCTCGGGCCAATCCGGCCGCACCGGATGGCGCGATGACACCAACTCGAACGAGCAGTCGGAAAAAGGCAGCGGCGCACCGCTTTTCGTCTCGACCACCCTTACCCCTCGTCGCCCGAGGAGCAAACGAGCGCGCTCGGCGTTGGGTGGCCAACCCTCCGTCACGGCCATTGTCGGCGGTAATGTGGGCGCTTCCGCGACCACCTCGCCGCCGCCGGTGTCGATGTCCAGCGCAGAACGTACTTCGCCGAGGCGCTGCGCCAGCATGCGGGCGTATCCCCACGGTGGCCGCTCTTCGATCGCACGACCCGCCAGCCAGTCGAATCCCCAGCCGCCGACGTCAGCGGATACCGCCTCCTCGACCAGCTGCTCGAAGGGCCTCATCGCCGGCTGACGCCCGCGCGGTTTCAGCCGCCGTTGGTGACGGGATTCGACGACAGAGTGATGAAATAGCCGTTCTGCCAGACGCCCCAGCGTCCACCCCACCCGGAGACCCAGACCACGGGCGAACCATTCCAGAATTCGGCGGGCTTCTGTGGCGCCCACGCCGGCACCGGCTCACTCGGATAACCGCCGCCGGGTGCCGGCGGCGGGGGAACCGGTTCAGCGCCGGCCGCACCCGCGCCAAGTCCCAGTACGGCTGCGGCGACCGCACCCGCGATGACCCCGGCCGACAGTGTGGTCTTGAACGTTGGCATGTGCATGACTCCCGCGCTGTGACTCGATCCGGATGATTAGCAGACATAACCACATTACGCGATAGCGAAACTTCTGGATCGTTATGGCGACTCTCGGGACGGCAGGGTTCGCACCGCCTGCCGAGTGACCCCGAGCACGGTGTTCGCCAGATCTGGCCGGTTCTTGATGATGCCCCGGAGCGCGCGGTGGAACCGCCACACCTGTCCAGGAGTCGGCACCTTCGGTACCCAGGCCAGCTCCCAGTGGATTCCGTTGATCGGGTCGTCGAAAAAGACGCCGTAATAGCCCGGCCAGTACTGCGGATATTCCTGCGGCCGGTCCGTGACGGGCATGGACCGGCGGACCAGGAACTCGTCGTGGAAACGGTCGACCTCGGCGCGGTTCCTGGCCCACAGAGCAATGTGGTTGATCCCCACGGCCTGGTCGGCATGCGTCAGCCGGGCCCCGGTGCGCGCCGGTTGGATCCCGATGTAACTGTGCGGGTTCACCAGACCGGTCATGTAGTAGACCGACTGGTACTCCATGTTGAGCGACGAGAAGCTGTGGTAACCGAGCCAGCCGAACATCGCGTCGTAGAACGCGATCGAATCGTCGTAGTCCAGCACCGCGAATTCGACGTGACTCACACCGCGCCAGCGCATCGGGACCTCCCTGCTTGCTACTACTCCACGTAGTAGAAAACGAGCGCTTTCGGAAGGGTGATCGTCACGCCGCGGGCGTCGACGATCTACTCGGCACCATCCCCGCTC
>CAMFLL010000040.1 GCA_945957405.1 uncultured Mycolicibacterium sp. | reverse complement strand
ATCCCGAGGACTCGGACCCGGTGCGACGGCTGCTGCAGCACTCCCCCGACACCGCAGGTGGTCTGATGACCTCCGAACCGGTGGTGCTGGCGCCCGACACCACGGTCGCCGAGGCGCTGGCACGGGTGCGCGACCCCGATCTCACGCCGGCCCTGTCGTCGCTGGTGTTCGTGGTGCGCCCGCCGACCGCCACACCGACCGGCCGTTACCTCGGCTGTGTGCACCTTCAGCGGTTGCTGCGTGAACCGCCCGCGGCCTTGGTCAGCGGCATCGTCGACACCGACCTGCCGTCACTGGAACCCGACACCTCACTGGCCGCGTTGACCCGCTATTTCGCCGCCTACAACCTGGTGTGCGGGCCGGTGGTGGACGAGGAGAGTCACCTGCTGGGCGCCGTCACCGTCGACGACGTCCTCGACCACCTGCTGCCCCATGACTGGCGCGCTGCAGAAGAACCCGAACTGGACACCGCACCATGAGCGACGGCACATCACGCGGACGGCTCGACACTCCTCGCACGTCGCGTAATTTCACGCCCCGCGTTGACGTCGAGGCCGTCGGCCGGGTCAGCGAGTCGATCGCGCGGTTCCTGGGCACCGGCCGCTACCTGGCCATCCAGACCGTCGTGGTGATCGTCTGGATCCTGCTGAATCTGTTCGCCGTGACGCTGCGTTGGGATCCCTACCCGTTCATCTTGCTGAACTTGGCTTTCTCCACACAGGCCGCGTACGCGGCACCGCTGATCCTGCTGGCCCAGAACCGTCAGGAGAACCGCGACCGGGTGTCGCTCGACGAGGACCGCAGACGTGCCGAACAGACCAAGGCCGACACCGAATACCTGGCCCGCGAACTGGCCGCCCTGCGGTTGGCCATCGGCGAGGTGGTGACCCGTGATTACCTGCGGCACGAGCTGGAAGACCTCACCGAACGGCTGGACCGGGTGCTCGACGGCAAGCCCGAAAAGCAGAAGAAGGGCGACAAGGCGAAACAGCCCAAGTCCGATGTGCCCGCACCGGATCCGAGTCCGCCGAGTTAACAGTGACCATTGTTGCCACAGCTGTCACAAGACTATGTATGGTGACTTGGTTCACAAGGTCCCGAAACGGGCGAATGCTGATTCTCTGAGGACGGTCGAGTGCGCATAGGGGGCGGCTTGGGTGCACACCCGGCCCTGGTGGCGGCGCTGACCGCTGCGCGGGACCGCGTGTCCAGAGCCGTGCGCGCCCCCTCCGGTTCCGCGTTCGCCGGAATGGCCGTGATCACCCCGCTCATGCTCGCCGCAGCCGTGGGTGCGTCCGGCCCGGGGCTGACCGACCGCACCCCGGCCGTCGACGACACCGCCGTCACGCCTCTGGTCGCGGTGGCACCGACGCCCAAGGACACCTCGGGCCCGACGGTCGTCGCGGTGGCACGGCCGCCCGCGAGCTTCCACATCGCCGCGTCCACCAGTTCCGCACCGCCACCCAGCGTGGTGGTGTCATCACCCGGCGCACTGCGCATCCCTGCGATCGCCCTCAGCGCCTACCGCAACGCCGAGTCCATGATGTCGCGGGCCTACCCCAACTGCGGCGTCAGCTGGAACCTGCTGGCCGGCATCGGGCGTATCGAATCCATGCACGCCAACGGCGGCGCCACCGATTCCCGCGGTACGGCCGTCAACCCCATCTATGGCCCTGCCCTCGACGGCACCCTGCCGGGTAACGAGGTCATCGTGCAGGCGGCCCAGGCCAATGGCCGCGTCACCTACGCGCGCGCGATGGGACCCATGCAGTTCCTGCCCGGCACGTGGTCGCGGTACGCCTCCGACGGTGACGGCGACGGCAAGGCCGACCCTCAGAACGTGTACGACGCCACCCTGGCAGCGGCGCGCTACCTGTGCAGCGGCAACTTGAACCTGCGTGATTCGTCGCAGGTGATGACGGCGATCCTGCGCTACAACAACTCGGTCGCCTACGCCCGCAATGTGATGGGCTGGGCCGCGTCGTATGCCACCGGTGTGGCGCCGGTCAACCTGCCGCCCATCAGTGGACCCATTCCCGCGATCAGCGACGCCCACCTCGATCACCCCGAGGGGCTCGGTCCCGACCTGCCGCTCAACGCCGCGGGTCTGCCGAGCAGCGATCCCCTGGCGCAGGTGCCGTCGATGAGGCTCAGCCAGACCGATGTGGCCAATCAGCTGCCGGTGCCGCCGGGACCGGCAGCCGCACTGGGCAACGGTGACGCCGCACCCGCTTCCCCTTGCGCGGTGTTCTGCATCAGCAACAACCCGCCGCCGGCCGCACCGGCACCGGTGCCACCGCCGTGGACCCCGCCGTGGCTGCTGCCACCGCCCCCGATCGCACCGGCGCCGGCGCCGCTGGTCCCACCGCTCGCCCCGCTTGCTCCGCCGCCACTGCTCGCCGAAGCCGTGATTCCCGAGCCGGCCGTTGCGCCTCCGGCACCTGCCGGCCCCCTCGGCCCGGCGCCGGGACCACTGGGTCCGGCACCCGGTCCCGTCGCCTGACGCGCACTTCCACGCCGAGACTGCGGTAAGTGCGCAGTTTCGGCTGGATTCCCGCAGTCACCGCAGTCTCGGCGTCATGGAAGACTCCACCCGAGCCAGCCGCTGGGTCCGGCACCCGGTCCCGTCGCCTGACGCGCACTTCCACGCCGAGACTGCGGTGAGTGCGCAATTTCAGGTGGATTTCCCGCAGTCACCGCAGTCTCGGCGTCATGGAAGGCGCCACCCGAGCCCAATTGGCGGCCTCCTCGCACCTCGTACCTCGGCGCTTCGTCACCCACCTAGACTGACTGGTGATGACCAACTCCTCAGATCTCGCTGACAAGGTGCGCGCCGCGCTGGCGAAAGTGATCGACCCCGAGCTGCGACGGCCGATCACCGAACTCGGCATGGTCAAGAACGTCGAGGTCGGGCCTGACGCCGGTGTCCACGTCGAGATCTACCTGACCACCGCGGCATGTCCCAAGAAGTCGGAGATCAGCCAGACGGTGACGCAGGCCGTCGCCGATGTCCCCGGCACCGGGGCCGTGCGGGTCAGCCTCGACGTGATGGACGACGAGCAACGCGCGGAGCTGCGCAAACAGCTGCGCGGCGATTCGGCCGAACCAGTGATTCCGTTCGCCCAGCCCGGTTCGCTCACGCGGGTGTACGCGGTGGCGTCCGGCAAGGGCGGCGTCGGCAAGTCCAGCGTCACCGTCAACCTGGCGGCGGCCATGGCCGCACGCGGCCTGTCCGTCGGACTGCTCGACGCCGACATCTACGGCCACTCCGTGCCTCGGATGATGGGCACCGACGACCGTCCCACGCAGGTCGATTCGATGATCGTGCCGCCCATCGCGCACGACGTGAAGGTCATCTCGATCGCGCAGTTCACCCAAGGCAACACCCCGGTGGTGTGGCGCGGGCCGATGCTGCACCGGGCGCTGCAGCAGTTCCTCGCCGACGTCTACTGGGGCGATCTCGACATCCTGCTGTTGGACCTACCGCCCGGCACCGGCGATGTCGCGATCTCGGTGGCCCAGCTGATTCCCGGCGCCGAGATCCTGGTGGTGACCACGCCGCAGCTCGCCGCCGCGGAGGTGGCCGAACGCGCCGGGGCGATCGCCCTGCAGACGCGCCAGCGTGTCATCGGCGTCGTGGAGAACATGTCCGGGCTGGCGCTACCCGACGGCACCACCATGCAGGTGTTCGGGGAGGGCGGCGGTAAACAGGTCGCCGAGAGCCTGTCGCGCTCGGTCGGAGCGGACGTGCCGCTGCTCGGTCAGGTGCCGCTCGATCCGGCACTGGTCACAGCCGGGGATTCCGGTGTGCCGCTGGTCCTTTCAGCGCCCGACTCGGCAGCCGGCAAGGAATTCCGCAGCATCGCCGACACGTTGTCGGCGCGTAAACGGGGCCTGGCGGGCATGTCGCTGGGGCTGGACACCACGCGACACTGACTGTCGGTCAGGTGGCGTCGGTGTCGAACCGCGTCGGGCCGGGCGTCGGCGGTTCCGATGCCGGCGTGGCCGGCGATCGCTGGGCCGCGGCGGGCGGCACGATCGCGTTGACCGGTTTCTCCGCGGGTGCGTCGAGCGGGTTCTGGAACGCACTGAACACCGAGTCGTCGCCGTCGAGCAGGTGCTTGGTGATCGCTGCGCGCGGCGTCATCCCCCGCAACTTGTTGAGCTCGCTCAACGGTTGGCGCAGATCATCGAATTCTGGACCAAGATCATCGCGCAACTGGCTGGTGGCGCCGCTGATGTAGTCGCGGGCCTGCCGCAGCGTGCTCGACGTCCAGCGGATGGCACCGGGCAGACGTTCCGGCCCGAGCACCACCAGGCCGATGACCACCAGGATCAGCATCTCGCCCCAGCCGACGTTCGCGAACATCTAGCTGTCCGAGTTGGGGGTGATCATCAGGGTGACGCGGCGGCCGTCGCGGATGACCTCGATCGGGGCCTCCTGGCCGATCTTGAGCTGGCGCACGGCCACAGTCATCTCGTCGGCGTCGGCGACCTCGCGGTCGCCCACCTTGACCACGACGTCGTTCTCGAGGATGCCGGCCCGTTCGGCCGGACCGCCCGCCTTGACATTGGCCACCTGGGCGCCGGATGCGACATCGTTGCTGACCGACCGGGCGCTCAGACCCAGCGTCGGATGGGAGATCTTGCCGTCCTTGATCAACGCCTCCGCGGTCGACTTCATCTCGTTGACCGGGATGGCGAAGCCAAGACCGCTGGCGCTGTCCGACAGCGACTTACCGGCCGTGTTGATACCGATGACCTGCGAGTTCATGTTGATCAGCGGACCACCGGAGTTGCCGTGGTTGATCGAGGCGTCGGTCTGGATGGCGTCGATGACGGTGTCGGTGTCCGATCCGTCGCCCGAGAGCGGGACGGGGCGGTGCAGGGCGCTGACGATGCCATGGGTGACGGTGCTGCGCAGCCCGAGCGGCGCACCGGCGGCGATGACCTCTTCGCCGACCTGGACCTTGTCGGAGTCGCCTAACCGAGCCACGGTCAGGTTGTCCACGTTGTCGACCTTGAGCACCGCGAGGTCCGACTTCGGGTCGCGCCCGACCAGGTTGGCGGGCACTTCCTTGCCGTCGTTGAAGACGATGCTCAACTTGTACTGTGCCGGGTTGGTGGCGGCGTCGGAGATGACGTGGTTGTTGGTGACGATGTAGCCGCGCCCATCGATGATGACGCCGGAACCCTGGGAGCCCTGCTCGTCGCTGACCGCTTCGACGGTGACCACGGAATCGGCGACCGAAGCGGCCACCTGGGCGAACCGCCCGGCGGGCTCTTCGGTGCTGCCGCTGGTCTCGAGCGTGACTTTGGAACTGGTGAACGCCTCGGCGATCTCGGCGGTCTTGCGCCCCACCCAGCCGCCGGCGAAGCCGATCAGCAGGGCGACCAGACCCAGGGCCAGCAGCGCACGGAACTTGACCTTGCTGCCGAACAGCACGTCACGCACGCCGAGCTTCTGCACCGGCGCGGCGGCGGACACGGGTGCCGGCTGTTCCACGGCGGGCGTGCCCAGCGCCGCGGGTGCGGCCGGGTCGCGCCACGGATCGTCAGGTTCTTCGGGCCCGTCGCTCTTGGCGTCCAGGGCGCCCGCATCGATGGGGTGCCGTTGCAGCGATTCGGAGCCGGCGTAGGGACGCCCGAAGGCTTCGGCCAGCACCGGATCGGGCGGTTGGTCCCGGGGGGCGAACTCGTCGTCGTCCCGATACTTCGCGGGTCGCAGGTCTTCTGCGACGAATGAGCCGTCGACACCGTCGGGACGGCCGAACGCGCGGCGGGATGCGTCGTCGACCGATGGCCTCGAGACCGGGCGGGGCGCCAGGCGGGGGCCACCACCCGGGTTGTCCTGGTTAGGGCTCAAATCATCCTCTTCTGGCGCTCACGTCACACTGGCTCGACCAGCTCAAAAGCCGGCCCGTCCTGCGGATCCGGCGTGGTCCACCCTACCGGCGCTTCCGCCGGTCGCGACTCTGCTCGTCAGCTAACTGGTCGGTGACAGGTGGCTGGGCGTCGTCGGGCGGCGTCAGCGGTGCGTGCGGGATCTGCGACAACATGCCCAGCAACGTGCTGGGGATGCTGATCGGACACGAGTCGCGCAGCACTTCCCGCGCCTGGCGCTGGGTGTCGACTTCGGCGGCGCACTGCGGGCACAACGACAAGTGGTGTGCGGCGCGCAGATGCGATTTCATCCGCAACTCACCGTCGACGTAGGCGGCGACGGCTTCGATGGAGAGGTGCTCGGTCGAGCCGAACTGGCGGGGTGCACCGACGGGCGCGTCGCTCTGGGATGCGAATTGTGCGGGTAACCAGGAGAACGCCCGACGGAACACATGTCCACGGTCGACCATCACCCGGCTCCCTTCTGTCCCTCGGGCTGCCCCGCGCCCACCTTGCAGGCTGGTCTGCCGGCCGGCGTGCTGAACAGCACCCCCACGAATGTAGCGCGCGAACCTGGCAGCCTGATAGCGATACTCCGCCATGTCTGATGCCTTCCCCGGGGTCAGGCTTTGTCAGCGGTGACGTCGTCCTTGGGTGCGTGCGCGGCGAGGTAGTCACGCAGCGCCTGCCGCCCGCGGTGGATGCGGCTGCGAACCGTACCGAGCTTCACGCCCAGCGTCGCCCCGATCTCCTCGTAGGACAGACCTTCGATATCGCACAGGACCACCGCGGCGCGGAACTCCGGCGGCAGTGAATCGAGCGCGGCCTGCAGATCGGCGTTGAGTCGCGAGTCGTGATAGATCTGCTCCGGGTTGGGCTCGTCGGCGGGCACCCGGTCGTAGTCCTCCGGCAGCGCCTCCATGCGGATGCGTCCGCGGCGACGGACCATGTCGAGGAACAGGTTGGTGGTGATGCGGTGCAGCCAGCCTTCGAACGTGCCGGGCTGGTAGTTCTGCACCGACCGGAACACGCGGATGAACGTTTCCTGCGTCAGGTCCTCGGCGTCGTGCTGATTCCCGGAGAGGCGGTAGGCCAGTCGGTACACCCGGTCGGCGTGCTGGCGGACCAGTTCGTCCCACGACGGCATGGTGGTGACATCGCCGGTCGCATCGAACACAGCGGTGCCTTGCAGCTCATCGGACGGTTCGACCCATTCAGTGGTCTCCTGCTCGATGTGAGCCATGCTGGTCGGGGCCATCAGGGTGGTGCTCGTCGGATCCTCCTGGTCTTGACTGCGCAGCGGTGCTCGCAAGTAGTCCTCTCCGGCAACACGCAGTTGCAGGTCGCTATTCCCGAACATGCGTTCGCCACGTTCCATGCGAATTACCGTCGTTCATCGGGTTGTGGTGGGTATATGAGCAAACTGAACTTTCCCTGAGAATGCCCGCCGGAAACCTACGGAACTGCGACGACGGTCACAAAACGGTACCGAATCGGCGTGTCGACCGGGCGAGTCGAGCTGCCGACGGTAGTGGATCACCACCGCGGCGCCATCGGGCGCGCCTGATGCAGCACCGCTGAGGTTACCTCTACGCTGCGGCTATGGGCACTGACGACGCCACCCACGCCCCCGCCGCCTCGAATCGCGCCGAGGCAATGCTCACCCACGCCGAGGGATCGATTTCCGAGGACGCGGTACTCGCCGCGGCCAGAGAACGCTCGGTCGACACCGGGTCAGGGGCGGTCACGCCGGCGGTCGGCGCACTGCTGAGCATGTTGGCCAGGCTGTCCGGCGGCAAAGCCCTCGTGGAGGTCGGAACAGGTGTCGGTGTCAGTGGCCTGTGGCTACTCGCCGGCATGCGCGACGACGGCGTCCTCACCACCATCGACATCGAACCGGAGCACCAGCGCCTGGCTAAGCAGGCCTTCAGCGAAGGCGGTATCGGGCCGTCCAGGACCCGCCTGATCGGCGGCCGCGCCCAAGAAGTGCTGACCCGGCTGGCTGACGAGTCCTATGACCTGGTGTTCATCGATGCCGATCCGGCGGATCAACCCGATTTCGTGGTCGAGGGGATCCGCCTGTTACGTGCCGGCGGCGTCATCGTCGTGCACCGCGCCGCGCTCGGCGGCCGGGCGGGCGACCCATCGGCCCACGACGCCCAGGTGACAGCGGTCCGTGAAGCGGCACGACTGATCGCCGAGGACGAGCGCCTGACCCCAGTGCTGATTCCGCTGGGCGACGGCATCCTCGCCGCTGCGCGCGAGTAGACACTCTTTACCTTTTCTTGACGCATCACCCCCTTGACGCGAGGCTGAACGCGCGTTTAGCGTACTAAACATGCGTTCAGTCGATGATCTGACGGCGGCCGCCCGGATCCGGGATGCGGCCATCGCCCAATTCGGAGAAAACGGGTTCGGGGTCGGCGTGCGGGCCATCGCCAAGGCCGCCGGCGTCAGTCCCGGCCTGGTCATCCACCACTACGGTTCCAAGGACGGCCTGCGAAAGGCGTGCGACGAGTTCGTCGCCGAAACGGTGCGCGAAACGAAGAGCGAATCGTTGAAGACATCCGACCCCGCCGCGTGGTTCTCCGCGATCGCCGAGATCGAGGAGTACGCGCCCATGATGGCGTACCTGGTGCGCAGCATGCAGAGTGGCGGCGACCTGGCAAAAGTGCTGTGGCGCACGATGATCGACAACGCCGAGCAGTACATCGACGAAGGCGTACGCGCCGGAACGCTCAAACCGAGCCGAGACCCCAAGGCCCGCGCCAGATTTCTGGCGATCACCGGCGGCGGCGGGTTCATGCTGTACCTGCAGATGCACGACAACCCGTCCGACCTGCGGGCGGTCCTGCACGACTACGCCGAGGACATGCTGCTGCCCAGCCTCGAGGTGTATTCGCACGGCCTGCTGGCCGATTCGACCATGTACGACGCGTTCCTCGCACGCGCGGAGCAGGGCCTTCCCGTCGCTCCGCACCCAACCGACTGATGACCACACAGATGGACAGGAGCCCGAACATGACCGGTCAAGATGATCGCAACACGATCGAAATCGACCGCCTGACCAAGAGCTTCGGCACAGCCCGGGCGCTCGACGGTCTCGACATGACGGTTCGTGAAGGTGAGGTGCACGGTTTCCTCGGCCCCAACGGCGCAGGCAAGTCGACGACGATCCGCGTTCTGCTTGGCCTGGTGAAAGCCGACGGCGGCACCGTACGACTGCTCGGCGGCGACCCGTGGCGCGAAGCCGTCCGACTGCACCGTGACATCGCCTATGTTCCCGGCGATGTCACGCTGTGGCCGTCGCTGACCGGCGGTGAGACCATCGACCTGCTGGCCCGGATGCGCGGCGGTATCGACGCCGGGCGCCGCGACGAACTGATCGCCCGGTTCGAGCTCGACCCGACCAAGAAGGCCAGGACCTACTCGAAAGGCAACCGCCAGAAAGTGTCCCTGGTCTCGGCGTTCTCGTCGCATGCCCGGCTGCTTCTGCTCGACGAACCCAGTTCCGGACTGGACCCGTTGATGGAGAACGTTTTTCAGCAGTGCGTCGCGGAGGCGAGCAGGGCCGGAGCGACGGTGCTGCTGTCGAGCCACATCCTCGCCGAGACGGAACGGCTGTGCGACCGGGTGACCATCATCCGCGCCGGCAAGACGGTCGAGAGTGGCACGCTGGACTCGATGCGTCACCTGTCACGGACGTCGATCAAGGCTGAATTGATCGGGGATCCGGGCGACCTCAGAAGAATCAAGGGCGTCGAGGACGTTCACATCGAGGGCAGGACCCTGAGCGCACAGGTGGACGGCGAGAGCCTCGCCGAGGTCATCAAGCGACTCGGCGACGCCGGCGTGCGTAGCCTCGTCAGCCAACCGCCCACGCTCGAGGAACTCTTCCTCCGGCACTACCACTCCGACGGCCGTCCCGCCGACCGACACAATTCACGGGAGGTGCACGCATGAGTACCACCACCCTCGACCGCCCACACCGTCCCGCTCACGAGAGACCGGCGCGGGATTCGCATTTCACCGGCACGCTCGGCCTGCTGCGCCTCTATCTGCGACGCGACCGGATCGTGTTGCCGCTGTGGGTGTTACTGCTGTCGGTCCCGTTGTCCACGGTGTACGTCGGCAGCATCGCGGCGGTGTACGCCACGCAGGAGGCCAGAGCGTCGTTCGCCGCCACCATCATGGCGAGCCCCGCACAGCGCGCGCTCTACGGCAATGTCTACGGCGACACGCTGGGCGCCACGGGCATCTGGAAAGCCGGCATGTTCCACGTCCTGATCGCAGTGGCCGTCATCTTGACGATGGTCAGGCACACCCGCGCCGACGAGGAGACCGGCCGCTCCGAGCTGCTCGACTCCACCGCTATCGGCCGGTACGCGAACCTGACAGCGGCCCTGCTTCTTTCGTCGGGAGCCGCCGTGCTGACCGGCCTCATCGGCACCGCGGGCCTGCTGACCGTGGACGTACCGGCCGCCGGCTCGCTGGCCTTCGGCCTGGCCCTGGCCTGCTCGGGGCTGGTATTCGCCGGGGTCGCCGCGGTGACCGCGCAGCTGTCGCCGGGCTCACGCTTCGCCCGCGGCGCCGCGTTCGCGATTCTGGCCGCGGCCTTCACCTTGCGCGCCGTCGGCGACGCCAGCTCGGCCTCCGGTAACAGCATCCTGACCTGGCTTTCGCCTCTGGGCTGGTCACTACAGGTCAAACCCTATGCCGGCGACCACTTCTGGGTCCTGTCCCTGCATCTGGTCGTCACCGGGGTGCTGATCGGGGTGGCCTACCGGTTGCTGGCGCGGCGCGATCTGGGCGCGGGTCTGTTTGCCGAACGGCCGGGCCCGGCGATCGCGGGACCAGCTCTGCAAGGCCCGATGGGCCTGGCGGTCCGACTCGACCGCGGATCGTTCGTGCTGTGGTCCGTCGGCATGATGCTCTACGGACTGGTGATCGGCAGCGTGGTCAACAACATCGGTGACGAGATCGGCGACAGTGCGAGTGCCCGCGATATCGTGGCGCGGCTGGGCGGCAGCGCCGCGATGGAGCAGGCCTTCGTCGCGGTGGCATTCAGCATGCTGGCCATGGTCGCTTCGGCGTTCGCAATTTCCTTGGTGTTGCGTCTGCACCAGGAGGAGTCCGGCGGCCGCGCCGAAACATTGCTGGCCGGTGCCGTCGACCGAAGCCGTTGGCTCGCAAGTCATTTGGTCATCGCGTTCGTCGGGTCGGCGCTGGCGGTGCTGATGACGGGCGCGGTCACAGGGCTGACCTACGGTGCCGCCGCGGGCGATATCGCCGGAAAACTGCCGACGGTGCTGGCCACCGCGGCCGTCCAGCTGCCCGCGATGTGGTTGCCCGCGGCGGTGACGCTCGCGCTGTTCGGCCTGCTACCCAGGTTCACGCCCATGGCCTGGGGCGTGCTGGTGGCCTTCATCGCGGTGTATCTGCTGGGCTCACTGTCGGGTTCACCGCAGTGGCTGCTCGATCTGGAACCGTTCACCCACACCCCGCTGATCGGTGGCGGCCACTTCACGGCGGTTCCGCTGGTCTGTCTCACCGCGATCGACATCGCCCTGCTCGCCGCCGGTGTGACCGCATTCCGTCGTCGCGACCTGCGCTGAGGAGAAGTCATGAAACTCGCCCTGCAGACCATCATGTCGATGTTCTTCGGCTTCGCGTTCTTCGCCGTGGCGTTGTTCGTGCCGGCGTGGACCGTCAACTACTGGCAGGCATGGGTTTTCATCGCGGTGTTCATGGCCACCGCCATCGGCTCCAGCCTGTACCTGGCCGTGCGCAATCCAGCCGCGCTGCAGCGGCGTATGAAAGCCGGGCCGACCGCGGAAACCCGTCCACTGCAACGGGTTGTGATGGTGGCGATTCCACTCTCGGTGGTGCTGACGGTGGTGGTCTCGGCACTGGACCACCGTTTCGGATGGTCGTCGGTGCCACTGGCGGTCATCATCATCGGTGATGTCCTGGTGGCCGTGGGACTGATTTTGGCGCAGTGGGTCGTCATCCAGAACAACTACGCGGCGGCGACCATCACGGTCGAGCAGGATCAGCCCCTGGTCTCCACCGGTCTATACGGCTGGGTGCGCCACCCGATGTATGTCGGCGCGTTGATCATGATGGTCGGGACACCGCTCGCGCTCGACTCGTACTGGGGACTTCTCGCGATCATCCCGGCCCTGATCGTGTTGTCCGCGCGGATCCTCGATGAGGAGAAGATGCTCGCCCAGGATCTCGACGGGTATCGCGACTACATGACGAAGGTGCCGTACCGACTGGTGCCGCACGTATGGTGATCTGACCCGCCCGCCAGACGCATACTGATGCCATGGAGCAGCTGCTGACCGGTCTCGGTCTGTCCACCGCGGCCGGTCTGAACGCCTACATCCCGATGCTGATGCTGGGGCTGCTGGCCCGTTTCACCGACGTGGTCAACCTGCCGCAGGGCTGGGCGTGGATGGAAAACGGCTGGGTGCTGGCCATCTTGGCGGTGCTGCTGGTGATCGAAGTCGTTGCCGACAAGATTCCCGCACTGGATTCCGTCAACGACACCGTGCAGACCTTCGTGCGCCCGGCGGCCGGCGGCATCGTGTTCGGCTCCGGCACAGCCGCGCAGACGTCGGCGGTCGCAGATCCCGGCCAATGGGCACAATCAGGTCAATGGATCCCGGTGGTGATCGGAGTCGTCATCGCGCTGGTGGTGTCGCTGACGAAATCCGCGGTGCGGCCTGCGGCCAACGTGGCCACTGCGGGGGTCGCGGCACCGGTCCTGTCGACCATCGAGGACGTGACCAGCTTCGGGCTGGTGTTCATCGCGCTGCTCATCCCGGCGCTGGTCCTGGTGATCGTGGCGCTGATGGCGTGGGCCGGCTGGAAACTGTGGCGCCGCATCCGAAGACGGCGCCGTCTCGGCCAACAGCCCGACACCCAGCCACGGGGTACGGGCTGACCGACCTCAGATCCAGATGCCCTTACCGACGGCGACGACACCGCCCGAACTGATCGAGTACTTCTCGCGGTCCTTCTCCAGGTCGACGCCCACCATCTCGCCGGGGCCGACGACCACGTTCTTGTCGAGGATGGCCTTGCGCACCACCGCCCCGCGGCCCACGCGCACGCCAGGCATCAGCACACTGCCCTCGACGATGGCGCCGTCGTCGATGACGACGTTGGAGGACAGCACCGAATTGCGCACCGACGCCGCCGAGATGATGCTGCCCGCGCCGACTACCGACTCCTGCGCCGATCCGCCGTTGACGAACTTCGCCGGCGCCAGGTTCTCCGACCCACCGCGGATGGGCCACCGCTTGTTGTACAGGTTGAAGACGGGGTGGACCGAGACCAGGTCCATGTGCGCGTCGTAGAACGCGTCGAGCGTCCCGACATCACGCCAGTACCCGTGATCGCGTTCGGTGGCGCCGGGCACCTCGTTGTTGTTGAAGTCGTAGACCGAGGCCATCCCGTCGGACACCAGGCGCGGAATGATGTCACCACCCATGTCGTGATCGGAATGGTCATCGTCGGCGTCGGCCTTGATGGCATCGATCAGCACCTTGGTGGTGAAGATGTAGTTACCCATCGACACGAACGTCTGCTCGGGGTCATCGGGTGTGCCAGGCGGATCGGCGGGCTTCTCGATGAAACCGCGGATCCGGCCCGATTCGTCGGCGTCGATGCAGCCGAACGCCGAGGCCTCCGCCCGGGGCACCCGGATGCCGGCGACTGTGGCACCGGCACCGCTTTCGATGTGCTGCTGCACCATCTGCTCGGGGTCCATCCGGTACACATGGTCAGCCCCGAAGATCACGATGTAGTCGGGGTCTTCGTCGTAGATCAGGTTCATCGACTGATAGATCGCATCCGCCGACCCCGTGTACCACCGCGGGCCCAGGCGCTGCTGGGCGGGAACGGGGGTGATGTACTCCCCCGCCAACCCCGAGAGCCGCCAGTTCTGCGATATGTGGCGGTCCAGCGAGTGCGATTTGTATTGCGTGAGAACGCAGATGTGCAAGTAGCGGGCGTTGACGAGGTTCGACAGCACGAAGTCGATCAACCGGTAACCACCACCGAAGGGAACCGCTGGTTTGGCCCGGTCTGCTGTCAGCGGATAAAGGCGCTTACCTTCCCCGCCTGCCAGGACAATTCCCAGCACGTGTGGCGCTTCCCTCATGACATCAACTTATCGGCACCCGCGAACTGCGGCTAGGCCAATCGCCGATAAAGGGACCGACAACGGTGAATTCGCGGTGAGGTTCGGCACAAGCCTGCGGTGACGCGTCCTCGCTACTACGGTCGTGCGTATGCGGGTGGCGATGATGACTCGGGAATATCCGCCAGAGGTTTACGGCGGCGCCGGCGTGCACGTGACCGAACTCGTCGCACAGCTGCGACGCCTTTGCGAGGTCGACGTGCACTGTATGGGAGCACCCAGACCGGGCGTCTCCGTCCATCAGCCGGATCCGGCCCTTCAGGGCGCGAACGCGGCGCTGTCGACCCTGTCGGCCGATCTCGTGATGGCCAACGGTGCCGCCGGTGCCGACGTCGCGCATTCGCACACCTGGTACACCGGCATGGCTGGGCACATCGCGTCGTTGCTGCATGGCATCCCACACGTGGTCACGGCGCATTCCCTGGAGCCGTTGCGCCCGTGGAAAGCCGAACAACTGGGCGGCGGTTACCGGGTGTCGTCCTGGGTCGAGCGCACCGCCATGGAAGGCGCCGACGCGGTGATCGCCGTGAGTTCCGGTATGCGTGAGGACGTGTTGCGGGTGTATCCCGCACTGGATCCGAACCGCGTGCACGTGGTCAAGAACGGCATCGACACCGATGTCTGGTACCCGGTCGAGCCCGACCCCGATGATTCGGTGCTGGCCGAACTCGGCGTCGAGCCCAACCGCCCGATCGTCGCCTTCGTCGGCCGGATCACCCGGCAGAAGGGTGTGGCGCATCTGGTGGCGGCGGCCCACCAATTCGCAGGTGACGTGCAGTTGGTGTTGTGTGCGGGCGCTCCCGACACTCCTGAGATCGCAGCGGAGGTCGCGGCGGCCGTGCAGGAGCTGTCGGCCGCCCGCACGGGCGTGTTCTGGGTCCGAGAGATGCTGCCCATCAACAAGATTCGCGAAATACTCGCGGCGGCAGACGTTTTCGTCTGCCCGTCGGTGTACGAGCCGCTGGGTATCGTCAACCTCGAAGCCATGGCCTGCTCGACGGCGGTTGTCGCCTCCGACGTCGGCGGCATCCCGGAGGTGGTCGCCGACGGCGCCACCGGCACGCTGGTGCACTACGACGCGGACGATTCCGCAGGCTTCGAAGCCGGTATCGCCGAGGCCGTCAATGCGCTTGTCGCAGATCCCGAGCGGGCCGCGCAGTACGGGCGCGCCGGACGCGAACGGTGCATCGACGAATTCAGCTGGGCCCATATCGCCGAGCAGACCCTGGAGATCTACCGCAAGGTGTTGTGACCCCGCCGAGACTGCGGCTGGTGCGGTAATTCCGCCCGGGACCCGCAACCACCGCAGTCTCGCTGCCGGAGCCTGGCATGACGAACCCCGCGCATTGCGCGGGGTTCATAGTCGATGTTCTAGCCAGAGACGTTCTTCAGCTCTTCGCCCAGGGCGGCGGCTTCGGCAGGCGTCAACTCGACCACGAGGCGTCCACCACCCTCCAGCGGTACCCGCATCACGATGCCTCGCCCCTCTTTGGTTGCCTCCAGAGGACCGTCGCCGGTGCGGGGCTTCATGGCCGCCATCGAATGCTCCCTCCACATCTGAGCGGGTCCATTTTCGCGGACCTCGTCGGCATGAGCTGCCGATTCACGTCACCCATTGTTCCCTATCTGCGGCCCGACGTGTGCAAGACCCCGGTTGTCACTGCGCGTCACGTGCTGAAACCCAGCACGTCGCGACATGGTCGTCGACCATCCCGGTGGCCTGCATGAGGGCGTACGCAGTTGTGGGTCCGACGAATCGGAACCCGCGCCGCTTCAGCTCCTTGGCCATGGCCTTGGACTCGACTGTGATAGCGGGCACATCCGATAGCAGCTTGGGCCGCGGCTGCCGGGATGGCGCGAACGACCACAACAACTCCGACAGGTCGACGTCCAGATCCGATGCGGCGCGGGCGTTGGCGATGGTGGCCTCGACCTTGGCGCGGTTACGGACGATCCCGGCGTCGGCCATCAGTCGTTCGACGTCGGCGTCGCCGTAGCGCGCGACTTTCTCGATGTCGAATCCGTCGAAGGCCTTCCGGAAGTTGTCCCGCTTGCGCAGGATGATCAGCCACGACAAACCGCTCTGGAAAGCCTCCAGGCTCATCCGCTCGAACAGCGGGACGCGCCCGCGCAGGGGCTGCCCCCACTCCTGGTCGTGATAGTCGCGGTAGAGCTGCGATCCGTTTGCCCAGTCGCAGCGGATCTTGCCGTCGTCGACTGGGGCGGTCACGGGACGTCCTGGCGGGCGTCCTCGGTGTCGACGCCGCGGATGTCCGACCGGTCCGACTCCGCTCCGCGCAGCGTCGCCAGCTCGCCGCGCAGAGAGTCCAGTTCGGCGGACAAGCGGTCGAGCACCCAGTCGACCTCGCTGGTCTTGTAACCACGAAGCACCTGGGTGAATTTGACCGCCTCGACATCGGCGCTGGTGACCCCGGACGCGGGCAGCACAGTGGCGGTGGTGCCGCTGGGCAGCGGTGGCAGCTGCTCGCCACGCCCGAACACCACGCTGGCCACACCGAACAGCACGACGGCCACCAGCACGAGCACCACGATGTACAGCAAAACCAGAGTCACGTCACCGATACTGCCCGATCGGTCTGACAACTGCCCCGTCGGTCGGGTCAGCGCACGGTGTTCATCGGCGGACGGTCCTCGGTCGACACCTCGGACGTCCGTGGCGTGAAGTCGTCGCCGTCGGTGTAGAACTGCGTCAGCCCGACACCGGAGTCCGGCATTCCGCAGCGGCTCAGCATGGTGGCGATGATCTGGCGGCTCATCGAGCCCAACTCGGTCAGCGGCCGGTTGCGGTGCGCACGCACACCCAGGTTGACCTGGGCGATCGCGTCGAGCCCGAGGCGGTCGTAGGTGTCGATCAGCAGGCCGATCTCCACGCCGTATCCCGGCGCGAACGGTACCGACGTCAGCAGTTCGCGGGTACCGGCGTACTCGCCGCCCAGCGGTTGCAGCACACAGCCCAGCTCCGGTCGCAGTGCCGCCAGCAGCGGGCGGGCCACCAGCTGCGTGACGCGGCCACCGCCGTTGGCGTCCTCGCTGCCGCTGACCTTGAGCGGTCTGCGATAGAAACCTTTGACGAGATGGATACCGTCCGCGGTGAGCAGCGGGCCGACCAGGCGTGGGACGAACATCGGGTCGGGGTCGATCAGGTCCGAGTCGACGAACACGATGATGTCGCCGGTGGTCGCGGCCAGCGAGCGCCACAACACCTCACCTTTGCCGGGCTGGGTCGGCACCTCGGGCAGCGCCTGCTCACGGCTGACCACGCGGGCTCCGGCGGCGATGGCCCTGATCTCGGTGTCGTCGGTGGATCCGGAGTCCAGCACGATCAGCTCGTCGACGAGTCCACCCACCATTGGTGTGATGGTGTCGACCACCGAGGCGACGGTCTCCTCCTCGTTCAGCGCGGGCAGGACCACGGAGATGGTCCGGCCCGCCTTGGCGGCCTCGAGTTCGGCCACCGTCCACGTGGGCCGGTTCCAGCTGTGGTCCGCGAGCCATGCGTCGTTCGGGGTCACGTTCTCGGTGGACAGCTCGGGTGTTGTTGTCATGCGAGTCCCCTCACCGTGCGCGTCGGTGGACGCACGCCTTGGATCGACGCGACCATATCGAGTACGCGCCGAGTGGGGCCGACTTCATGCACCCGGAACATGCGCGCTCCGTCGGCGGCCGCCAACGCGGTCGCCGCCAGCGTGCCCTCCAGGCGTTCGGTCAGACCCACACCCAGAGTTTCCCCGACAAAATCCTTGTTGCTGAGGGCCATCAGGACAGGCCATCCAGTGTTTACAAGCTCTTTTACGTGCTGCAACAAACTAAGACTGTGGTAAGTGTTCTTGCCGAAATCGTGGGTCGGATCGATCAGGATCGCGTCACGTCGGACGCCGGCGACCACCGCCTTCTCGGCCGCGGAGGTGACCTCGCGGATCACGTCGTCGACCACACCGTGCGTCGAGGCGCCGTAGTTGACCCGGAACGGCCGCGTCCGAGGGACCGCGCCGCCGGTGTGCGAGCACACCAGGCCCGCGCCGAACTCGGCGGCCACCTCGGGCAGTCCCGGGTCGGCACCGGCCCAGGTGTCGTTGATGAGGTCCGCGCCCGCGGCGCACGCCAGCTTGGCCACACTCGAACGCCAGGTGTCGACACTGATCAGTTGGTCTGGGTACTCGGCGCGCAGCCATTCGATGAACGGCACGACCCGCGCGGTCTCCTCGTCGGCGTCCACGACCTGGCCGGGGCCGGCTTTGACACCACCGATGTCGACGACGTCGGCGCCTTCGGAAATGACGCGGTGCGCGGCGGCCTTGGCGGCCTCGTCGCTGAACGTCGCGCCACGGTCGTAGAAAGAGTCCGGCGTCCGGTTGACGATCGCCATGATCAGGGCGCGATCACCCGCCACCGGGCGGCCCAGAAACGTCGACTCCACGAATCCATGGTGCCTGGTCCCGCGCGCGACTCGTCATATCGGCCCGAACTGAGGCGTTCGCAACGCGCCACAGCGGGTTCACAGCTACCGTGATCGCCGTGCGGCCGGGGTGCTGATTGCCTGGTCACACACACCATCGGTGACGGGGGACCAAGGAGAAACCAGGCGATGAAGATGCGCGCCGCCCGCATGTACGGCTACAAACAACCGCTTCGCCTGGAGGAGGTGCCGGTCCCCGACATCGGGCCGGAGGAGATCCTGGTCAAAGTCGGCGGTGCCGGGATGTGCCGTACCGACTTCCAACTTGTCGACGGATACTTCGACAGCGGCCTGGCGATGGACTTTCCGATCACCCCTGGGCACGAGGTGGCCGGGTGGGTCGACCGCGTCGGTGCGGCCGTCCCGACTTCCGCGGGTCTGTCCGACGGTGATCAGGTGGTGGTGTTCGGCAGCTGGGGCGACGGCGCCTGCCGCCAGTGCCACGAGGGCAATGAACAGCTGTGCGCGCACGGCAACTGGGCGGGCTTCGGACCGCACGGCGGCTACCAGGAGTACCTCCCGGTGAACTACCGCTACCTCATCAAGGTGCCGCCGCGCTGCGAGTTGACACCGGACAACCTGGCGCCGCTGACCGACGCGGGCCTCACGCCCTATCGTGGGTTGAAGAAACTGCGGGCCGGAGGTCACCTGGGTGCGGGCCGGACCGTCGCGGTCACCGGTGTGGGCGGCCTCGGCAGCTACGCCTGCCAGTACGCCAAACTGCTCGGCGGCGGCGCGGAGGTGGTGGCCTTCGGCCGCAGCGACGAGAAGCTGAGGATCGCCGAGCAGAACGGCGCCGACCATGTCGTCAACGTCCACGACAAGGCCGGTGCCGACATCGCCGCCGAACTCGAATCCGCCACCGGACGGCGGGAACTCGACGCGGTCATCGAATGCGCAGGATCAGAGGAATCGATCCGACTGGCGTTCTCGCTGCTGGCCACCGAAGGCGCTGTCGCGTCGGTGGGGTTGATCGGCAATCGTATCGACATTCCGCTGTTTCCCCTGGTGGCAAGGGAATTCACGTACTACGGGTCGTTCTGGGGGAATTACAACGACCTGACCGAGGTCCTGGCACTGGCATCGGCCGGTCAGATCAAGCACACCGTCACCCGGGTGCGTTTCGAGGACATCAACGACACCATCGACGCGGTGGCGCGCGGCGACGTGCTGGGCCGCGCGGTGATCGTGTACGACTGACTGCGTCGATTCAGAACTCTTGCAGAGGACTACTCGAACAACGTCTGCATGAGTTCTCAATGAACGATGGGACGAGCGGGGTCAGGGCCGCTTCCCGTGTTGTTGGGTCAGCGCTCCTCGCGCTTTCGTCCCTCAAGCACTCGGCCGCTTCCCGTCCGCCACTTCCCCGGCGTACCCCTCATAGAACGGCACATAGCCCTCATCGCGGCCCGCCAGCACGTACAGCGGGTCGTCGATGTCGGGACCGTAGGCCTGCTCGCGCAGATCGACCTTGCGGCTCTTGAATGTCGAGGTGTGCTCCAGTGACTCCACGACGCGGACGAAGAGCGGCACGGCGTAGGACGGCAACTTGCCGTAGACGGCCTGCGCCAACGCCTTCCCGTTGAATTCCGCGCCCTCGCGCAGCTTGACCGCGGCCATCCCGGCGCGCCCGCCGGTGCTGGGCACCTCGACGCCGTAGACGGTGCACTCCTCGACGTCACGGACCTCGACCAGGGCCGCCTCGACCTGGGTGGTCGCAACGTTCTCGCCCTTCCACCGGAACGTGTCGCCGAGCCGGTCGGCGAACGACGCGTGCCCCATGCCTTGCGGGTTCATCACATCGCCGGTGTTGAACCACACGTCGCCGTCGCGGAATGCGTTGCGCACCAACTTCTTCTCGCTGGCCGATTTGTCGGTGTAGCCGTCGAACGGCGAGAGCCTGTTGACCGGGCTGATCAGCAGACCCGGCTCGCCGGACGGGACCTTGCGCACCCGGCCGGACTCGTCACGCTTGGGCGCCCCGGTGTCGGGGTCGTACTCGACGTAGGCGAGCGGCATCGGGCTGATGCCGGTGCTCTTGGCGACGTTGAAGATGTTGATGAAGGCCGTGTTGCCCTCGCTGGCGGCGTAGAACTCGCAGACGCGCCTGATCCCGAACCGGGAGGTGAACTCGTCCCAGATCTCGGGCCGCAACCCGTTGCCGGCGATCAGCCGGACCTTGTGCGCGCGGTCGGTGGGCTTGGCCGGCTGGTTGAGCAGATAGCGGCACAGCTCGCCGATGTAGATGAAAGCGGTTGCCTTACTGGCGATCACCTCATCCCAGAATCGGGACGCCGAGAACTTCTCACCGATCGCCAGGGTGGCCCCTGCGTTGATCACCGACGACACCGCGACCGTCAACGCATTGTTGTGGTACAGCGGCAGGCAGCTGTAGAGCGTGTCATTGGGGCTCAGCCGCAGCCCCAACCCGCCGAACGCCGCCAGCGCCCGTAGCCACCGAAAGTGGGTCATGACACTGGCTTTGGGATGCCCCGTGGTGCCGGAGGTGAAGATGTAGAACGCGGTGTCCTTCGCCAGCACCGCCGACGCCGATGCGGGATTGGCGGTCGGCGCGGTCTCGGCGAGCCGCTCCATCTCCTCGATCGTGGTGGGCGTGATGTCGAGCTGCGCACCGCTGTCGGTGATGTGCTCGAGCAGATCGGACTCGGTCACGATCACCTTGGCGGACAACAGCCCAAGGCTGTGCGCCAGCACGTCGCCGCGCTGGTGATAGTTCAGCATGCCCGCCACGGCGCCGCACTTGACCACCGCGAGCATGATCAGCACCGCATTCGGCGAGTTCCGCAGCATCACCCCGACGACGTCACCATGCCCGACGCCGCGCGCGGCCAGCACCGCCGCATACCGGTTGGCTGTCGCGTTGGCCTCGGCGTACGTCAGCTGCTGATCGTTGAACTTGATGAAGACGCGGTCGCCGTACTTGGCGGCCCGCTCCTGGAACACCTTGCCGATGGATGTCTTGGACGTCGGGCGGGCCAGGAAACCGGTGGTCACACCGCGCAGGATCGCGGGGGTGTCCATCAAAACGGCGGGCACCTGGCTCGCGATGTCGATCAGGCCTACGGATGCACGTGAACCGGAGTCAGGCATGCGGGCAGCCTAACGGTGCCTGACAACCTATGTTGCCTGGCCCGGCGCGCACAGATCCAGGGCGGCATCCACATCGCGAACCACCCGCAGCCGGTCCAGGGCCACTGTTGCCACGTACCCCGTGTCGACCAGCCCGTTCAGCCAGGTCAGCAGCCCGTCGTAGTGGCCGTCGGGGTCGAGCAGCACCACCGGTTTGTCATGCATGCCGAGATAGCCCGCGGTCCACGTCTCGAACAGTTCCTCGAGCGTGCCGATACCGCCCGGCAACGCGATGAAGGCGTTGGCCCGATCCTCCATGATCTGCTTGCGCTGCCGCATCGTGTCGGTGACCACCAGCTCGGCGGCGTCGACATCGGCCAGTTCGCGATGCACCAGCGCCTTCGGGATCACGCCGATGGTCTGACCGTTGCGGGAGCGGGCACCGACGGCCACCGCACCCATCGCCGAGACGTTGCCGCCGCCGGACACCAGCGTCCAGCCGCGGTCGGCGATCGCCTCACCGAGCTGGGTCGCCAGCGCCAGCAGATCCCGATGCGTCGGCCCCGACGCGCAATACACACATACCGCCCATTCCTGCGTCACGTCGTATGAGGGTATTTGCCGCTATTGCCGCTCGGCACAGGGCCACCGCCATAAGATCCGGCAGTGCCGATGCAATGGAGCGTTCCCCAGCACGCCGACACGCTGGAACGCCTCTGCGAAGCGCTCGATGACACCGGCTGCGCCGGCGCTGTGCTGTTGGGACCGGACGGAATCGGCAAGTCCACGCTGACCCGGCTGGCCATCGACCGCCACGTGTCGACCCGTCCCGACGCGGTGATCCGCCGCGTCACGGGCACCGCGACCGAACGGAACGTGCCGTTCGGCGCCTTCGGCCACCTCGTGGAGGTGGCCGATATCGGCAAGCCGGCGGCACTGCTGCGCGCCGCCCGCCTGTCGCTGCATACCGGCGCCGACGACGTTCTGGTGGTCGACGACGCGCACCAACTCGACGCTCTGTCGGCCACCCTGGTCTATCAGCTGGCGCTGGCCGGCCAGACCCGCATGATCGTCACGACGCGGGACGATGCCGCCCCGCCGGCGGTCCGCGCACTGTGGGCCGACCGCCTCCTGCGTCGGGTTGACGTCGAAACAGCCAGTGCGACAACCGATCCTGACGATGTCGATCGCTTCCTCGACGACCTGCCAGGCCCGGCGCGCCAGGTGGTGGACCAACTGGCGGCCCAGGAGCCCCTACCGCGCGCCGACCTGATCACCCTCACGTCGGAGGAAGCGCTGCATGAGGCGCAGGCGCTGGGCGCCGTGGAGGTGTTGGGAGCCGCCGACGAGCCCCTGGTGTTCACGGCCCATCCCTTATTCGGCGAGCGGGCCAGGGCGGCACTCGGCACTGACGGGCTGCGGCAGATCAACACCGCTCTGGTGCCGCTGGCGCAGGCACGGGCTCGCAACCACCCGGCAGACCGGTTGCGCACCGCGGTGCTGGCCGTCGACAGCGATGCACCGCTGCCGGTGGAGCAGACCATCGCCGATGCGGGTGAGGCGCTGCGGCTCGGCGATGTGGCGTTGGCCGAGCGCCTGGCCCGCGCTGCACTGTCCCGGTCCGACACGTTGGCTCCGCGCCTGCTGCTGGCGCACGCGCTGGCCTGGCAGGGACGCGGGCGCGAGGCCGACGAGGTCTTGTCCGCGGTGGATCAGGCCGAGTTGAGCGAGCCGGAACTGATGGCCTGGGCACTGCCGCGGGCCGCCAACCAGTTCTGGATGCTCAGCGAGCCCGAACACGCGACGGCCTTCCTGCGCACGACACGCACGCGCGTCACCGATCCCGTCGCACAGATCACGCTCGACGCATTGAGCTCGACATTCGCCATGAACGCAGGCAGCCCGGCCCGGGCCGTCGCGATCGCGACCGAGGTCCTGGCGTCACCGGCCGCCGACGACACCGCGATCGCCTGGGCCGCCAGTGCCGCCGCATTGTCCGCGGCGCGGATGGGCCGGCTCGATGAGGTCGACTCGTTCGCGCAGCGCGCGTTCGGTGCCGAGCACCCCGGACTGCTGCGGTTCACGGTGGGGCTGGCTCAGACCACGACGTTGCTGATGGCGGGCGACATCGACAACGCGGCCCGAATCGCCGAGCAGTACACCGATTTCGCCGAGCTACAGCAACCCGGACGCGCCATCGGCGAGGTACTGCTGGCGCACGTCATGCTGGCCGCGGAGCGGTTCGAGGAAGCAGCGCAGCTGCTCGGACCGGCGTCGGCCACGCTGGACCGCACCGGCTACTCCTGGGGGCCGTTGTCGTTGATGCTGCAGGCCACCGCACTGGCCCGGCTCGGCGAGCTGGCGGAGTCCGCAAAAGTGTTGTCCCGGGCCGAGTCCCGGCACGGGACCAAGTCGGCGTTGTTCGCACCCGAACTCGGGGTGGCCCGGGCGTGGCGGTTGGCGGCCGCCCGCGATGAGCACGGCGCCATCACCGCGGCCCGTCAGGCCGCCGGAATGGCCGAGCGCTCTGAGCAGTTCGCGGTCGCGGTGCTGTGCTGGCGCGACGCGGTGCGGTTGGGCGACGCGCGCGCCGTCGACTCGCTCAGTCGAATCGCCGGGCAGGTCAACTGTGCCGTCACCGATCGGGCGCTCGAAGAGGCGCGCCTCCTGGCAGCGCGGCCCTAACCGGTCAGGTAGTTGCGCAGCATATCGACGGCCGCGCCGATCCGGGTGATCTCGACATGCTCGTCGCGCCGGTGTGCGACGTTCGGGTCACCGGGTCCGTAGTTGACGGCCGGGATACCCAGTGCCGCAAAGCGAGCCACGTCGGTCCAGCCGTACTTGGCGCGGACCTGACCTCCGGCGGCGGCCACCAGGGCAGCGGCGGCGGGCTGGTGCAGGCCGGGCAGTGCACCCGCGGCGACATCGGTCTGCTCGACGGTGACCGGCAGTCCGTCGAACACCTCGCGAACGTGGTCGAGCGCCTGCGCGGTGCTGCGATCGGGGGCGAACCGGAAGTTCACCGTGACCGAGGCCGCATCGGGGATGACATTGCCTGCCACTCCCCCGTCGATGCGCACCGCCGACAGCCCTTCGCGGTACACACAGCCGTCGATGTCGACCTGGCGCGGCTGGTATGCCGAGAGCCGGGTCAGTACCTCGGACAGCTTGTGGATCGCGTTGTCGCCCATCCATGATCGCGCGGAATGTGCGCGTGTCCCGGTGGCATCGACCACCACCCGCAGCGTCCCCTGACAGCCCGCTTCGATGAAGCCGCCGGTCGGTTCGCCCAGTATTGCGACGTCGGCGCGCAACCAGTCGGGCAGGTCCTGTTCGATGCGGCCGAGCCCGTTGGCGGATGCCTCGATTTCCTCGCAGTCGTAGAACACCAGGGTCAGGTCGTGGCCGGGTGCGGCCACGGTGGCGGCCAGGTGCAGGAACACGGCGTCGCCGGCCTTCATGTCCGAGGTGCCACAGCCGTACATCAGCCCGTCCTCGATGCGGCTGGGCACGTTGTCGGCGATGGGGACGGTGTCGAGGTGCCCGGCAAGCATGACGCGACTGGGCAGCCCCCGAGTGGTGCGAGCCAGCACGGCGTTGCCGTTGCGGATGACCTCGAAACCGTCGGTCTGCTCGCGCAACGCGCTCTCGACCTCGTCGGCGATCCGCGTCTCGTCACGCGACTCGCTGGGGATGTCGACGAGCGCCGCGGTCAGCTCGACGGGGTCGCCGTGTAGGTCCAGCACACCGCCGAGGGTAGTCGCCGGGCCGGCCAGTCACACGCGTCCCAAGGATCACCGGCCGGGAGTGGACGTTCGGTGCGCCCACCTCAGCGCGACAACCCGCGACAATCGCGACAAACCCCCCAAATCGGCGCGCGGTAGTGTCTAGCGGCGTGACTGGAGCATCAGGTATCGGAGTGGCCACGCTGACGGCGGACGGGACGGTGCTCGACACCTGGTTCCCCGCACCCGAGTTGGGATCGTTCGGCGACGCGGGCACCACGCGGCTGTCGGTCGCCGAGGCCCCCGCCGAGCTGGGCGACCTGACGGGCCAGGACGAAGCCCGCGGCGTCGAGACGGTGCTGGTGCGGACCGTCATCGCCGACATCGACGACAAAGCTGCCGACACCTACGACGTCTACCTTCGCCTGCATCTGCTCTCACACCGCCTGGTGGCACCGCACGGATTGAACGCCGACGGATTCTTCGGCCTGCTGAACAACGTCGTGTGGACCAACCACGGCCCGTGTGCGGTGGACGGTTTCGAAGTGGCCAGGGCCAGGCTGCGCAAGCGGGGTCCGGTCACGGTGTACGGCATCGACAAGTTCCCCCGGATGGTCGACTACGTGGCGCCCTCGGGTATCCGTGTCGCTGACGCCGACCGCGTCCGCCTGGGCGCGCACCTGGCGTCCGGGACCACCGTCATGCATGAGGGGTTCGTCAACTTCAACGCCGGCACGCTGGGCACCTCGATGGTGGAGGGGCGCATCTCCGCGGGTGTGGTGGTCGACGACGGCTCCGACGTGGGCGGTGGCGCCTCGATCATGGGTACGTTGTCGGGCGGCGGCAGCGAGGTCATCTCGATCGGCAAGCGCTGCCTGCTCGGCGCCAACTCAGGTCTGGGCATCTCACTGGGCGACGACTGCGTCGTCGAGGCCGGGCTGTACGTCACGGCCGGCACCAAGGTCACCGCCGCCGACGGCCAGTCGGTCAAGGCCCGCGAGCTCTCCGGATTGAACAACCTGCTGTTCCGGCGCAACTCCGTGACAGGCGCGGTGGAAGTGGTGCGCCGCGACGGACACGGCATCACGCTGAACGAGGCACTGCACGCCAACTGACGCGCGTCAGCCCGCCCAGGGGCCGACGCCGCCGACCTTCTCGATGCGGATCCGCGTCAGGAATCCGGGCGGGGCGCCCGCGGGCGGGAACTGACCGACGTGCTCGGGAGCGACCGCGGCCGTGATCCGGCTCAGCAGTTCAGGAGCGCCACCCTCGGTGATCCGTGCGGTGCCGTTGATCGCCAAATAGGGCTCCACCATCTCGCTACCGCGGTCCTTGGCGATGATGGTCACCGCAACCCGGCCGTCACGACGTACGTTGCGCACCTTCTTGTATTTCTCGGACAGGTGAGCGCTGACCAGTTCGTCGCCGTCGGGCGTGGATTCGAGCACCACCCACACCACTGACACCTGGGGGCTACCGTCGGCGTTGAGGGTCACCAGCGTGGCGTTGGCCCCAGAACCGATGAGTGCGCGGGCGCTGTCGTCGAGTCGCATGCGCTGTGAAAGCGTGAAAGCGGACGCTCTATTCCCCTGCGGCCAGCACGCAGAACTCGTTGCCCTCCGGATCGGCGAGCACCACCCAGGTCTGATCACCCTGCCCGATGTCGACGTGGCGGGCCCCGAGACCGATGAGGCGGTCGACCTCGGCCTGTTGGTCGTCCGGTGTGAAGTCGAAGTGGAGGCGGTTCTTGACCACCTTGCCGTCGGGAACGGCCAAAAACAGCCAGTCCGGACCGCCGTCCGGCGGGCGCAGCAGCACGTCGCCGTCCTCGGTGACCGACGACGGCCAGCCCAGCGCACTGGCCCACCACTGCCCGAGGGCATGGATGTCGTCGGCGTCGATGCAGACCTCAGAGAACCTCAAACTCATTTCGCCAGTTCCTTTTTGAGCACCTTGCCCATGGCGTTACGCGGAAGCCCGTCCACCATCCGCACCTCCCGCGGCCGTTTGTGGTTGGAAAGTTGTTGTGCCACATACTCGATCAGTTCGTCAGGGGATGCATCGCCGACGACGTAGGCCACGATGCGTTGCCCCAGATCATCGTCGGGCACACCCACCACGGCCGCCTCGGTGACGCCCGGGTGGCCAAGCAGCGCGGTCTCGATCTCCCCGGCGCCGACGCGATAGCCGCCGGACTTGATCAGGTCGACGGACTCGCGTCCGACGATGCGATGCATGCCTCCGTCGTCGATCACCGCGACATCCCCCGTCTGGTACCAGCCGTCTGCGTCGAGCACCTCAGCGGTGGCCTCGGGACGGTTCAGGTAGCTACGGAACAGCATCGGGCCTCGAACATGGAGCCGCCCAATGGTTTCCCCGTCGTGCGGCACCTCGGCACCCGCGTCGTCGACCAATCTGGTGCTCACTCCCTCGACCGGCAGGCCCACCCAGCCGGGCCGGCGCTCACCGTCGGCGAACGTACTCAGCGTGATCAGGGATTCGGTACTGCCGTACCGTTCAATCGGAGCGTGCCCGGTGAGTTCGGCCAGACCGTCGAACACCGGTACCGGCAGCGCCGCGCTACCGGACACCAGCAGGCGCGCCGAGGCCAGCGCCCTGGCAGAATCGGGGTCGGCCACCACCCGCGACCACACCGTCGGGACGCCGAAGTACAGGGTGCCCGCCGCTGCGGCATAGTCGGCGGGCTTGGGCTTGCCGGTGTGGACGAAGCGGTTGCCGACGCGCAGCGAGCCGAGCAGTCCCAGCACCAGCCCGTGCACGTGGAACAACGGCAGACCATGCACCAGCGTGTCCCCGGGGCTCCACTGCCAGGCCTTGGCGAGCGCGTCGATGTCGGCCGCGACGGCCCGCCTGGTGGTCTGCACCCCCTTGGGGGCGCCGGTGGTGCCGGAGGTGTACATGACGTAGGCGATGGCGTCGGGATGCGGTTCGGCGTATCGGTGCCAGGACCGCGCATGGAGCCGCACCGGGACATGGGACAAACCGCCAGCGTCGGCGGCGTCGTCCTGGGGCGTCTCCCCGAGCCACGCCACAGCGCCGGAGTCGGTGAGGATGTGCGCGCGTTCGGCAACCCCGACGTCGGGCGGCACCGGCACGAAGGGGACGCCGGCGATCAGGCAGCCGGCGATCGCCAGGACGGTGGTGGGCGTCGGCGTCGCCAGGACCGCGACCCGGCCGGCACCGCCGACGCGCTCGGCGACCGACGTCGCGGCGCCGACGAGGTCACTTCGACTCAACGTAGTACCGCCGATGGTGACAGCGTCGGCGATATCGGCGCCGCCGGCGACGGCGGTCGGGTTCAGTGAGGCCAGCAACACGCCTGAGACGCTACCTCGGCCCGGGCATCCGATACTGGGAACGTGCATCCCATCGAGACGCTGTCCACCCGGACCGCCTACCGCAACAACTGGATGACTCTGCGCGAGGACGCGATCAAGCGACCCGACGGCAGCCGCGGGATCTACGGCGTGGTCGACAAACCCGACTATGCGCTGGTCATCGCCCGCCATGCGGAGGCGTACATGCTCGTCGAGCAGTTCCGATATCCGCTAGGCATCAGGCGGTGGGAGTTCCCGCAGGGCACGGCGCCAGGCCTGGCCGACACGGCGCCGGACGTCCTGGCCGAGCAGGAACTGCGTGAGGAGACGGGCCTGCGCGCCGAGCACATGGTTTTCCTCGGGATGCTCGACGTCGCACCGGGGATGAGCAGTCAACGCGGCCGCGCGTTCCTGGCCACGGGTATCACCGAGGGCAGGCACGAACGCGAACACGAGGAGCAGGACATGGTCAGCGCCTGGTTCGGCCGCGCCGAGGTCGAGGCGATGATGCGCGACGGCCGGATCACCGACGCACAGTCGCTGGGAGCGTGGACGTTGTTGACCCTGCATGAGGCCGCCGCCCGTTAAGGTGATGTGTCAGGTTCGCGCCAACGGGGGGTGGCGGCATGCAGGCCAGCACCATCGATGAGGTCATCAGGCAGCAGTCGGCGATCGTCGCCGACAACAAGGCACGCAAGGATCCGCTGGGTTACTTCCCGGCGCTCTATCGCCAGGTCACTCTGAAGATCAGGGACGGGATCGCACAGGGGTATTTCGACGACAACCCCCGCATGAACACGTTCGCCACGCGGTTCGCCAATGCCTACCTGCTCGCCTACGGCCAGTACGGCGCCCATCAAAACCCCAGTCGCGCTTGGAAATTCGCCTTCGATCGGGCTACGCAGGGGCAGACCATCATCCTGCAGAATCTGCTGCTCGGCATCAATGCGCACATCAACCTGGACCTCGGCGTGGTGGCGGGAACCATGTTCACACCGGCCGAGCTGCCGGATTTCCACGCCGACTTCGACCGGGTCAACGATGTGCTGGCAGCGTTGATCCCGCTGGCCCGCAAGGCAATCGAGGACTATTCGCCGCTGCTGGACGAACTCAGCGAGGTCGGCGGCCCCGACGCGGCCCGGGCGATGGAGTTCAGCGTCGACGTCGCCCGTGACGAAGCCTGGCGAACGGCCAACCTGGTGGCCTTGACGCCGCCGGCACTGCGCCCGCTACTGACGGCACCGCTGGACAGTAAGGCCGAACTGCTGGGCCGGATCGTCGGCGATCCACCGGAACCGGTGCGCTCGGTGGTCCGGCGCATCCGTGACGTGGAGAGCAGCGACGCTGTCGCGATCATCACGGCGCTCGACTCGTTGGTCTGACGCACCACCCCATCGAGACTGCCCCACCATCGCGTCTTGGTCTGACGCACCATCGCGTCGAGACTGCCCCAAGATCGCGTCGAGACTGCGGTGAGTGCGCGAAATTCTCGTATTCTCCGCACTCACCGCAGTCTCGGCGACAAGGGCGGCAGGGCGACGAGGGAGGCAGGGAGGCAGGGCGACAAGGGAGGCAGGGAACGTCAGCCCACGGAGGGGATGTCGACGGGCAGGTCGGCCTCCGGGCCGGGTGTGCCGCCGAGCGCACCGACCAGCCGCTCGCGGGCCCGGCCGAGATGGACGGCGAGCAGACCGGCCGCCTTCTCCCCCTCGCCCGCGGTGATCAGGTCCAGCAGGCCGTCATGCTCGGTGACGATCATCTTCGTGTCCAGCAGGTGCCGCCCCTGGACCTGCGCCATGCAGAGTGTGACCTCTGAGGCCAGCGTGCGGTAGAGCTGGCTGGTGCGCGTGCTGCCGAGGCCGTCGATCAGGGCGGTGTGAAATGCCATGTCGGGTTTGACGACGGCGAACGCCGAGCTGTCGTCGAGTGATCTGATCTCGTTGTTGGCCTCGCGGGTGCCCGAGGGCACCGATCGGGTGCGGGCCAGTTGCCGCAGCACCTCGGACTCGATGGTGGCCCGCGTGCGGTAGACGTCGCGCACGTCATCGGGGCCGAGCCGGCGAACCCGCGCCGTCTTGTGGTTACTGCGTTCCAGCAGCATGTCCGAGACCAATTTCTCGATCGCGGCCTTGGCGGTGGGCCGAGCCACCTCGTATCGGCCGGCGACGTCCGTCTCGGTCAGTGCCGTCCCGGGCTTCAGTTCGCCGCCAAGGATCGCGTCGCGCAGGCTCTCCGCGATCGCGTCGACCACCGAAACCACCCGAAGGCCAGTAGGCATCTGACCAGCGTAGACAGAAAAAGCATGGCATGTCTACTCGCTAATCATGTGTACTTGCTAGACAATATGCGGTGAGCTGTGTCACCATCAGTGCACCAACTCAGCCCAATTCACCCCGTGAGGTGCAGATGTCCCAGTTCCAGCAGATCCTCGACCCCGCGGCCGGCTCCCTGGCACTGTCCGCGGTCGTCGCTGCCGTACCACTGTCCGCCCTGTTCGTCATGCTCGGGGTGTTCCGGTTTCCAGCTCACCGGGCGGCCCTGATCAGCTTGGCGCTGTCCATCGTCATCGCGATCGCGGTATGGCAGATGCCGGTGACGCAGGCGTTGTCCGCGACCGCCGAGGGTGCCCTCTACGGCGTCTTCCCGATCCTGTGGATCCTGATCAACGCCATCTGGCTGTACCGGCTCACTGAGGTCACCGGTTGGTTCGCTGTGCTGGGCGAGAAGATCCGGTCGATCTCCGACGATCAGCGCGTCCAGGCCATCCTCATCGCATTCTGCTTCGGGGCCCTGCTCGAGTCGCTGGCCGGATTCGGCGCCCCCGTCGCGATCTCCGCGGCGATGCTGATGGCCGCGGGGATGAAACCGATCAAGGCGGCGGTGGTGTCGCTGCTCGCAAACACCGCGCCAGTTGCCTTCGGCGCCATGGCAGCCCCCATCATCACGCTGAGTTCGGTCACAGGCATCGATCTGCACACGCTGTCGCAGATGGCCGGCCGTCAGACGCCGTTTGTGGCGGTGTTCGTACCCTTCATCCTGGTGTTCCTCGTCGACGGCAGGCGCGGACTGCGCGAGACATGGGCCGTCGCCCTGGTCGCCGGGCTCAGCTTCGGAACCGCCCAGTTCATCACCGCCAACTTCATCGCCGTCGAGATCACCGACGTCGTCGCCTCGATCGTCACCGTGGCCGCCGTCCTGCTGGCCGTCCGCATCCTGAAGCCCGCCGGCGCGACACCGACGGAAACCACTGCGGAAGAAGGTGATTCGGTACAGCCGACCAGCGGCACAGGCGGCACCGCGACCGTCACGCCCGTCACCACCGAAGCACCGGCGAAGCGTTCGACGCTCGGTGCGCTCGCCCCCTACCTCGTCATCATCGTGGTGTTCAGCCTCAGCCAGCTGCCCGGTATCAAGCCCTGGCTCGCGGCGCACGGCACGTGGGCGTTCCACTGGCCGGGCCTCGACGTTGTCGATGCGAACGGAAAAGCCTTGTCGGTGCAGACATTCAAGCTCGACCATCTCAAGGCCACCGGCTCCCTGCTGCTGATCTCCGGCTTGATCGTCATGGGCATCTACCGGATTTCACCGATGGATGCGGTGCGCGCCTACCGGGACACGCTGGTCAAACTGCGCTTCACGATCATCACGGTGACATCGGTGCTGGCGCTCGCGTTCGTGATGAATCTGTCGGGGCAGACCCAGAGCCTCGGCTTCGCACTGGCCTCGGCAGGCGGCCTGTTCGCCCTGCTGTCGCCGCTGATCGGCTGGATCGGCGTCGCGATCACCGGGTCGGACACGTCATCGAACTCGCTGTTCGGTCTCCTGCAGGCCACCGCCGCACACCACGCCGGACTCAGCGACGTGCTGATGGCCGCCACCAACTCGTCGGCGGGAGTGATGGGCAAGATGCTGTCGCCGCAGAACCTCGCCGTCGCGGCGGCGGCCGTCGGCATGGTCGGGCAGGAGGGCGTCATCTTCCGCAAGCTCATCTGGTGGAGCCTCGGCATGCTGGCGGTGTTCACGGTCTTCGTCTATCTGCAGTCCACCGACGTGCTCGGATGGATGGTGCCCTGATGCTTCCGTCCCTCGAGCAGGCCCTGGTCGCCGCCACCGGTGACCCGGCCCGTGTCGGCACCGGCGCCCTGGCCCGGCACGCGCAGGCCCACGACGCGTCGCATTTCCTGCTCACCCCGCAGGCCGTGGTGACCGCCCGAGACGCCGCGGAGGTGGGCCGGCTGTTTGCGGTCAGCGCCCGCCACGGTGTGCCGCTCACGCTGCGCTCCGGTGGCACGAGCCTGTCGGGGCAGGGGGTGACCGACGGGATCCTGGTCGACGTCCGCAAGGGCTTCCGGGACATCGAGGTGCTCGACGACGGTGTGCGCGTGCGGACGCAACCCGGTGTCACCCTGCGCAGGCTCAACGCGCAACTGGCGCCCCACGGCCGCAAGATCGGACCGGACCCCGCCAGCGATGGTGCCTGCACCATCGGCGGCGTGGTGGCCAACAACTCCAGCGGGATGGCCTGCGGCATCACCGAGAACACCTACCGCACCATCGATTCGGTGGTGGTGGTGCTGCCGTCGGGAAATATCGTCGACACCGGAGCGCCCGACGCCGACGACCGGCTACGCCATGACGAGCCGCACATCTTCGACGGCCTGCTGCGGCTGCGGGACCGGGTGCGGTCAAACCCGTTGTCGGTGGCCAAGATCCGTCAGCAATTCGCCATG
>CAMFLL010000039.1 GCA_945957405.1 uncultured Mycolicibacterium sp. | reverse complement strand
GCGCTCAGTCTGGTACCGAAAATGAGCCCAAATCCGTACGCAGGTGAGAGCTCGTGGCGGAATGCGGGGCAGGCACAAACACCGGCGCCGCTGCGTTGTGGACGGAGTGACATCTGCGGTGAGGAGCCATCTGTGAAGATCAGGTTCGGTGTGGGGCTGGGGCCCGGCGTCGGTCCGCAGGAACTGGCTGACCTGGTCGACGGCCTCGAAGCCGCCGACATCGACTCGCTGTGGTTCTCCGAACTGGTGTATTCACCTGCCGTGGATCCCTTCGTCGGCATGGCATTCGCCCTGTCGCGGACCATGCGACTCAAAGTCGGCACCTCGGTTGCGGTGCTGCCCGGTCGCCACCCCGTATTGGTGGCCAAACAGTTGGCGTCGCTGGCCGCCTTGGCGCCCAAACGTGTCCTGCCGGTGTTCGGGCTGAGGTCGGCACTGGCCGCCGAGCGAGTCCTGTTTCCAGTGCCCGAGGGGGAACGAGCCGCCGTGTTCGACGAGTCGCTACGGCTCCTGCGTGCGGTGCTCGAGGACGACGACGTCTCCTTCGCCGGCAGGTACTTCCAGGTGCGCAATGCCACGATCGCGCCCAAACCGTCTGTGCCGCTGGATATCTGGCTGGGCGGTGCATCGCCTGCCGGCTTCCGTCGGATCGGTTCGCTTGCTGACGGCTGGTTGGGCAGCTTCCTCACCCCCGCCGAGGCGAAGCTGGGCCGGATGCAGATCATCGCCGCGGCCGATGCCGCGGGACGCGGGATCGAGGACGATCACTACGGCATCAACCTCGCCGTGGGCGACGGTGATCTTCCCGACGAGGTGCTCGGCGCAATCCGCAGGCGCAGGCCGGATGTCGACCCGCGTGAGCTGGTCGCGGCCGACTGGCCGCAACTGCACCGGATGCTCGACGGTTACGTCGGCGCGGGTCTGACGAAATTCGTGATCAGGCCGTTGGGAAGTATCGACAGCGCGGTTTTCCTGGAGCGCTTCGTCACCGAATTGCAGCCGCGGCAGAACTGAATCACGGCATACCGCCGCGGATCACCTTCTCCAGCGCCGCCACCGAGGTGGGGGTGCCCGAGGTGCGTACGGTTCCGCCCCGCGTCCACGCCCACAAGGCGAGCTCGGCGACCGGCGCGGTGGCGGTCGCCGTCGGCTCGGCGGTAGCGCCCGCGCGCACCGCCCGGGGTGCGATTGCGCCGTCGGGGCCGGCCCATTCGCCGACTTCGACAAGCCAGCGCTCGCCGCTGTCGGTGCTGCGGAACTCCACGACGCAGTCGGCCCGGTAGGACGCGCCCTCGGGCATCCACCCCCACATCACGTCCACCGCGTGATCGACGGCTCCGGACGCCACGTCATCGGCGATGGGGCCCACGGGCAGTCCGGCCGTGAGTTCGGCGTCGACCCGGTGCATCGTCGCTTCATAGGTCTGCATGCGGCGGGTGAAGCCGACGGATTGGTCTGGCGGCCACCATGACCAGCACGGCTCGGCATCATCGCGTGCGGCCAGCTGCCGCAGCAGCACCGACGTGGCGTGTTCGCGCAGTTCGAGGAGCTCCGAAATCGATTGCGGACGGGCCGGTTTGGCGGCCTCCACGGCGGCCAGCTCGGCGTCGTCGCGCACGCCGTCGGCCAGGATCGTCCCCCAGAACAGATGGACCTCGGTCAGGTGCCACAGCAGGTCGGCCGCCGTCCAGTCCGGGCACGTGGGGCACGGTCGATCGGGCTCACAACCGCCCACCGCGTCGGCGAACCGCCGCGATTCGGTGTCGATGACAGCAATCCGATCCATGACCACAGCATGCCCACCGAATCCACCGGCGGCCAGTGCAATCTCAGTGAGGTGTCAGTTCTGCATCGGCGCCGAGGCCGACTCGCGCTACGACGCCCGCCGGATGGTCGACTTCGTGATCGCGGGAATCCGCAGCCGGTAGAGATGCCGGCGTGCGGCAGCCGTCACGGTCACGATGCCGACAGCGGCCCAGATGAAGTTCGAGGCCACGCTGGGCCATGCGCCGTAGATCACACTGGCGGTGCCGCCCAGGAGGCCGCCGACGATGTTGAGCGTCGCGTACCGCCTGGAGTTGGCGCTGAGCCAGCCACGGCTCACCATGACGTACGCCATGAACGTCCCTGCTGTTCCCAACCAACCCAGAGCCGCCGCAATCATTGTGCACCGCCTTAGAACTCATCGACTTACAGCGTGAGTATTACCGCGGCCTGGGTTAAACACAATTGAATACATCTGCAGTGCCTGTTTAGTATTACTGAATGGAGATCGACCCGCGCCGGCTCCGCTATCTACTGGCGGTCGCACGCACCGGAGGTGTGCTGGCAGCAGCCGATTTCTTGATGATGACGCCGTCGGCGGTGTCACAGCAGATCGCCCGTCTGGAGCACGAAACCGGTCGCGTCCTGGTGACGAGGACCACACACGGATCGGCACTGACCCCCGAGGGGCAGGCTCTCGCCGAGGCCGCCCAGGACATCGAACGGACGCTGGCGGCGGCGCAGGTGCGGTTGGAACGTGGTGACGCAGAAGTGCAGGGCGCGATGCGCCTCGGTGGATTTCAGAGCTTCCTGTCGGTGTTCATCGCGCCCGCGCTGCCGGGCTGGAAGAACCGCCTGCCCGGTGTGCAGTTCGAGATCGTCGAGTCGGATCAGGAGCCGCTCCTGCGTGCCCTGAAGATCGGCGAACTGGACGCGGTGGTCTTCGAAGCCGACGCAGAAGACTCACCGAAGCGGCTGCCCACCGGCATGATCGAGGTGCCACTGCTGGACGAGCCGTGGAAGCTGGTGGTGCCCGCCGGGACGTTGGCCACCGATGTCACCGACCTCGGGCGGCTCACGTTGCCCTGGCTCGGTGTCGACACCCCGACGGGGGCGAGCGCCCGTGCGGTGGCACGGCTGCGACGAGCCAGCGCGGCCAACCAGCCGACCGTGCACCGCTTCTATTCGACGCAGACGGCGTTGGCGTTGGTGGCGGCCGGCGAGGGCATGGCGGTGATCCCGATGCTGGCGCTGCACAACATGCCACAGGACGGTGTGGAGACCCTCGACGTGCCCGGACTCGGCACGCGCCGGATTGTGCTGCGCAGCTATTCGCGTGGCACGCAGTCCGACAACCTCGTCGAGGCGGTCACCGCGCTCATCCGTGAGGCCGTGTCGGAAATCGCCTCCGAACGCGGAGCCGGAATCTCCCTCTGAGTGCGGCGCCGCTCAGCGCGATCTGGCCGACGAACCGTAGAGCTCGGTGAGTAGGCCCACCACATCGGGGGTCGCCGGGTGCGCATCGTCGCGCCACCACAGCAGCCGAACCGGCACAGGTGGCGCATCGCGTAGCTTGCGGAACACGACACCCTGGCGTCGGTACTGCGTCGTGGTGCTCTCGGCGGTGACTCCAACGCACCGGCCGGCGGCGATCACATCCAGCCAGTCGTCCATCTCATGGGTCTCCTCGACTCCGGGTGCGCTGCCCGGCGTCCAGAGATCCAGTGTCGTGGTTCCGGTGCGCGGATCGATCGCCACGACGCGGTCGGTGAAATCGGCCAGCCGGAGTTGCCGCCTGCGGGCCAGCGGGTCGTCGGTGGCCACCGCGCCGTACCGCGCCTCGACACCCACGATGACGCCGGCGAAGCGTGGGTCGGCCAGGACTGCGGTGTCGCTGGACGTCCGGATGACGGCGATATCGCACGCGCGCTCGGCCAGTCCACCGGTCGGGGTGTTGGTCCGAACGAGGTGCAGGTCGAGATCGGGTCGGGCGGCGGCCCACCGGTGCTGGAACTCGACGGTATGCGCGCCCATCGCCGCCCACGCATGACCGAGTCGGAGGGTGCTCGCGCCGGCGCGGGCATCGCGCATCAGGTCGTCGACGTCGACCAGCAGCCGCCGCGCCCTGATCAGAACGCGTTCACCGGCCGCAGTCGGTGCGACTTCGCGGCTGGTTCGCCGCAGCAAACGCACGCCAAGGGCACGTTCGAGCGCCGCGACACCACGGGACACCGCCGGTTGGGAAACATTCAATTCTGTTGCTGCGCCAGTAAATCCGCCGTGGTCTATGACAGCGACCAGGCAGCGGAGATTCCGCAGCTCGACATCCATACGCTCAGCGTATCAATGGATCAAAGAATGCATTTTGAGAATGGCTGTGACGTGCTCATCCTGGTGGCATGGACATCGATCGAAGCCGGGCGACCGGGATGGCGTTGATGCTGGGCAGCGCACTGTCGAATCAGACGGGCGCGGCTGTGGGCGCCCTGGCATTCCCCGTGCTCGGACCGGTCGGTGTGGTGGCGATCCGGCAGTGGGTGGCCGGAGTGATCCTGATGAGCGCGGGACGGCCCCGGCTGCGGTCGTTCACCCGCGCGCAGTGGATCCGGGTCGGTGCCCTGGCGGCGGTGTACGCCGTCATGAACCTCACGGTCTACACGGCGATCGACCGTGTCGGCCTCGGTCTGGCGGTGACGCTGGAGTTTCTCGGGCCGCTGACGGTTGCGCTGGTCAGCGGCCTGCGGGCGACACCCGCCGGAGCCCGACGCCGAATCATGCTGGTTGCCATGCTGTTTGCCGCAGCCGGTGTGCTGATCCTGTCCCGTCCGCAGGCGAGCGCCGACTATCTCGGCATCGCCATCGGACTGGTCTCGGCGGCGTGCTGGGGGAGCTACATCCTGCTGAACCGATCGCTCGGCACGCATTTCGACGGGTTGCAGGGATCGGCCGCCGCCGGTCTGCTGTCGGCACTGGCGTATGTCCCCGTCGGGATCATCATCCTGGCGATGCATCCGGTGACCGTGACGGCGTTGGCTCTGGGCGCGGTGGCGGGTCTGCTGTCATCGGCCGTGCCGTTCATCGCCGACATCAGTGCGCTGCGCCGGGTGCCTGCACACTTCTTCGGGGTCTTCATGAGCGTCAACCCCGTGTTCGCCGCTGCGATCGGCGCCGCGGTGCTCGGTCAGCTGCTCGGCGTGCTGGACTGGGTTGGTATCGCGGTGATCGTGGCCGCCAACATCGCTGCCGTCCTGGCGTCGGTGCCGACCCGGCCCGCGGCAGGCTCAGCCGGTGAACCGGCGCAGGAACTGACGGGTCCGGTCATGACTCGGGTCGGTGAGAACCTGCTCGGCAGAACCGGTTTCGACAATCCGGCCGCCGTCCAGGAAACACACGGTGTCGGCAACTTCGCGGGCGAACGCGATCTCGTGGGTCGCCATCACGATGGTGCTACCTGCTGAGGCCAACTCACCCACCAGCGTCAGTACCTCACCGACCAACTCGGGGTCCAGGGCGCTGGTGATCTCGTCGAGCAGGAGTAGGCGCGGCTCATAGGCGAGCGCACGGGCGATCGCCACGCGTTGTTGCTGACCGCCGGACAGCTTGTCCGGGTAGGCATCTGCCTTGTCGGACAGGCCGACCCTGGTCAGCAGCTCACGGCCGCGATCCTGCGCGGCGCGCCGCGTCGCCTTGTGCACCACCCTCGGTGCGAGCGCCACGTTGGCCAATGCGGTCATGTGCGGGAACAGGTTGTAGGACTGAAACACCATGCCCATCGCCTGGCGGGCGGCGTCGGCATCGATGCGGGGGTCGCTGATATCGCGACCGTCGAGCAGGATCTGGCCGTCGTCGATCTCCTCGAGCAGATCGACACACCGCAGCAATGTCGACTTCCCCGACCCCGATGCCCCGATCAGCACCACCACCTCGTGCTCGCGCACGTCGAGGTCGACACCGTCGAGAACGGTGCGGTCGTGATAGGCCTTGACGAGTCCCCGGATGGACAACATGGGTGCGGTCACAGCGCGCCCTGCCGGGTGGCGATCCGTCTGGACGCCCAGTCCGCCAGCCGCGCCGACGGCACGGCCAACGCGACGAAGAGCAGTCCCGCCACCACGTACGGCGTGAAGTTGTAGGTGGTCGCCGACTGGATCTGCGCCGCGCGGACGGCATCGACGGCACCGAGCACCGAGATGAGGCCGCAGTCCTTCTGCAGTGCGACGAAATCGTTGAGCAGCGCGGGCGTGACCCGGCGGGTGGCCTGCGGCAACACCACCAGCCGCATGGTGTGCCGGTAGTTGAGCCCGAGTGATTTTGCGGCGGCCAGCTGTGACGGGTGTACCGACTCGATACCCGCCCGGAACACCTCGGCGACATAGGCCGAGTACACCAACACCAGCGCCAGGCCGCCGAGCAGCACGGGGTTGGCCGGGATACCCGACAGCCGCAGACCGGGCAGGCCGAACCCGACGAGGTAAAGGCAGATCAGCAGCGGCAGGCCGCGGAACAGGTCGACGTATCCGATGGCCAAGGCGCGCAACGGAAACCAGACCGGGCCCCGCAGCGTGCGCACGGCCGCGAGCATGAGACCGATCACCAGGATCAGGATCTCGCACACCACCAGGACGCGGATGTTCAGCCACAGCCCGTCCAGCAGCGCCGGCAGGCTCTGCCAGCCGATGCGCAGGTTGAAGAACGAATCGCGAACCCGCGGCCATCCGGGCGAGGATGTCACCGCGAACAGCAGCACCGCCGCGAACACCACCGTCGACACCAGCGCGACCAGCGTCGAGCGACGCGCCCGGGCCCGCCGGTAGGCAACCCGGTCGACCGGCCCAGCCGTCACGAAAGCAGCGGTGCGTTGCCGGCCTCGGCGAGCCACTGCTTCTGCAGGGTGGTCAGTTCGCCGTCCTCATTGAGCTGATCGACGGCCTGCGAGACGCACGCGGTGAGCGGGCTGCCCTTGTCCAGCACAATGCCGAACTGCTCGACCTGCTCGTCGCCCGCGGGCAGCTGGCCGACGATGACGCCGTCGGTCAGTTCACTCTGCACCTGGAATGCGGTGGGCAGATCCAGGACCAGGCCCTGGATCTGGCCGTTGGCGAGCGCGGCCTTGGCATCGTCGTTGTTGTTGAACACCGCCACGTTCGGATCGATGGCCTTCGCGGCGGTGTAACTGGTGGTGCCGACCTGCGCTCCCAGCTTCAGGCCCTTGAGGCCGTCGAGGTTCTTCACCTGGGCGGCCGGCGACGCCTTGTCGGCGACGACCGCCTGGGTGACGTCGTAGTACGGCGAGGAGAAGTCGACGGCCTGTTTGCGCTCATCGGTGATGGAGAACTCGTTCAGGTTGGCGTCGAACGTCTTCGGTCCCGGCGCGATGGCCGCGTTGAACGGCACCCGCACCCATTTCACGTCCTCCTTGGCATAGCCGAGTTTCTGCGCAACGGCGTACGCCACCGCGGATTCGAAACCCTTGCCGTTGGCCGGATCATCGTCGACGAACCATGGCGGGTAGGCCGGTTGGTCGGTGCCGAACGTCAGAACGCCCTTCGTCAGCGTGGTCAGACTGTCCTTGGTGCAGGATCCCGTCGCGGACGTCGAACCGAGTGCCGCAGAGGACGTTGTCGATGCCGTTTCATTGGTCGGCGCGCAGGCCGCCAGGATTGCCGCCACCGGCACGAGCAGCAGAAGCGAGAGCGTACGCATGCGCGGCATCATCGCGTACCGCGGCGCGCGGCGCCATCATTCTGCTCAACTTGACGGCGAGTCGTCGGCAGTCATCTCAGCTGCGACGTGGCGCAGTACGCCGATCAGCTCGGTGACCGTTGGCCACGCGGCGATCTCAGGTATCGCCCACGCGCTGACACGGCGTGCGAACACGGGTGCGACAGTGGGACGGACGACCACGTCGTGGCGGTGGGGTACGAGCGACATCCGCGGGGCCAGGGACACGCCCATGCCGGCGGCCACCATACCCTGCAGGGACTGGTAGTCGACCGCGGAGAGCTGAACCTCAGGCAGGATGCCCGCGGCCTGGAACATCTTCTGATAGGGCTCAGTTCCGTAGAGTGGCCGGTGGGCCCGGGTGATCCATTTTTCGTCGGCGAGTTCGGTCACCGCAATGCTTCCTCGCCCGGCCATCGGGTGATCGACCGGGAGCACCACCATCATCGGGTCGACCGCGATGTGCATCCGCACGTACTTCGGGTCATCGGGCAGTGGGGCGAAGTCGTAGTCCCACATCAGCAGTACATCGATCTCGGCATCACGAAGCATGGCGATGGGTTCACCCGACGTGGCCTTCAGGATCAGCCTCACATCGGGACAGCGTTCGGCGAACACCCGGAACGTCTGGGGCAGCATGTCGATGCCGGCGCTGACGAACGCACCCAGCCGTAACTCCTGTCCATCGCTGGCCAGCCGGGACATCTCGTGCTCGATGGCAAGTGCCTCGCCCAACAGCGTCCTGGCCCGGTCGGCGAGGATGCTGCCCGCGGCGGTGACTTCGACACCGCGCGTGAGCCGGCGGAACAACGGCGTACCGGTCTCCCGCTCCAGAATTGAAATCTGCTGCGAGACAGCGGACTGCGTCAGATAGAGGCGTTGCGCCGCCGCGGTGAACGAGCCCTCCTCGGCGACGGCCACGAAGATACTCAGCCTGCGCAGATCAAGCATCTCCCTACGCTAGACGGCACTCACCGCGGCGGCCAGGCCGAGGCCGGCCCGCAGTGTCGGATAGTCGTAGTCGTCGTGGAACATGCCGCGGCGCTGGAGTTCGGGCACCAGGAGCCCGACCACGTCACGCAAACCGTCTGGTAGGACGTCGATCATGAGGACGAACCCGTCGCACACGTCCGCGTCCAGTCGCTCGGCCATGGCGTCGGCGACCTCGCCTGCGGTGCCGACGACGTGATGATGGACGCTCGAGGCCCGGCTGAGCAGTTGCCGCACCGTCAGGTTCTCCTGGACCGCGAGATCGACCACACTGCGACGCCAGCCGATACCGCCGGCGAACTGGTCATCGGGGACCAGCAGATGGACCGGGAACGGGAGATCCAGATGCTGGTCCAGCTCGGCGACCGACAATCCCGTGCGCTTGGACATCCGGCGCAGCTTCTCGGGTAACGGCACGGCATCGTCGAGCAGACGCTTCTTGTGCTGCGCCTCATCCGAGGTGCCGCCGAGTACCACCGCGAGCCCGGGCAAGATCTTCACCAGGTCGGGATCACGACCGTATTCCGCTGCGCGCCTGCGGATGTCGTCACGGAATTCGCGGGCACCGGTCAAGGTGTGCTGGGCGGTGAAGATCACGTCTGCGACCCGCGCGGCCTGATCGCGTCCGGCATCAGACGACCCGGCGTGAAACAACACGGGACGGTCCTGAGGGGTTCGCGGGAACGGCAGGGGACCGCGTACCGAGAAGTGTTCGCCGACATGGTTGATGTCGTGCACCAGATCCGGTCGAGCGAAGACGCCGTTGACTTTGTCGCCGACCAGGGCGTTCGGGTCCCAGCTGTCCCAGAGCTGCAGCACGACGTCGATGAACTCGTCGGCGCGACCGTAGCGTTCCGCGGAGTCGGGGTGCGTGTCGTACCCGCCGCCGCCGAACATTTCGGCAGTGGCCGGATTGGCCGTGGTCACCGCGTTCCAGCCGCAGCGACCACCGCTGAGGTGATCGAGCGTGGCGAACCGGCGGGCGATCTCGTACGGCTGGTTGTAGGTGGTCGATCCTGTGCCGACCAGACCGATGTGCTCGGTGACCGCCGACATGTGGGAGAGCACGGTCGCCGTGTCGAGCGCGCCACACGGGCGCTCGGTACCCATCTCTCGGTTGGTCATCTGTTCGGCAAGGAACAGCGCGTGGAGCTTGCCGCGCTCGCCGAGTTGCGCGATCTCCTTGTAGAACGGCGAGCGCACGTAGTCGTCGGCGGCGCCGTCGCGGACGCGCCACGCACCGAACTCTGCTCCGAGGCCATGCATCAAAGCTGCTGCCAGAATCACCGTCGAGGCTCCCTTCCGCTCATGTCTCGAGTGAACGCGCGGCCGTCCCACCCGACAAGCAAGACCTGCTAACGCGTCCAGTAGCCGTGCTACTGCCGGCGACGACGGGTAGGGGACGGCCAGTTTTTAACGGTTGACGCGATCCAGGCAATAATCCACACTTACAGTCAACAACGGTCACTCATCCACACGCGGAGGGTCGGATGCTGCCAGTCGCACGGCACGATGCCATCGTCTCGCTGGTCAACGGCGCGCACACCGTCAGCACCGATGAGTTGGTCAACCGGCTCGGTGTCTCGGCGGAGACCGTGCGCCGCGACCTCGCCCTGCTCGAGGACCGTGGGGCGATCCGGCGGGTGCACGGTGGTGCGGCCAGCGTGGTGGCCAGGGGCAGCGGTGAAGAAGCATCGTTCTTCGAGCGGACGGTCAACAATCAGCAGGCCAAGGCCGAACTGGCCCGTGTCGCGGCCGGACTCGTCGAACCCGGTCAGACCGTCATCATCGACATCGGCACCACCGCCGTCGAGGTGGCGCGGGCCTTGCCCCCGGCCTTTCACGGCACTGTGGTCACTCCGTCACTGCTGGTCGCCGCCGAACTGGCCGGCCGGCCTGGCATCGACGTCCTGGTGTCGGGTGGCCGGGTGCGTGGCGGTGACCTCGCCTGCGCCAATTCGCACGCCAAAGCCCTGTTCGCCGACGTCTACGCCGATCTGGCCTTCGTCGGGTCCGGCGGCGTGGACGCGAACGCCGGCCTGACCGACTACCACGTCGACGAGGTCGACGTGCGTCGCACGATCATCGCCAACAGCGCCCGTAGTTATGTCCTGGCCGACTCGTCGAAACTCGGGCACATCGCTCCGCACCGGGTCTGCGCCCTGGGTGCGCTCGCGGGCCTCATCACCGAGAACTCCACATCCCCGGCCGTCACCGCGGCCGTCGAGGAAGCAGGAGGTGTGGTCCTGTCAGCGTGACAGGAGAGGGTGCGGGCGGCGACTCCTTGTCCGGGCAGCGCCGCCCGCGCGGATCGAACAGTCAAAACCAGTCAAGAAAGCACGATCCATGACACATGATTCCACAGGGGCGACCCCGCCCACTGTCGCTCAATTCGGCTACGCCGAGACCCTCGAACGGTCCACGGGCCGGTTCGCGTCCTTCGCCGTGGCCTTCGCGTTCGTCTCCATCGCCACCGGCATCTTCACCACCTACGGCAGCGTCCTGAACAGCTCTGGGCCGCTGGGCATCTGGACCTGGCCCATCGTGGTGGTGGGCCAGCTCGCCGTCGCGCTGCTGCTGGGCGCGCTGGCCGCCCGCATCCCGGTTACCGGTTACGCCTATCAATGGGTGTCGAGGCTGGCCAACCCGATCCTCGGCTGGATCACCGGCTGGATCTCGTTCACGTTCCTGGCCATCGTGGTGATCGCGGTCGACTACACGGTCGCCTCCACGGTGCTGCCCGCGCTGTTCGACTTCGAGGGCACCGCCGTCACGGCGTTCCTGATCACCGCGGTGGTACTGGTACTCCAGGCGCTGCTGGTCGGCTTGTCGACCAAGTGGACCGAACGCGTCAACAACTTCGCCGTCACCGCCGAACTGGTGGGCATGGTCACCCTGGTCGCCCTCCTGTTGATCGTCGGTGTCGTCGCGCACAAGCTGTCGGTCGACAACCTGTTCTCCCACGGTGCGGTACCGGCGGAGAACTACTGGAGTTTCGGCGCAGCGACGTCGGCCGGACCATGGATGCTCGCATTCCTGTTGGGCGCCTTCACCATTGTGGGTTTCGAGTCGGCAGCCAACCTGGCCGAGGAGACCAAGCGGCCCGAGGTTGTGGTCCCGCGCGCGATGTGGCAGGCCGTACTGGCGTCCGGTGTGCTGGGTTTCCTGTTCCTGCTCGTGGTCACCGCGGCCGTCAACGACCCGGTCGCACTGGCCGAGTCGGGGACGCCGATCGCCGACGTCATCCAGGATGTGCTCGGCTCATTCGTCGGGACCGCGCTGCTGATCCTGGTCGCCGTCGCGATCTTCGCGTGCGGTCTGGTGATCCTGTTGACCGGTGTGCGACTGATCTGGGCCATGTCGCGCGACGAACGCTTCCCGGGCTGGCAGGCGCTGCGCACGGTGTCCGAGCGCACCAATACGCCGCTCAACGCCACCATCGTCATGACACTGATCTCAGCAGTGATTCTCGGGCTGTTCTCCACCAGTACCGACGCACTGTTCAAACTGTTCGGCGCCGCAACCCTGCTGCCGGCGATCATCTACACCATCACGGTGGCCCTCTACATCGCCAAGCGTCGGGAACTGCCCGCCAGCACCGGATTCAGCCTCGGGCGCTGGGAGCTGCCGATCATCGTCGTCGCGGTGGTGTGGCTGCTGTTCGAGCTGTCGTTGTTCCGGGACGCCTCGTTCCGCGACCCGTGGATCTACGTGGTGGTGATGGTGGCGATCGGTGCGGCCTATCTCGGCTACCTGCTGGCCACCCGCGGACGGCACGGCCTGCGGATGCCCGAGATGGGTTCCATCGACGCCGAACTCGATCATGCGGCGGCCGCCGAGGGGAAGAATCTACCGTCATGACCGTGCTCGCCATCGATCAGGGCACCTCGGGCACCAAGGCCATCGTCGTCGACCCCGACTCGGATCGGCCGGGTGGTGTCTGCGGCCTGGCCGAGGTGCCGGTGCATCCTCGGTATCTCGACGGCGGCGGTGTAGAGCAGAGCCCCGCAGAACTGCTCGAGTCGGTGCTGGCCGCGGGCCGGGCCGCGGTGGCGAGCGCCGGCCGTCCGATCGACGCCGTATCGCTGGCCAACCAGGGTGAGACCGTCCTCGCGTGGGATCCGGCCACCGGTCAGCCACTCACGGAAGCCATCGTCTGGCAGGACCGTCGTGCCGAATCACTGTGTGCCGCACTGGCCGAGCATGCCGAGATGATCGCCACAGCAACCGGGCTGGTACTCGATCCGTACTTCTCGGCGCCGAAGATGGCGTGGTTGCGGCGCAATGTCGAGACCGGTGGCGTGGTCACCACCTCGGACACCTGGCTGCTGCGTCAACTCACCGGCGAGTTCGTCACCGATGCGACCACCGCCAGCCGCTCACTGCTGGTCGGGCTGGGCCGCCACGACTGGGACAGCGATCTGCTCGAGTTGTTCGGACTCGCCGGCGAACCCATGCCCGGTATCGTCTCCAACGACGCCGTGATCGGAACCACCTCGGCGTTCGGCGCCGAGGTGCCCGTCGGCGGCGTCGTCGTCGACCAGCAGGCGGCCTTGTTGGCCGAGGGCTGTTTCGACGAGGGAATGGCCAAGTGCACCTTCGGAACCGGGGCATTTCTGCTGGCGAACACCGGCACCACCGCGGTGCGCTCGCGGTCCGGACTGACATCCTCAGTGGCCTGGCGCGTCGCCGGCGTCGACACGTTCTGCGTCGACGGGCAGGTGTACACCGCGGCCTCGGCGGTGCGGTGGCTGACATCGCTCGGCATCATCTCGGGCGCCCGCGAACTCGACGCCGTGGCTGCCGCGGACAGCCAGGGCGTGCTGTGTGTGCCCGCATTGGCCGGGCTCGCCGCACCGTGGTGGCAATCCGGAGCCACCGCAACGATTTCCGGTATGACGTTGTCCACCGGACGCGGCCACCTGGTGCTCGCGCTGCTGCAGGGGATCGCCGCGCAGATCGGCGAACTGGTGACGGCCATCGCGGCCGACACCTCGCAGTCGGGGCTCAGCCGCCTACGCGCCGATGGCGGCCTGACCCAGTCCACGGTGCTGATGCAGGCCGTCGCCGACATCCTGCAGGTGCCGGTTGACGTCTACCCGTCGGCGCATGCCACCGCGCTGGGCGCGGCCGCGCTGGCCGAGCTGAGCCTGCATCCGGAGCTGGGGCTGCGCGACGTGGTTCCGGCCTGGGTGCCGGCATCGAGCTACGAACCGACGTGGGACCCGGCCCGCGCCGAGGAATTCCGTTCGGCCTGGCGCGATCTGGCCGACACCACCTACCCCAAGGAGCCGTCGTGAACACCCCGTCCACCTACGATGTCGCCGTGATCGGCGCCGGCATCGTCGGGTCGGCGATCGCCCGCGAGCTGGCCGGCCACCACCTCGACGTGGCGCTGCTCGAATCCCGCGACGACGTCGGCGACGGCACCAGTAAGGCCAACACCGCAATCCTGCACACGGGTTTCGATGCCAAGCCGGGAACCGTCGAGTCCGCTCTGGTCAGCCGCGGCTACCATCTGCTCGCCGAATACGCCCAGCACACCGGCATTCCCATCGAACGCACCGGAGCGGTGCTGGTCGCCTGGGACGACGAGCAACTCGCGGCGCTGCCCGGTCTCCGCGACAAGGCCGCGGCCAACGGCTACCACAGATGCGAGATCATCGATGCCGCAGCGGTATACGACATGGTTCCGACGCTGGGCGAGGGCGCGCTGGGTGGTCTCACCGTGCCGGACGAAGCCATCATCTGCACCTGGACGGTCAACCTCGCGCTGGCCACCGACGCCGTCAACCGGGGCGCGGTCCTGCTGACGCGGCACCGGGTCGAGACCGTCGAGATCGGCGACGACGTGACGACGCTGAACACCAGTGCCGGCGCCGTGCATGCCCGCTGGGTGGTCAACGCGGCCGGACTTGGCGCCGATCTGATCGACGCACTGTTCGGATACAGCCGGTTCACGGTCACACCACGGCGCGGTGAGCTGATCGTCTACGACAAGCTGGCGCGACCGCTGGTCGACAGCATCGTGCTGCCGGTGCCCACCGCGCGCGGAAAGGGCGTACTGGTCAGCCCGACCATCTACGGCAACGTGATGCTGGGCCCGACATCGGAGGATCTCCAGGACCGCGCCGCCACCGGCACCTCGGAGGCCGGATTCGGGTTCCTGCTCGAGAAGGGCAGGAAACTGATGCCGAGCCTGCTCGGCGAGGAGGTCACCGCCACCTACGCGGGACTACGCGCCGCGATCGACCACGGCGACTATCTGATCGAAGCCGATGCCGCACAGCGCTATCTGCTGGTCGGTGGGATCCGGTCGACGGGTCTGACCTCCGGGATGGCGGTCGCCGAAGATGTTCGCGAGCGTCTGGGGGCGGCCGGGCTGAGCCTGCTGCCGCGCACGGATCTGCCTGCGCCCCCGGCCATGCCGAACCTGGGGGAGGCGTTCACCCGGCCCTACCAGGACACCGCGAAGATCGCCGACGACGCGGCCTACGGCACCATCGTCTGCTTCTGCGAGCGCGTCACCGCGGGCGAACTCCGCGACGCCTGCCGGTCGACCATCCCGCCCGCTGCGCTCGACGGCCTGCGCCGCCGCACCCGCGTCATGAACGGCCGGTGCCAGGGCTTCTTCTGCGGCGGGGAGGTGCAGCGCATCCTCGACGGGCTGGCGCCACAGCAGACGGCGCCACGCACCATCACCACCTCGACCAAGATCACGCAGGAGACCCACTGATGAGCACCATCACCGCAGACGTCGCCATCATCGGCGGCGGACCGTCGGGTCTGACCGCTGCGGCTGCACTGGCTTCCGACGTGAATGTGGTTGTCCTGGAACGAGAGTCGGCGGCCGGCGGGATACCGCGGCACAGTGATCATCTCGGCTACGGGATTCGGGACATGAAGACATTCATCTCCGGACCCGACTACGCGCGACGGCTGGTCACCAAGGCCACCGCGGCGGGCGCCGAGATCCTGACCACGTCGATGGTGACGGGATGGGCCGGTGACACCACGCTGGAGGTCACTTCACCGCGGGGCCGACACCGTGTCGAGGCGCGCGCCGTCATCCTGGCCACCGGGGCGCGGGAGCGTCCGCGCCCGGCCCGGCTCATCCCCGGTGACCGCTGCTCGGGTGTGTACACCACCGGTCACCTGCAGAACCTGGTGCACCTCCAGCACCGCAAGGTGGGGCGCCGCGCGGTGGTGGTCGGTGCCGAACTGGTCAGCTACTCCGCTGTTCTGACGCTCAAACACGCCGGCTGCGACACCGCGCTGATGACCACCACCTACGGTTCGCCGGAGTCGTATGCGGTGTTCAACATCGCCGGCCGAAGTCCGTTCCTGGGTCTCGACGTCGCCACCCGCACCCGCGTCGTCCGGATCATCGGCAAGCCGGCACTGCAGGCTGTCGAACTCGAACATCTCGACACCGGCGAGCGCCGCACCGTCGAGTGCGACACCCTGGTCCTGACCGGCGACTGGATCCCCGACCACGAACTGGCACGCGCGGCCGGGCTCGACATGGACGCGGCGACGCTTGGACCGGTGACCGACGGCGCGCTACGAACCAGTCGGGCAGGAGTTTTCGCGATCGGAAATCTGCTGCACCCGGTCGACACCGCCGACATCGCGGCGCTTGACGGACGCCATGTCGCCGCCACGGTGCGTGATCACCTCCGCGGCGTCACGGCGGCGACCGATGGTGTGCGGCTGCAGACCGAGGCCCCGCTGCGGTGGATCACGCCGGGGCTCATCCGGCCCGGCGATCCGGCCCCGGCGCGACACCGACTGCTGTTCTGGACCGACACCTTCGTGCGGGTGCCGACCATGGTTGCGCGCCAGGGCGGCCGCGTGATCGGCCGCAAGACCCTGCCGTGGCCGGCGTCGCCGGGACGGGTGTTCCGCGTACCGTCGAGCATTCTCGATCAGCTCGACCCGCGCGGGGGCACCGTCACGGTGTCGCTGGGTTGAACGGTAACGAGATCGCGATCCGGGTGCCGGACGGGCCGGTTTCGATGTCGAAATCACCGCCACTGGCAAGGACTTTCGCGCGGGTGGACGCCATTCCGATGTGACCGTCCTCGAGGCTTTCGGCGAGCCGCCCGGCCGGGATGCCCACACCGTCGTCGACGATCCTGATCGCCGCGGTGTGGTCGGTGCGGGCCAACTGCACCCGCAGACTGGTGGCCTGCGCGTGTTTGAGGACGTTGGTGGTGATCTCACGGGCGGCGCCGAACAGGACGTAATCGGCGTCGGTGCGCAGATCGTCGGGCCAGGTGTCGGCATTGAAATCGACGGTCATCGAGGACCTGGACCGCACCGAATCGGTGAGGGTCGCGATCGCCGCCTTGAGCCCCGAGCGGGAGAGCACCTCGGGGTGCAGTTCCCGCACCACATCGCGTAGCAGCCGCGAACATTCGGCCAGCATGTCGTCGACCCGGTCGGTGGCCTCGGCCGACCCGGCACGGATGTCGTCGAGGTCCTGCCGGGCGACGATCACGTACTGCAACGCACCGTCGTGCAGACGTTCGGACAGGGACTGTCGCTCGCGCTTCTCGAGGCCGACCATCTCCTCGAGAAGGCCACTGCGCTGGCGGGCGAGTTCGGTGATGGTGTCGACCTTCTGGCGTTGCAGCAGCGACAACGCAACCGAACCGCATGCCAGCCCGGCGAGCACCACGGTGCTCAAGACGATCGAATCCCAGGGCTCTTCGTTGACCTCCTGACTGATCAACGACACCGCGACGAAAGTGCACAACGTGGGCACGGCGATCGCACCACTGACAAACGGGTCCAACTGCGCGGCCGCGATCAACGGGACGACGGTCAGCCCGGTCAGGAGCACCGAGGACGTCCAACTGTCGGGTGATGCGATGGCCGTCAGCACCGACATCACCGCCAGCACTGTCAGATCGGCTTTCAGCACCGCCAACGCGACGCCGCGCCGCGTGTCGAGCCGGACGGCGGGCGCCAGGCGCGCCGCCCAGACCCGCCAGCTGATCACGATCGCGGCGTAGGCCACCAGCATCGCCACGCACCACCACAGCGTGGCATCGGGTGGTTCCAGCAGCAGGGTCGCTGTGATGAACACCAGCAGCAGCGCGCGCAGCGCAGTCTGCAGGCTCACGGTGTTGACCAGCGGTCGACTGGTGCCCGACGGCCACACGTCGGGACCGCTGGTCATCACATTCCCCTCCGATACCGGCGACGCGCGCGGCGCCGCCGGTACCTCACGACATCGATGGAGGGATCAGCCGACGCGGATCAGCTTCTTGTTCACGAATTCGTCGATGCCGAACCGGCCCAGCTCACGACCGAAACCGGACCGCTTGACGCCGCCGAACGGCAACTCGACACCCTCGGCGCCGACGCAGTTGACGAACACCATGCCGGCCTCGATCTTGTCGGCCACCCGGGCGGCCTGGTCTTTGTCCGTGGTGTAGACGTAGGACCCCAGTCCGAACGGCGTGTCGTTGGCCAATGTGACGGCTTCATCTTCGGAGGCCACCTTGTACACGGTGGCCACCGGGCCGAACAGCTCGTCCTTGGCGGCCGGGGAATCCGGATCCAGTCCGGTCAGCACGCCGGGCGGGAAGTGGGCGCCGTTGCGGGCACCTTCGGAGGTCAGTTTCGCGCCGGCTGCGACAGCCTTTTGCACCTGCTCCTCGAGGCGTTCGGCGGCAGCCACCGACGACAACGGGGCCAGCCCGTCGCCCGCGGCGAGTACCTTCTTGGTGAACTTGTCGAGGAAGTCGTCGTAGATGTCGGATGACACGATGAATCGCTTGGCGGCGTTGCACGCCTGTCCGGTGTTCTCGAACCGGCCGCCCAGGGCGGCCTCGACGCTGGCGTCCATGTCATCGGAGCTCAGCAGGATGAACGGATCGGAGCCGCCCAGTTCGAGCACCACCTTCTTGAGGTTGCGCCCCGCGATCTCGGCCACCGCGGCGCCGGCCCGCTCGGACCCGGTCAGCGACACGCCCTGGACGCGCGGGTCGGCGATGGCGTCGGCGATCTGCTCGTTGGTGGCGTAGACGTTGACGTAGGCACCGGCCGGGTAGCCCGCATCGTCGAAGATCTTCTGCAGCGCGGCCGCAGACTCGGGGCACTGCGGTGCGTGCTTGAGCACGATGGTGTTACCCAGGGTCAGGTTCGGGCCGGCGAACCGCGCCACCTGGTAGTAGGGGTAGTTCCACGGCATGATGCCGAGCAGGACGCCGACCGGGCTGCGCTTGATCACGGCGCTGCCCTCGCCGTCGAGCAGGTCGATGGGTTCGTCGGCCAGGAACTTCTCGGCGTGGTCGGCGTAGTACTCGTAGATGGCGGCGGAGAAGTCGACCTCACCCAGCGACTGGTCCATGGGCTTGCCCATTTCGCGGTTGATGATCTTGGCCAGTTCCTCGCGGCGCTCGGTGTGCAGCGTGGCGACCTTGCGGATCAACTCCGCGCGGTCGGACACCGACGATGTCTTCCACTCGGCGAAGGCCTTCGAGGCGGCGCCGAGCGCCTGTTCGATCTGTTCGTCGGTGGCGGTGGGGTACTCCTGCACAGTCTCCCCGGTCGACGGATCGACTACTGCGTACAGGCTCATGTCACGGTCTCCTTCGTGGTCGTCTTTCCCTGCCAGCCTAGGCGGCGGACTACACCGTGTGCGCTGTCTTTCGACGACGAAATCCGTAGGATTGCCTCCATGGCGGCTCGGTTGGCGCACCTGGTGTACACGATCGCCGTTGCCGGCGCAGCGTTGGCGTTTGCTCCACCGGCCGCCGCCGAGGACGGCTGCCCCGGCAGTCAGGTGGTCGACGACTACACCGGCGAATGCGTCCTGGACATGATGTCGGACTCCTGGGACACCGAACCGGCGATGTTCACCGTCAACATCGGCCCGACGTATCCAGGTGGTCAGGTGCCCAGCGTCGGCGGTATCCCGTGCACGCCCGAGCACTACGGCACCTGCATCGGCCTGCAACAGAATCAGATGCCCCACACGCAGCCTCGTTCGACGATCAGTCACAGCCCGTGAGTCGGAGCCCGGACGGTGAAAGTGGTTTCACGGCAAACGATTACCGCTACCACCTGCCGATCAGCACCCGCTGGATGGACAATGACGTCTACGGTCACGTCAACAACGTCACGTACTACAGCTACTTCGACACCGTCGTCAACCACTTCCTGATCGTCGAGGGTGGTCTGGACATCCGCGCATCGCCGGTGATCGCGTTGGTGGTGGAGTCGACGTGTGTCTACCGGGCGCCACTGGCCTACCCCGAGCAGCTCCGCGCCGGGCTGCGGGTCGACAAGTTGGGCAACCGCGCGGCGACCTATGGGATCGGTATCTTCACCGAGGCCGGGAACCAGGCCGCCGCGCATGGGCAATTCGTGCATGTGTTCGTCGACCGCGAGACGCGCAAGGCCGTGCCGATCCCGGACCGCATTCGTGCGGCGCTGAGCGAGTTGTGCGGCTAGCTGCCGTAGAGTCGGAGGGCCCTGGCCGTCACGGTGGCGATGTCGCCGCTCAGCCTCGCGACGGGGGGACCACCGGGCTGGTGGATCACATTGGCCAGGACCACCACGTAGGTGTCCGACCCGGGGTCGATCCACAGCGTCGTGCCGGTGAAGCCGGTATGCCCGAAGCTGCCGATGGGAAAGATCATGCCGCGCGGCCGGGACTGGGCGGTGTCGATGTCCCAGCCGAACCCGCGCAGGTCCTGTCCGGATATCGCCGGATAGTTCGGCGCCAGTAGCGGATCAGTGGTGTTGGGTGTGATTTCGATGTCGCGCCGCGCGGCGTCATTTGCGGCCGCGAGCTGTTCGGCGGTGTGCCCCGGTTGCTGCGGCGCGGTCATCAGTGCCACGGTGGATTGTCGCAGCGGGAATGTGCTCGGCCGCCCGGCGAGGCGATCGAGCAGGGCTTGGGCGAACAAGCCCATGTCGTGCACCGTCGAGAAGACGCCGGCACTGCCGGCCACCCCGCCCATGCGGCGTGCCGTCGGGTCGTGCACGGTTCCGCGAAGGAGATGGCCGAAGTCGGGGTTGGCGTCCGGCGTGTCGCCGTCATGCGCGGTGGGGGCAACGCGTGCCAGAAGGTTGGTGCTCCAGGTGTCCGGTGCACACTGGCCGCCGTCGGGGGCGCGCGGGTCGACAGCGATGGCCGTGCCCCGGACCTGGTGCGGCCCACATGCTTTGGCGACGGGAAGGTAGCGGGTGTCGGTCATCCCGAGTGGGGTGAAGACGTTGCGCTGGACGTAGGTGTCCACCGGCTCGCCCGTGAGCTTCTCGAGCACGGTGCCCAGCAGGATGAAGTTGATGTCGGAGTAGTGGAACCGCTCGCCGGGAGGGAATACCACCCAGGCGGCCAGGGCGCGGCGAATGCCGTCGGCTTTGTCGGCGCGGTCCAGCCCCCACGGGCCGTCGAGACTCAGATCGCCCGCGATGCCCGACGTGTGGGTGAGCAACATGCGCAGTGTCACCAGGGCCCGGCGCGGATCGCCCGCCGGGTTGAAGTCGGGCAGGTACGTCTGCAGCGGTTCGTCGATCCGCAGCCGGCCCTGTTCGGACAGCTGCATGACGGCAGTTGTCGTCGCGACACTCTTCGTCAACGACGCCAGGTCGAAGATCGTGTCGACGGTCATCGGTTCGGCAGGTGCGGGTGCCCCATCCAGGCCGGGTTCACCGGCCAACTTGCGCGAACCGAAGGCCTGGCGGACCACCACCGTGCCCGCATGCCCGATCTGGACCACCGCGCCGGGCAGCCGATGTGCCGCAATCGCATCGTCGACGAGCGTTCCGACCGGGGCGAGTTCTGCCGGCAGGGCCACCGGAGCCACCGGAGTCGCGGCTGTGGTGGTGGTCTGGTCGGGTGCCGTGCTGATCGCCGCCGGGCCGGAGGTGTCGGGCGGCGACGGTGGATGGCCGCACGACGCGACCCCGACCAAGGCAACCGCGACCAAGGCGACCGTTGCGACGAAAACAGTCCCGGTGACGCGTGCCCGGGCGGCGCGCGATCCCGACACCGTCACCAGTCCGACGGTAGCGAACCCTGCGCGAGCAGTCGCAAACTCGCACGAACTGCGCGTCCACAGTGCGAGTCCGCGTCTGCTCGCGGTCCGATGGTGAGTGCGGTCAGATGGTAAGTGCGGTCAGATGCTGAGACCGGCGGTGGTCGAGAGCCCACCGTCGAGCGGTAGCACGGCACCGGTGACGAATGTGGTGGCACGCGACGCCAGGTAGATCGCCGCCGCCGCGATGTCCTCCGGTTGCCCGATCCGTTTGACTGGGGCCGCGGCGGCCAGCCGGTCACCGACGGCATCGAGTGTCGCCGCCATCATCTTCGAGCGAAACGGCCCTGGCGCAATGGCATTCACCAGGATCCTGGGCGCCAGCGCGTGGGCCATGTGCCTGGTGAGCTGGTGCAGGGCGGCCTTGGAGGACGAGTAGGAGAACGTGCCGAGTCGCGGTACGCCGATACCGTCGATCGAGCCGATGTTGATGACGCGGGCGGGGTCGACCTCGGTGGACGCCGCGTCCAGCAGTGGACGGGCCAGTTGGGTCAGCACGAACGGCGCCTTCACGTTGAGCTGCAGCACCTTGTCGAAAGCCTCGGCCGGGAAGCTGTCGAAGTCGGCGCCCCACGTCGCGCCGGCGTTGTTGACCAGGATGTGCAGCTTGTCCTCGCGGGCGCCGATCTGCTCGATGAGCGCGGTGCGCTGCTCGTCGTCGCTGACATCGGCCGGGATGGCGTGCACCTCGCCGTACCGAGACAGCTCGCGCTCGGCTTCGGCGCACACATCGGCCTTGCGCGACGAGATGTACACCCGCGCGCCGGCGCGCAGGTAGCCCTCGGCCATGGCCAGTCCGATACCGCTGGACCCGCCGGTGATCAGGGCCGTCTTGCCTTCGATGGAGAAGATCTGCGGGAAGTCGTCAGAGAAGTTGCCAGTGAACACGTCCCGAAATCTAGACCAACCGGTTGGTGACCGACATAGACCGAATGGTCTATGCTGAGGCTCGTCGACCTCGGCAAGGGAGCAGCCCATGACATCGCAGGAGAACGACACCTGGCAGCCCACCGCCTGCATCCTGTGCGAATGCAACTGCGGCATCGTGGTGCAGACCGAGGGGCGCACACTCGCCAAGATCCGCGGTGACAAGGCGCACCCCGCCACGCAGGGCTACACCTGCAACAAGGCGTTGCGCCTGGACCACTATCAGAACAACCGGACCCGGCTGACGTCTCCGATGCGCCGCCGCGCCGACGGCGGCTACGACGAAATCGACTGGGACACCGCGATCGCCGAGATCGCCGACGGTTTTCGTCACATCCGTGACGCCTACGGCGGCGACAAGATCTTCTACTACGGTGGCGGCGGCCAGGGAAACCATCTCGGCGGCGCGTACAGCGGGGCGTTCCTCAAGGCCATCGGCTCGCGGTACCGCTCGAGCGCCCTGGCGCAGGAGAAGACCGGTGAGGCGTGGGTCGACGCGCACCTCTACGGCGGGCACACCCGCGGCGAGTTCGAGCACGCCGAGGTGGCGGTGTTCGTCGGCAAGAACCCGTGGATGTCGCAGAGCTTCCCGCGGGCGCGCACGGTCCTCAACGAGATCGCCAAGGACCCCGAACGCTCGATGGTGGTGATCGACCCGGTGATCACCGATACCGCCAAGATGGCCGACTTCCACCTCCGCGTCAAACCGGGCACCGACGCCTGGGCGCTGGCCGCGCTGGCCGCCGTCCTCGTCCAGGAAAACCTCTGCGACGAGTCATTTCTGGCCGACCACGTCAACGGCGTGGCGGAGGTCAGGGCGGTGTTGGGCAACGTGCCGGTCGGTGACTACGCGCAGTGTTGTGGTGTCGACGAGGAACTGCTGCGCGCCGCCGCGCGGCGTATCGCGGCGGCCGACTCCGTCGCGGTGTTCGAGGACCTCGGCATCCAGCAGGCCCCCAACAGCACGCTGAGTTCGTACCTGAACAAGTTGCTGTGGATCCTGACCGGTAACTTCGCCAAACGTGGTGGCCAGCATCTGCATTCGGCCTTCGCGCCGCTGTTCCGCTACGGCGGGGTGGGTCGCAGCCCTGTCACGGGATCGCCGGTGATATCGGGTCTGATCCCCAGTAACGTTGTGCCCCAGGAGATCATGACCGATCACCCGGACCGGTTCCGGGGCATGATCGTCGAGAGCAGCAACCCGGCCCATTCGCTGGCCGACTCGGCGGCCTGCCGCGAAGCCTTCGGTGCTCTCGAGCTGCTGGTGGTCATCGACGTGGCGATGACCGAGACCGCGCGCCTGGCCCATTACGTGCTGCCTGCGGCCTCACAGTTCGAGAAACCCGAGGCGACGTTCTTCAATCTCGAGTTCCCGCACAACACCTTTCAGCTGCGACACCCACTCTTCGAGCCGCTGCCCGGCACGCTGGCAGAACCCGAGATCTGGTCGCGCCTGGTGCGCGCGCTCGGTGTGGTCGACGACGCCGAACTGGAACCGTTGCGTGCCGCGGCGCAGCTCGGTCGTGACGCCTACGCGCAGGCGTTCCTGGCCGCGGTCAACGCCAGTCCGATGCTGGCCAAGACCACGCCGTATGTCCTGTACGAGACGCTGGGGCCGACGCTGCCCGACGGGCTGGCCGGCACCGCCGCGCTGTGGGGCCTGGCCCAGCGGGCGTTCTTCAGTTACCCCGAGGCGGTGCGCCGCGCCGGGCACGCCGACGGTAACGCCCTGTTCGACGCGGTCCTGGCCAACCGGTCGGGGGTGACGTTCACCGCGCATGACTACTCCGACGACTTCGCGTTGATCGGGCACGACGATCACAAGATCCATCTCGACATGCCCGAGATGCTCGACGAAATCCGCGCGTTGCCCGCCGTTGCGGTGCCGCTGACCACCGCCGAGTACCCGGTGGTGCTGGCCGCGGGGGAGCGCCGCGCGTTCACCGCCAACGACATCATCCGTGACCCGGGCTGGCGCAAACGCGATGGCGACGGCGCCCTGCGGGTCAGCGTCGAAGACGCCCGGCAACTGGGCCTGCGTGACGGCGGGCGGGCCCGCATCACCACCGCTGCGGGCAGCGCCGAAGCCACCGTCGAGATCAGCGAGGCGATGCAGTCCGGGCATGCGTCGCTGCCCAATGGTTTCGGCGTCGACTACACCGGCGCAGACGGCGCCGTGCAGGTGCCCGGCGTCGCCCCCAACGATCTGACCTCCACCGCGTGGCGCGACGCCTTCGCCGGGACACCGTGGCACAAACACGTCCCGGCGCGCATCGAGTCGCTCGACGATGACAAGGTCGCCGTAGCCGGCTGACCCGGTGCGACGCCGCGTCGCGGCGCTCGCCATGATGGACGCCGTGAGCGCGCGCGGCTGGTTGCTGTTCTCTGCGATGAGCGTGATCTGGGGTATCCCGTATCTGCTCATCAAGATCTCGCTGGAAGGCCTCTCGGTCCCGGTGCTGGTGTTCGCGCGGACCGCGGTCGGCGCGCTCGTGCTGATGCCGCTGGCGCTGTCGCGGGCCAATGCGCGCATCATCAGCCGGCACTGGAAACCGTTGGCGGGCTTCGCTTTCTTCGAGATCATCGCGGCGTGGCTGCTGCTCTCCGACGCCGAGCACCATCTGACGAGCTCGACGACCGGGCTGCTGATCGCCGCGTCCCCGATCATCGCCGCGGTGCTCGACCGGCTCACCGGCGGCACCCACCGGCTCGGTGTCCCGCAGATGATCGGGCTCGCGGTCGGGCTGGCAGGTGTCGCGGCGCTCGCCGGTCCGGGGATCACCGGCGGCGGGGCGTGGCCCGTCACGGAGGTGCTGCTGGTGTCGACCTGTTATGCCATCGCGCCGCTGATCGCCGCCCGCCATCTGACCGAGGTTCCTGCCCTGCCCATGACGGCGACCTGCCTGGGCTTCGCAGCACTGGTCTACGCGGCGCCTGCCGCCGTGCACTGGCCGACCGAGATGCCCTCGACGCGCGTGCTCGTCTCGACCGCGCTGCTGGCGGTGGTGTGCACGGCCCTGGCGTTCATCGTGTTCTTCGAGTTGATCCGGGAAGTGGGGGCCACGCGGGCCCTGGTGTTCACCTACGTCAACCCCGCCGTCGCGCTCGCCGCCGGAGTGCTTGTGCTCAGCGAACCGCTGACACCGTGGAACGTCGCCGGACTGGCCCTGATCCTGGTGGGCTCGGCGCTGGCCACCCGGCACCACCCCGATCCGTCGCCGGAACCGTCCAGTGCGCGGTGAGATGTCTCGGCCACAATGGCAGTTGTGATGGCTGCCGTGACAACCGAGTTCAACCTGGCCGAGGTGTTCGACGCCGTCGCATCGGCCGTCCCCGACCGCGACTGCATCGTCTTCGGCGACCGGCGCCAGACATTCGCCCAAACCCGGCGGCGGTCGCGGCAGCTCGCCCGCGCGCTGCACGATCTGGGCCTGGGACTGCACACCGGGCGTGCGGGACTGGCCGGGCACGAGTCGGGGCAGAGCCATCTCGCGCTGTACCTGACCAACTGCCCCGAGTACCTCGAAGGCATGCTGGGCGCCTACGCGGCCCGCGTCGCACCCTTCAACGTCAACTACCGGTATGTCGCCGACGAGTTGGTGTATCTGCTGGGCAACGGCGCACCGGCCGCGGTGGTGTACCACGCGCAGTTCGCACCGACACTGCAGGAGGCGCTGCCGCACCTGCCGCCGATGACCCTGATCCACGTCGACGACGGTTCGGGGCTGGACCCGCTGCCGGGTGCCGTGCGCTACGAAGACCTGCTGGCCGGTGCTTCGTCGGAGCCGCTGGACCTGACACCGGACCCCGACGATCTGTACGTCCTGTACACCGGCGGCACCACCGGCATGCCGAAGGCGGTCCTGTGGCGCCAGCACGACATCTACCTCGCAGCGATGGGCGGCCGCGTGTTCGGCTCCGGCGAGGCGGTGCAGAGCCTCGCCGCGGTTGTGGAGCGCGCCCGGCAACCCGCGGGCGGGTCGATGTCCTGCGCGCCGCTGATGCACGGCGCGGCGCAATGGTCGGCCTTCAGCTGCCTGCTGGCGGGGCGGTCGTTCGTGATGTCTTCCATCACAAGCAGATTCGATGCCGCCGACGCGTGGGCTCTGGCAGCCCGCGAACGCGTGGCGATGCTGCTCATCGTCGGTGATGCCTTCGGCCGGCCGCTGGCCGACGCACTCGAGGCGCCGGACGCCGAGCGCTACGACCTCGCGGCGCTGAACGTCATCGGTAGCGGTGGCGCGTTGTTCAGCGCCGGCGTCAAGAAGCGACTACTGGCCCGCCTGCCGCATGTGACCGTCGTGGATGCGGGCGGGTCATCGGAGACGGGCGCCCAGATGGGTCAGGTGTCCACCGCAGACCGCGTCGGGACCGGGCGATTCGTGCCCAATCTCGGGGCGGTGGTCGTCGACGCAGACCTCACCCGCGTCCTGACCCCAGGTGACGACGAGATCGGCTGGCTCGCCCAGCAGGGTCCGGTACCGCTGGGTTATCTCGGCGACCCGGCCAAGAGTGCCCGCACCTTCCCTGCCATCGGCGGGATCCGCCACTCGGTGCCCGGCGACCGGGCACGCTGGCACGACGACGGCAGCATCGAACTGCTGGGCCGCGATTCGGTGACCATCAACTCCGGTGGCGAGAAGATCTTCGCCGAGGAGGTCGAGGCGGCAGTCGGCGAACACCCCGCGGTCTATGACGTCGTGGTGGTCGGCCGGCCCAGCGTGCGCTGGGGTGAGGAAGTGGTGGCGATCGTGCAGCTGTCCGACGGCGTCACAGCGGATCACACAACTTCGTCCGCTATCGTCGCGGAAGCGGGTCGACACATTGCGCGCTACAAATTGCCCAAGCACGTTCTGTTTCGACCCCGTGTTCAGCGCTCACCTTCGGGTAAAGCCGATTACCGGTGGGCGAAAACACAAGCCGTAGCCGAAACGTCGGATTGAGACGAAGTCTGACGCGGGCGCAGATTATCCGAAGGTAACAAACGGATATTCTCGTCCGATTGACCGACGACGGTCTACCTCTACACGATGCGGGATAACTTGCCGAAACTTACCTCTGACCAGGCGCAACTCGAGCCGTACTTCGACGATGTGCAGTCGCATTACGACCTTTCCGACGAATTCTTCCGGCTGTTCTTGGATCCGACGCAGACCTACAGCTGCGCCTATTTCGTGCGTGATGACATGACGCTGCAGGAGGCTCAGGTCGCCAAGGTCGACCTGTCGCTGAGCAAACTCAACTTGCGCGCCGGTATGAAACTGCTGGACGTCGGCTGTGGATGGGGCGCGACTCTGATGCGCGCCATCGACCAATACGACGTCGATGTCACAGGTTTGACGCTGAGCCGCAATCAGCAGGCCCACGTGGAGAAGTTGTTCGCGAACTCGCCGAGCCCGCGGGACAAGCGCGTGCTGCTCGAAGGCTGGGAGAAGTTCGACGAGCCCGTCGACCGGATCGTGTCGATCGGCGCGTTCGAGCACTTCGGCAAGGACCGCTGGGGCGACTTCTTCGAGTTCGCCCACCGCGTGCTGCCCGATGACGGTGTCATGATGCTGCACACCATCACCCGGGCCAGTGAGGCCGAGGCCGAGCAGATGGACCTGCCGTTCACGATGAGCCTGCTGCGCTTCGTGAACTTCATCATGAAGGAGATCTTCCCGGGCGGCCGGCTGCCGTCCGTGGCCGAGGTCGAGGAGCACGCACAGCAGGCCGGTTTCCACATAGCCCGGGTGCAGTCGCTGCGGCCGCACTACGCCATCACGCTCGACCGCTGGGCCGAGGCACTCGAGGCGCGCCGCGACGACGCGATCGCGATCCAGTCCGAAGAGGTCTACGACCGCTACATGAAATACCTGACCGGCTGTGCCGACCTGTTCCGCACCGGCTACACCGACGTCTGCCAGTTCACCCTCGAGAAACGCTGACCGACTGACCACACGCGCCCCGGATCACCTGGTGTAATCCGGGGCGTGACCCGCAACGCCACCGGACCCAACGAGGCGGAGGCGTTCGTGTTCATCGCGATCGCCACGATCCTGCTCACTCGGCTGTACCTGGAGCTGACGGGTTATCCGCAGATCGGCGGCGGCAACCTGCACATCGCGCACGCGCTGTGGGGTGGTGCGCTGATGATGCTGGCGCTGCTGCTGGGTTGGATGACGCTGGGTCTGGGCACCCGGATCGTGGCAGTGGTCCTCGGTGGCGTCGGGTTCGGGTTGTTCCTCGACGAGGTCGGCAAGTTCGTCACCAAGGACAACGACTACTTCTACGGTCCCGCCGCCGAGATCATGTACATCCTGGTCATCAGCATGCTGGTCGGTGCTCGCGTGGTGCGCGACATCCGGCCACTGTCCCCACGGGAATGCCTCGCGTCGGCGGCGGCCATCGCCGCCGACGGGGTGGCCCGCGGCCTACCCGACCATCGCCGCGACGTCGGACTGCGCCTGGTCGAGGATGCGCGGGCCGGTGGCACCGACGCCGCCGACGTCGAGAACGTGCGGGCGCTGCTGCTGTCGGCCGGGCACGCCTCGGACCGCCTGTACCGGTTGCAGCAGCGGTTACCGCGGCTGGTCCCCGGCTTCTTCCGCAGTCCGCGGTGGGTGCCGGTGGTGGGCTGGCTGATGGTGGTCGGCGCCGTCGTCAGTGTGATCTTCGGCGCGCTCGGCATCGCGCTGGGCGGATACCTCTATGAAGGTCACAGCGTCACCTTCGGCCTCGACAAGATCACGCCCGCATCGGTGATCCTGCTCGTGAGCGCAGCCCTGACCGCAGCCCTGTCCCTGCCCGCGATGATCGGCCGGCGTCGCGACCCCGATGCCGACTGGCCGCTGCGCTGGTTGCGCAATGCGGCGCTGATCTTCACCTTCCTCAACGCGCTGGTGGATTTCGCCACCGAGGGATTCGGGGCGTTGCTGAACATGTCGATCGGCCTGTTCACGCTGGCCGTGCTGTCGTATCAACTGGATGTGCAGGCCCGCACCATTCCCGCCGTCAGGTGAGCCGCGACGCGGGCACCTCGTCGTCACCACCGAGGAACTCGCCGATCCGCACGAATCCCTCATGGCGCCAAGCTGTTACGGCCCACACCACCGCGATCACGGGCAGCGGCCCGAAGGCCGCCCACCACCTCGCGCCGGGTGGCAGCAGGTCGGCGATCACGGCCGCCCGCGGGGTGCCGTCGATGTAGGCGGGCAGCCATTCGTTGAGCAGGATCGTCAGCATGCGGGTGGTCTCGAACGGACCCACCACCGTCGCCAGCGTCCAGGACAGGCAGGCGATCACCAGGGCCCACGGCCAGGCCAGCATCAGCGACTGGTCGTCGACGATATCGGCCGACGACCGGATGGATTCGGCGATGAACGCCAACCCCATGACGGCCAACAGCACCCCGACCTGCGCGGCCAGCAGGTCGTCGATCACCGAATTGGCCAGCTCGTCGCCGCGGCGGGTCGGCAGTCCGATCGCGAGCGACAGCAGGCCGGCGACCAGGGCCAACAAGGTCAGGTGTGAGGTCGAATCGCTGACCCGCTGGAATGAATCGGTGAGCACCCGGATCACCAGATGCGAGGACGCCGCCGGGCGGGTGCGATAGAGCACCATCACCACAAGGCCGGAGATCACCACCGACGTCAGCCACGCCACGACGGCGGTACAGATGATGACCAGCGCCAGCGAGCCGATCAGGGGCACCAGCAGCGAATCCTCCTGATCGCCGCTGCGGACCACCAGCAGCGGAACCACCCCGATGGCCAGCACCCCGACCGCGCGGATCAGCAGCGGGAACGTGAAGAGCGTGAGGTCGCCGGCATCGAAGTCGGGATCGCGGCGACGGATCGCCTCGACCTCCGCGCGCATCACCGAACGCGCGCGGCCAAGCGACGGTCCCGACACGACTTCATTCAAACGGCGTGCAGGTACCTCTCGGTGACGACACGCTGAACCAGCGACGCCACGGGTGCACCGAGCCGGCTCCACCACGTTCCGTGCCTGGAGAACGCCACCACTTCGGAGTGGACCGAATCGGTCGCCGGGTCGTAGCGGACGGCGAACCGCTCCTCGCCGCATTCGGCGTGGCCGGGCAGGGTGCCGTAGGCGAATCCGCGGCAGTCGGCGTCGTCGACGACATATACCACCCGGCACGGCGCGGCGATGGGACCGAGCCTGCCGAGAACCAGGGTGCCCACCTCGGCGACGTCGGTGCCGGCCTCCACCCGCACACCCGCGCCGCGCAACATGCCATAGCGCATGACGCGGGCCGCGGCGGCCTCGAACCGGTCCCGGCCGGCGCCGATCCGTGCCGACCGGCGCACGTGGTGATATCCCGCAGGCAGCGTGGCGCCGTCGGCCGTCGCGCCGACATCGGAGTAGGTCAGCTGCCGGCCCTCCAGATCGCTCAGTCGCACCTCGTCAGCCTGTCATGTGCCGCGCCGCGGCGGGCCGCCCGGGATGACGCCCACCCGCAGCTGTGAATCAGGTGCAATACCGTGTCGGTTGTGGCAGGAGTCGATCAGCAGCATCCCGGCGGCGGTTTCAATCCGCCCGAACCGACCACGAAGGGCGGACCCGACTACGGCCGCTTCGTCGCCGGTGTGCGCACCCTGCAGGACCACGCCCGCGCCGCGGACGCGCCCGACGAGGTGATCGCCGAGGCCGCTGACCTGCTGGAGAAGGCGTCAGCGCTGCTGGCGCCGTTCGACGCCGACGAATGGACGTCACCGTCGGGGCGCCGCCTCGACCTGCCGAACCGCGGCAACGTGCTCAACGTGCCGATGGACCTGGCGCAGGACGCCGACGGCCGGATCCGGGGGCCGGTGCGCTTCTCGCGGTATCACCTCGGCCGCAACGGCGCCGCCCACGGCGGAGCGATCGGCCTGTTGTTCGACTCCGTCCTCGGGTTCACCGCGTTCACGCTGACGGGCAAGCGCGCCCAGCGCACCGCGTTCCTGCACATCGACTACCGCGCGATCGTGCCGATCGGCCAGACCCTGCGGATCGACGCGGGCGTGCGTGGCGTGCAGGGCCGCAAGATCTTCGTCGAGGCTGCCCTGTACGACGGCGACCGCCTGCTCGCCGAGGCGCACGCCCTGTTCGTCAAGCTCAACCCGGGACAACCGTGAAACCCGAGGTCGTTCGCCGCTGGGGCCGGTGGCGCGACGGTCTGCGTGAACGCCGTTCGGCCAACCTGGTGTACCGCGTCGTCGTCGGCGTGGTCGGCCTGGTGGTGCTCGGGGTCGGCATCGTGGCGATCCCGTACCCGGGGCCGGGCTGGGCGATCGTCTTCATCGGCCTGGCCATCCTGGCCAGCGAGTTCGAATGGGCCCGGCACCTGCTGTCCTATGTCAGGCGGCGGTACGACCAGGTGATGGGCTGGTTCTGGCGGCAGGGGCTGTGGGTCAAGATCCTCGGTGCGGTGTTCACCACGGCCATCGTGATCGGCACGCTGTGGCTGCTTGGCGCGCTGAGTTTGATGGCCCGCCTGGTCGGGCTGGACTGGCCGTGGCTGGCGAGTCCGCTCGGCCTCGGGTCGTGAGTACAAGACTGTAAACATGCACCGATAGCATGGTCGGCGGTCCTTGCCCCACCGGGCTGTCAACGGCCGTCACACTCGAGAATCTGGAGACACGTCGATGAGCGCCCCCGCCTACACCGCCCCGGCAGCCCCGATCCGGGTTCCTGCCGGGACCACTGCGGGTGCCGCCGTCCGGGAGGCAGGACTGCCCGGTCGCGGTGAGCCGAACGCCGTCGTGGTGGTCGCCGACCCGGACGGCAAACTGCGCGACCTGGCGTGGACCCCTGACGCCGACACCGACGTGACGCCGGTGGCCGCCGACACCGACGCGGGCCGCAGCGTCATCCGGCATTCGGCAGCCCACGTGCTGGCCCAGGCGGTCCAGGACATGTTCCCCGACGCCAAGCTCGGCATCGGCCCGCCGATCACCGATGGCTTCTACTACGACTTCGATGTCGCCGAGCCGTTCACACCCGAGCACCTCGAGGCACTCGAGAAGCGCATGCGCCAGATCGTCAAGGACGGTCAGCTGTTCGCCCGCCGCGTGTACGACTCCAAGGACGACGCCCGCCGTGAACTGGCCCGCGAGCCCTACAAACTCGAACTCGTCGACGACAAATCCGGTGCCGACGACCCAGAGGTCATGGAAGTCGGAGGCGACGAACTGACCGCCTACGACAACCTCAATCCCCGTACGCGTGAGCGGGTTTGGGGTGACCTGTGCCGTGGCCCGCACATTCCGACCACCCGCTACATCCCCGCCTTCAAGCTGACCCGCAGTTCGGCCGCGTACTGGCGCGGCGACCAGAACAACGCCAGCCTGCAACGCATCTATGGCACCGCGTGGGAATCCCAGGAGGCCCTCGACCGCCATCTCGAACTCATCGAGGAGGCGCAGCGGCGTGACCACCGCAAGCTCGGCGTGGAGCTCGATCTGTTCAGCTTCCCTGACGAGCTGGGTTCCGGGCTGCCGGTGTTCCATCCCAAGGGCGGCATCGTCCGCAAGGAACTCGAGGACTACTCGCGGCGTAAGCATTCCGAGGCGGGCTACGAGTTCGTCAACACGCCGCACATCACCAAGGAACACCTCTATGTCACGTCCGGGCACCTGGAGTGGTACGCCGACGGCATGTTCCCGGCCATGCACATCGACGCCGAGTACGACGATGACGGCACGCTGCGCAAACCCGGGCAGAACTACTACCTCAAGCCGATGAACTGCCCGATGCACCACCTGATCTACCGCGCCCGCGGTCGGTCCTACCGCGAACTTCCGTTGCGGCTCTTCGAGTTCGGCTCGGTGTACCGCTACGAGAAGTCCGGCGTGGTGCACGGCCTGACGCGCGTGCGCGGCATGACGCAGGATGACGCGCACATCTACACGACGCGTGAACAGATGCGTGACGAGCTGACCTCACTGCTGCAGTTCGTGCTCGATCTGCTGTCCGACTACGGGCTCGACGACTACTACCTCGAACTCTCGACCAAGGATCCCGACAAATACGTCGGCGATGACGATGTGTGGGATGAGGCCACCGCGACGCTGCGCGAAGTCGCCGAGGCCTCAGGCCTGCACCTGGTTCCCGATCCCGGTGGTGCGGCCTTCTACGGACCGAAGATCTCCGTGCAGGTCAAGGACGCACTGGGCCGCAGCTGGCAGATGTCGACGATCCAGCTGGACTTCAACATGCCCGATCGGTTCGAACTCGAATACACCGCTGCCGATGGCACCCGCCAGCGGCCGGTGCTCATCCACCGCGCGCTGTTCGGTTCGATCGAGCGCTTCTTCGGTGTCCTGACCGAGCA
>CAMFLL010000038.1 GCA_945957405.1 uncultured Mycolicibacterium sp. | reverse complement strand
GGTCGGTTTCGTGCGTGGGTTACGGCGCCCGGGACGCCGGCACCGAGCCGCCATGACGCGCCTGCTGGCCGCCCTGACGGCCGGTGACGCCGCCGGAGTCCGCTCCATCGTGCCCTCGGCCACCGTCGACGCGGGCGGCGCTGCCGCGAGACTGCGAGGTGCGTTGTGGCCCAAGGTGATCGCCGCTGGCGACTCGATCGCTGCCGCCGCGCACGCGCCGTCGGGACGTGCCGTGGTGATCGCCGATTTCGGCCCGCAGGCCGAGATCACCCGGTTGCAGTTCTTCGGCTGACGGGTCACATCCGCGCGAAACGCGCCAGCACCAGGCAGTATGCGCCGTATGCGGCGAAGCCCAGCGCGGCAATGATCAGCAGGAACTTGCCGAACGGAGCCTGGCCCAAAGTCTTGACCGCAGCATCGATTCCGGCCGCCTTCGACGGGTCGGCCCGCAGCGTCGCCACGATCACCAGCAGGCCCGCGCCGGCCAGCACGCTGCCCTTGGCCAGGTATCCGGCCACGCCGATCGGCGTGATGACGCGACCGCCCGACGTCTTCAGGTCGTCGAGGAATTTCTGCGAGGCACCCTTGTAGACGTGGTAGCCCCCAATGCCGATCACCACCAGGCCCACGATCACCAATAGCGCCTTGCCCCAACCCGACTGCATCAGTTGTGCGCTCATCCCCGCGTTCTGCTGCCCGGACGATTGACCACCGCCGGTGGCGAAGCGGATCGCCGAGATGGCCAGGCCGCAGTACACCACGGCGAGGGCCACCGACTTGACGCGCTTGAACTGCTTCTTGGCGCCCTCGTCGCTTTCCGTGGGGTCGTTGGGGTGTGACCCCACCACCGCCTCGGCGGCGCGCCACAGGGCCAGCCCGAACAGTCCGAGGGCCGCGAGCCACAGGGTGAGCGCGCCTCCGGTGTGGCTGCTCAGAGTGGCCAGCGCCCCGGACTGATCGGCGTTGCCGCCGCCGCCGAACGCGAGCCGCAGCACGATGTAGGCAATCAGGATGTGCAGTACCGCGCTGGTCACGTAGCCGGCGCGGGCCCCGTACTCGAAGGCCGTCGTGCTCGTCGCATCGTCCACCGCACTGTGGATTCGCCCCGAAGACATGAAAGTGCCATTACCCTAATTTGCGCTCGCGCAAACGGGGTGGGTGCAGCGATGAGCGTGGTCAGTCGTCGATCCGTTTGCGGCGGTACAGCGTGCCGACACCGATGACGATCAGGCTGATCGCCAGTATGGCGGTGGCCAGCACATTGATCTGCGGCGGCACCGCGGCCTTCACCGCGGCGTTGACGAACAGCGGATACGTGACCGTCGACCCGCTGACGAAGTACGTGATGATGAAATCGTCCAGCGACAGCGCGAACGACAGCATCGCGGCAGCGACGATGCCCGGCACGATCAGCGGCAGGGTCACCTTGAAGAACGTGCGGGTCGGGCTGGCGCCCAGATCCATCGACGCGTCCTCGAGTGTCCAGTCGAAGCCACGCACCCGCGCACGTACCGTCATCGCGATGAAGCTGATCTCGAAGGCGACGTGGGCGATCAGGATGGTGCCGAACCCGGTGGCCCAGCCCAGGTCGAGGAACAGCGTCAGCAATGAGGCGCCCATGACGACCTCGGGCGCGGTCAGCGGCAGGACCAGGAAGGTCTCCACCGCCTTGCTACCCCGGAATCGTTGCCGCACAAGGGCGATGGCCAGCAGTGTGCCGAGCACGATGGCGATGGCCGTCGAGACGGCAGCCACCGTCAGGCTCATCTTCAGGGCGTTCGCCAGTGCCGGGTACTTGAACGGGTTCGCCCAGTTCTCCAGCGTGAAGCCCTGCCAGGTGTAGTTGAACTTGCCGGCCGGCTTGTTGAACGAGAACAGCACGATCACGAAGATCGGCAGGAAGATGTACAGCAGGACCAGCCCGGCCACCACGCGCAGTGCGACGTCGCCGAGCTTGCCGCTGCCGCTGATGCTGCGCCGCGAGCGCGCGACGGACTTGCTCTCCTGGCCTTCGGGGACGTCGGGCCCGGCGGCGGCGACGGTGATGCTCATACCAGGTCCTCCGTACCCAAAGCCCTTGTGTAGGAAAGCACTCCGACCAGGATCATGGCCATCAGGACGAAGCTCAGCGCCGCCGCGCCGGGATAGTCCTTGACCACGAGGAACTGTTTCTGGATGACGTTGCCGATCATCGTGGTCTGAGTGCTGCCGAGGTAGTCGGCGTTGATGAAGTCACCGACGGCGGGGATGAACACCAGCAGGCTGCCGGCGATCACACCGGGTAGCGACAGCGGCAGGATGACCTTCCGGAACGCGCCGAGGCTCGACGAGTACAGGTCCTTCGATGCCTCCAGCAGCCGGGGGTCGATCTTCTCCAGGCTGACGTACAGCGGCAGGATCATGAAGGTCATCGAGTTGTAGATCAGGCCGCCGATCACCGCCCAGCTGGTGGACAGCAGGCGGCCGTCCGGCGGCAGGATGCCGATGGTGTCGAGCGTCCGCACGACGAATCCGTCGTCGGCCAGGATCGTCTTCCAGGCCAGGGTGCGCACCAGGAAGGTGACGAAGAACGGCAGGATCACCAGGCCCAGCAACAAGTTCTTGTAGCGGCCCGACTTGAACGCGATGACGTAGGCCAGGGGATAGGAGATCAGCAACGAGACGATGGTCGCGGTGAACGAATACAGCAACGACCTGATGATCTGATCCTGGTAGGCCGTGAACGCGTGACCGTAGTTGCTGAAATCCCAGGCGAACGTCAACGTCGGCAGGTAGATCGAGCCGCCCATCGACGACAGTGACGTCCGGAACAGCGACCAGAACGGCACCACGAAGAAGATCGCGAGGTACGCCAACGCAGGCAAGATCATCAGGTACGGCGCGATCTTGCTGCGCTGGCGGCTGCTCGCCGCTACACCGGCCATCAGCTGCCGGTGACTGCCGCGTAGATGGTGTTGAATTCCTGGGTCTGCTCGTCGGTGAGGGCGGCCCAGCTGTGCAGTCGGTCCTGCGAGTCCTGCGGCGGATTGATCAGCGGGTTGGACGCCAGTTTGGGGTCGATCTTGCTGAGCTCGTCGGTCATGTCGGCAAGGACCGGGACGTACTGCGTGTAGGCGACCAGCTTCGCGTAGTTGGCCTTGTCGTACACGTAGTCGATCCAGGCTTCGGCGGCCTTCTGGTTCTGTGTGGTGTACGGGATGACCTGGGTGTCGATGAACCAGTCGCCACCGGATTCGGGGATGACGAAATCCAGGTCCGGGTTGTCGGCCTGCAGCTGCACGACGTCACCCGAGTACGCCTGCGCGACGACGATGTTGCCCGCGGCGAGGTCATCGGCGTAGTCGTTGCCGGTGAAGCGTCGGATCTGACCCTTGTCCTTTTGCTCCTTGACCAGGTCGGCGGCCTTCTGGACGCTCTCCGACGTCGGCTCGGCAACGGAGCCACCCTGCGACTGCATGATCATGCCGAGGCCGTCCTGCATATCGGAGAGCAGGCTGACCTTGCCCTTGAATGCGGGATCCCAGAGGTCGTCGATCTTGGTGATGGGACGACCGGTCGCGGCCTTGTTGTAGGCCAGGCCGACCATGCCGGACATGTACGGGGCGGTGTACTTGCGGCCCGGATCGGACGGCTCGTTGAGCAGATCCGGGCGCAGGTTCTTCTTGTTCGGGACGCGCGATTCGCTGATCTCGTTGAGCCAGCCGAGTCCTTTGATCCGCAGCGCCATGAACTGCGTGGGCACCACCAGGTCGGCGCCGATGTCCTGCTTGCGCGACAACGGTTCCTTGTTCTTGGCGAACCACTCCTCGTTGTCGTTGAAGTCTTCCTTGTAGTCGACGGTGAGCCCGCTGGCCTTCTGGAACTCGGCCACGAAACCGTCCGCCATGTACAGCGGCCAGTTGGAGATGCGCAACGAGCCCGATGCCGGCGATCCGTCGTCGGCGGCCTGCGTCGAGGACGAACCGCCACCACCGCCGGATCCGCTGTCGGAGCCGCAGGCGGCCAGGAAGGAGCCACCAATGGCCAGGCCGGCCGCCGCGGCGGCACTACCGCCGAGGAAGCGCCGCCGCGACGTGCGGTTGGCGGCGAGCCGGGCGAGCATTCGGGGGTCGATGTCATTGCGGGAGGGGGCCATGGCCGCTTGCCTTTCGTGGAGGGGTCAGTCAGACGTGGGTACCGGGACGATTACGAGTCGTCGAGCATCTCCTCGAGATCCTCGGTGGTCGGGATGTCGGCGGCGGGCAGTACCAGCGACGCCTCCGGCGCCCAGCTGACGTGCACGCGGTCGCCGGGGCGGAGCATCGGCAGAGACTCCTCCGGCCCCACATGCGCGATGATCGACGAGCCGTCGGCGGCCTCCAGTGACAGTCGCACGACCGGCCCCTGGAACGTCAGGTCGACGACGGTGGCCTCGACCGAGACGACGTCGCCCGACACCGGGTCCATCGACACGCGCAGACGTTCGGGCCGGACCATCAGGGTCGCCTGGCCACCCGTCTCGATCTTGGTGTCGCCGGGCCGGGCCAGCAGCGTGGTGCCGAGTACGGACAGCTGCGCCAGATCGCCGGACATCCCCATCTGCTTGCCGTGCCACAGGTTGGCCTGGCCGATGAAGCTGGCCACGAACACCGTGGACGGGCGGTCGTAGATCTCGGTGGGTGTGCCGATCTGCTCGACGTTGCCGGAGTTCATGACCGCGATGCGGTCACTCATCGTCAATGCTTCCTCTTGGTCGTGGGTGACGTAGACGAAGGTGATGCCGACCTCGCGCTGGATGCGCTTGAGCTCGAACTGCATCACGTGGCGCAGCTTCAGGTCGAGCGCACCGAGCGGCTCGTCGAGCAGCAGAGCGCTGGGGTAGTTGACCAGCGCCCGGGCCAGCGCGACGCGCTGCTGCTGTCCGCCGGAGAGTTGCGAAGGCTTGCGCTTCGCGAAATCCGTCAGCCGGACCACGTCGAGGAGCTCGTCGACGCGTCGTTTGACCTCAGCCTTGTCCTTCTTGAGGCTCCGCGGGCCGTAGGCGACGTTGTCCCACACCGTCATGTGCGGGAACAGTGCGTAATGCTGGAACACGGTGTTGACGTTGCGCTTGTGCGGTGGCATCCGCGACACGTCCTTACCTTCGAGGCGGATGGCGCCCTCGGTGGGTGTCTCGAAGCCGGCGATCATCCGCAGGGTGGTGGTCTTCCCGCAGCCCGAAGGGCCGAGCATCGAGAAGAACTCGCCTGCGCCAATCGAGAAGTCGGCGTCGGCGACGGCTACATAGTCGTCGAACCGTTTCACGACATGGTCGATTTCGATGACCGGCCCACCCGCCGGGTGGCTGACCGCCTGTCCCGTCTGCTGATCTGTGGCTTTTGCGCCGGTTTTGGTCAGGATGAATCCTCCTTGTGATCAGCTGTGTACCGCCGCGCTTCTCCGCCCGGCCACTCGCTGGAAATCCTGTGGGGTTAACAATCACCCATTGGTGGGGTCCTCGCAACCGATTCCGTCACGATTTTTCATCTTCGCAATGGAATCACTTGTTTGAGGTACCTGAAAACTCCGACTTGGACGTTGCTGTGAGGTGTTCACTGTCGGGCCACCCGATCGATCGACCGGTATCGGCGGGGTCAGGACCGAGCCGTGCGGGGCCAGTGTTGCAGCTGTCTGGGTCCATCGGGGCCGTCGGCCCGCAGGCGGCCCAGCACCACACGCAGCGGCGGCCAGGTCGTGCGCCCCCGGCGGGCGGTCGCATAGACCGTCATCTCGATACCGGGATCGCGGAACGGCAACACCTTGAGGCCGGCGAGCGCGGGCCGGGCCACTGGTAGCAGTCCGACGCCGTAGCCGGCCAGGATCAGGTCCTCGACCAGGTCGAGGCTGTCGATCTGGTGGGCGATGTCCGGGATGAAACCGGCCAGCGCCGCCAGTGTCCGAACCGCCTCCTCATCCGCGGTGTTGCGAGAGTTCACGATCCACGGCTGTTGGGCATAGTGGTCGAGATCGACTTCGTCGGGGGCGGCGGAGGGCACGGCAAGGCCCCACGTCGTCGTCCACAACGGCACGGTCTGCAACACCGGGTCGATGGACGCCGGGGCCAGGTTGTAGTCGTAGGTCAGTGCGAGGTCGAGTTCGTCCTCGACCAGCAGGCGGAAGGCTTCGATCGGCTCGTACTCGCTGATGATGACGTCGACGCCCGGGTTGGTGACCGACAGTTCGCGCAGAGCGGGCAGCAGCGACACCCGGATGCCCGTGGCGAATCCACCGATGCGCACCGTTCCGCGCGGCTCGGCGTCGGGGTCGAGATCGCTGCGCGCCGCGTCGACGGCCGCCAGGATGTGCACGGCGTGATCGGCCAGGCGCCGGCCGGCCGGTGTCAGCCGCACCCGGCGCCCGTCGGGTTCGATGAGTGCGGTGCCTGCCTCCTTCGACAGGGCCGCGAGCTGCTGGGACACGGTCGAGGTGGTCAGCAGATGCGCATCGGCGACGGCGCGCATCGATCCCAGGCGCGAGAGGGCCAGCAGTAGTTCCAACCGGCGCAGGTCCATGCGGAATTCTTACCCGCCCGCCCCCGCAGTGGTGCGGGTGTCAGACTCGGGCGGGTTCGACCAGGCGCAACCGGCCGCGGGATTCGCCCTGCAGGCCGGCGATCGCGGCGGTGACGGAGTCACACACCGGCAGGATGCCCTCCGGATCGCACAGTGCCAGCGCCCGCCGTACCTCCCGGTTGGCGACCAGTCGCCAGGCGGTGCCTGCGCGTGAGCAGGCGAAGCTGCCCCGCTGCAGTGCGAAAAACCCTGCGGTGCCGAAGAATTCACATTCCGACAGGTCGACCACCAACTGTGCGGAGAAATGGGCGGTCTCTTCGATGGATGTCGACAACAGGTGTGCGTTGAGTGCGTCGACGTCGCCGTCGAAGCTGACCATCACGATGGTGGCGGAGATCCGGCAAACGTGCGCGGGCGCGGACGCCGGAGCCATGAGCGATGCCGTCTGTGGTGACATGGTGTGCTCTCCATCGGTCGGGACCACGTGATCCGTACCGGCTGCCGAACCGATGAAGAATTTGCCGGAGCTGGTGACGTCACACGCAGGCTGTCGACTCAACCTGCGTCACAATCTACTACGAAATCAGCGCCGTAACAATTAGCTATTTGGGGCGGGTTTAGCTGTTTGAACGCCGTTACGCGGTCGTTTCCGTGTTCGCTGGCGGGGATGGCGCGACGGAATCCGTACATCTGAGGTTTGCGGTGCTCATTCGCGCGGGGGACAAGCCAGGATCGGGCGTCACGTTTCGGCCGCGCGTCGTGCCTCATACGGTTGTACAACGCCGCGGCTCGACGCTGTCGCCCCTGCGGATGGTGGCCGGTCCGCGCAGCGTCGAAGGTGATTGCCATCACAACTGCTCCCGGCACGTGCCGGGCGACGAGGAAGGACACGCGGATGGCTGTCGGCGCAGAGGGCTCGCATCAGCTCAGGAAAGGACTCAAACAGCGTCACCTGACCATGTTGTCGTTGGGTGGGGTGATCGGAGCGGGGTTGTTCGTGGGTTCGAGCGCGACCATCCACGACGCCGGGCCACTGGCATTCATCACCTACGCCATCACGGGCCTGATCGTGCTGATGGTCATGCGCATGCTCGGCGAGATGGCGGCCGCCCGGCCGTCCACTGGCTCGTTCACCGACTACGCACGGCTCGCGTGGGGGCCGTGGGCCGGTTTCTCGACCGGATGGCTGTACTGGTATTTCTGGGTGATCGTGGTCGGCTTCGAGGCCGTCGCGGGTGGGCAGATCATCCACCAGTGGCTGCCCGCCGTGCCGGTGTGGGTCATCGCGCTGGCGCTGATGATTGTCATGACCCTGGTCAATCTGCTGTCGGTGGGGGCGTTCGGCGAAGCCGAATACTGGTTCGCGAGTATCAAAGTCGTCGCGATCGTCGCCTTCATCGCAGTCGCGTCGTCATTCGTCCTCGGCCTGTGGCCCGGCGCCGGCATGGACTTCTCCAATCTCACGAGCCACGGCGGTCTGCTGCCCACCGGCCTGGCCACCCTGTTCGTCGGCGTCGTGGTGGTCATCTTCTCGATGACCGGCGTCGAGGTGGTCACCGTTGCGGCCGCCGAGTCCGAGGAACCCGCGCGGGCCATCCGCAAGGCCGTCAACTCGGTGGTGTTCCGGATCCTGTTCTTCTTCGTGATCTCCACGTTCCTGATCGCCGTGATCGTGCCGTGGAACACCGTGGTGCCGGGCGAATCTCCGTTCGTCGCCGCACTGGACCGGATCGGGATCCCCGGGGCGGGCAACGTCCTGAATCTGGTGATCCTGGTGGCGGTGCTGTCGGTGCTGAACTCCGGTCTGTACACCTCGTCGCGGTTGCTCTTCGTGATGGGCTCCCGCGGTGACGCACCGGCCTGGATGACGACGACCAACCGCCGGGGCGTCCCCGTCAAGGGCATCCTCTCGTGCACTGTCGTCGGCTACGGCTGCGTCGTGCTTGCCGCGGTGTGGCCCGAGTCGGTCTTCTTGTTCCTGATCAACGCCTCCGGCGCGGTGTTCCTGTTCGTGTACTTCATGATCTGCATCTCCGAGTTGCGGTTGCGGCGGACCTGGGAGCGGGACTGCCCGGAGATCCTGCAATTCCGGATGTGGTGCTATCCCGTCCTGCCGATCCTGGTCACCGCCGCCATCGTCGCAGTGCTGGTGAGCATGGGACTGCGGCCCGAACACCGCATCGAACTGTTCCAGGGGCTGGCCGTGTGGGCGGTGCTGACCGTGGCGTACCTCGTCACTCGTCGGCGCGGTGGCAGTTCGACCGGCAGCGGCAACGCGGCACAGGTCGAACCAACCGGTGACACCCACGGTGCCGCAGCGGTGAACACGTAACGAGCACCCGGACGAATGCCCCGGTGGTACGCCCAGTGCCCCCGGGGCATTCGCGTACTCAGATGCCGAGTTCGTCGAGCGGTAGTTCGGCGCGGTCGGCCGCGGCCAGCGCCAGCCACAACCGTGCCGATCCCTCGGTCGTCGTGGGTTTGAGGCCCGTGAGCTGCTCGACCTTCTTGAGCCGGTACACCAGCGTCTGCCGGTGGATGGCCAGTTCGTCGGCACTGGCCTGCCAGATGCTGTTGTTGCGGAGGAACACCCGCACGGACTCGACCAGGTTGCCCTCGTTGGTGCGGTCGTAGTCGATCAGAGGGCCCAGCGTGGTACGCACCATCCTGCGGATGTCCTCGACGCTCTGGGGCAGGAAGTCGGCGCCCCGTTCACTGTCATCGCCGTAACCACAGACGGCGAGCTGTTGCTGGCGCGCCCTGGCCGCCGCCAGTTGGGCCTGTCGGAGCGCCTCTGCCACATGGGAATTCACCGACAACGCAGTGCTCACTCCGGCCACGCAATCGGGTCCGAGCTTGACCGCGATCCGCTCCAGGAGTTCGAATTCCAACGGCACCAACCCGATCAGCGTGCCGCCCCGCGGCTTGAGCAGTGGGGCGAAGTTCTGCAGGCACACCTGCCGGTGGATGGATTCGTGATTGAGTGCCGAATCCGGCGCTGAGCTCCAGCACGCCATGCCGACGGGTCCGGTCATACCGCGATGCCGCAACTCGGGCCACACCGCGGACAGGGTGATGCTCTCGTCGAGCAGTCCGGCCAGCAGATCCTCGCCGGAAGCCCGGAGCCGATCCTGTTGGGCGGCCATGTGTTCCAGCTCCAACGCGATCAGGCCGCCGATGTGCTGGGCCAGCGGCCGGTCGTTGACCGGTGCGCGGTCCGCGGTGGCCACCAGCACGACCTCACCCGCCCCCGGGACGGCGATGTCCACCTGCTCGGTATCAGGTGCGCGGGCAAACGCGCGCCGGCCCGTTGCGATCAGTTCACCGGCGAGCTGGTCGCGGACCTCGAGCGCCCATCCGGTCGCCACCTCCAGCGCCGAGAGTCGCTCACCGAACGTGCCCCTGGCGTGCAACGACTGCCAGTACACGTCGTAGAGCCGCTTGATCGACGCGACCCGCTGGCGCTCGGCTTCGATCGTGCTCTCGATGACGGTGCGGGCCAGCGAGACGAAGTGCAGGTCGTAACTGGCGGACAGGACGGGAAAACCGCGGGCCTCGGCCACCTCGAGCATGGCCGCCGTGACCGCGGGTGCGGCGGGGCTCGGTGCGACGACGAGCGCGCTGACGTTGCTGTCGATCAACCGGCCGATCCAGTGTCGCTGATCGCTCTCACCGGTGGGCAGCCCGCCGCCGGTGGTCATGACCAGGTCACCGTTCTCGAACCAGTTCCACGGGTCGGCCAGATCGCAGGCGTGGGCCCAGGTGACCAGCCGCCCGGCCCCTTGGCGCCCGGCCAGGAAGCTCAGGCCCAGCGACGGCACCGCCGCCAGTTGATCGACCGAGATCACGTCACCACCTTCTCATACAGAAGTACAGCGCAACGCGGGAATGCTGTCGCGAAGGCGGATGTCGGACGGTGCGCCCGGCGCACAGACTTGTCCGGAGAACACGCACGGCAGGAAGGCAGTCAGATGGTGGCCAGGGACGTCGACCTCAGGTATTCGCACCTCGGTTCAGCGACGCCGTTGTGGCGCGAGGATCGCGACCACAGCGAATATCGTCCGGCGCTCGATCGTGACATCACCGCCGACGTCGCGATCGTGGGCGCCGGTTTCACCGGACTGTGGACGGCCTATTACCTGTTGCAGGCCAGCCCGTCCCTCAACGTCGTCCTGATCGAGCGGGAGCAGGCCGGATTCGGGGCGTCGGGCCGCAACGGGGGATGGGCGTCATCGATCTTCCCGGTGTCGCTCGCCCAGGTCGCCAAACTCTACGACCACGCTGCCGCGCTGCGTCTGCAGGCGGCGATGAACGACACGGTCGCCGAGATCGGCACCGTCGTCGCCGATCAAGCCATCGACTGCGATTACGCGAGGGAAGGTTTCCTGTCGCTGGCCCGCAACCCGGCGCAGCTGGCCCGGGCCCGCGCCACGGTGGCCGGCGCCGAGGAGTTCGGCACCGCCGGACAGTGGCGCCTGCTCACCGCGGGGGAGGCGGTCGAGCGTGTCGGCGCGACCAACGTACTCGGCGGGATCTACACCGAGCACTGCGCGCTGCTGCAGCCCGACCGTCTGGTCCGTGGGCTGGCCGCCGCGGTGGAGTCGCTCGGGGCGGTGATATTCGAATCGACTGCCGCCGAGTCGATCGACAACGGCGTGGTCAGAACCCCGCTCGGCACCGTGACCGCCTCGGTGGTGGTCCGAGCCACGGAAGCGTTCACCCCCGCCTTCGCGGCACACCGGCGCGATGTCGCGCCGCTCTATTCACTGGTGGTGGCCACCGCGCCGATCCCGGCACCGCTTCGCGAGTCGTTGGGCCTGACCGGCCGCACGGCGTTCAACGACATGCGCAATCTCCGGATCTACGCCCATCCGACCGCCGACGGCCGACTGGTGTTCGGCGGCCGCGGCGCGCCGTACCACTTCGGTTCGAAGGTCGACGCCCGCTATGACGTCGACACCAAGATCCACGGCCAGATCGTCGCGACCATGCACGAGATGTTCCCAGGGCTTCGCGATATCCCGATCACGCATCGTTGGGGCGGCCCGTTGGGGGTGCCGCGGGACTGGTTCCCGTCGGTCGGCTACGACCCGGCCACCAGACTGGCCTGGGCCGGGCCCTACGTCGGCGACGGTGTCGCGACAAGCAACCTGGCCGGCCGGATCCTGCGCAACCTGCTGCTCGACCGACATGACGACCTCGACGCCCTGCCGGTGGTCAATCACCGCTCCCCGAAGTGGGAGGTCGAGCCGTTCCGGTGGGCCGGGGTCAACGCGGGCCTTCGGGCGGCCACCGCCGCCGACATCGAGGAACGGATGACCGGTAAGCCGTCGAAGGTGTCGGCTCTGCTCGAAAAACTCACCGGCGCACACTGATATCTCACAGGAGGAACCATGCCCACACTCGTTCACCTACCCGGCGACGTCGTCACCGGAGACCTCACACCGGCCGGGCAGCGCCCCGGTGCCGACAGCGGCGATCCGCAACTGCGGACGCTGCCGGTCGAGTCGGGGACCGCCGCCCAGGTCGGTATCTGGGAGTGCGAACCGGGCGGCTGGCCCGTCGTCGACCGGCCCGACACCGAGACCTGCTACATCATCGCGGGCCGCGCACGTCTGACCGATGAGGCGACCGGTCGGGTCGTCGAGATCACCGCGGGCGATTTCGTGACACTGCCGCCCGGCTGGAGCGGTCGCTGGGACGTGATCGAAACGGTCCGCAAGGCCTACAGCATCTTCTGAGCCGGGAAAGGGGAGCGCCATGCCGCTCGTGCATATCCACGTGATCGAATCACGCCGCAGTGCAACACAACTCAGAGAACTCGCCGACGCGGTCCAGGCCGTCATGCTGGAGCACTTCGCGGCGCCGCCCCGCGATCGATACCAACTCATCACCGAACATCGGCAGGGCCAGATCATCGCCGAAGACACCGGTCTGGGTTTCGAGCGCACCGATGACATCGTCATCGTCCAGATCTTCCAGCAGGGGCGCACGGTGCACCACAAACAGGCGGCGTACCGAGCACTCGCGCAACGTCTCGAAGCCGATACCGGGCTACGCCCCTCGGACCTCATCGTCTCGGTGGTCGCAAACAGCCGTGAAGACTGGTCGTTCGGCAACGGTGCGGCGCAGTTCGTCGAAGGGCATCTCTGAGACCCTGATTGTTCGCAGATCATGAACGGTATGTCCATCATTATCAAGTGGACATGAATGGTTTTGGTCCCGTTCAATGGCAGCCATGAACAACAACACCGCTCGCGTCGGGGCGCTGATGGCGATGGGATCGATGCTGTGCGTCCAGATCGGTCTGGCCGTCGCGGTGTCGTTGTTCGACGACATCGGTGCGGCGGGTGCGGCCTGGCTGCGGCTGGCCTGGGCCGGCGTGATCCTGCTCATCCTCGTCCGCCCCAAACCGTCGGCATTCACCCGCAAGACCTTCGCCACGTCGGTTCTCCTCGGCGTGGTGACCGCGATGGTCACGGTGATGTTCATGGCATCGCTGAGTCGCATCCCGCTCGGCGTCGCCAGCGCGATCGAATTCCTCGGCCCGCTTGGCGTCGCGGTTGCCACCGCCGGTGCGGGACGCCGCGTGCTGTGGCCCGCGCTGGCGGCCGTCGGCATCCTGCTGCTGACCGAACCGTGGAGCGGCACCGTCGACACGATCGGAGTGCTGCTCGCGCTGGGGGCGGCTGTCTGCTGGGCGGCGTACATCCTGCTGACGCAGCGGGTCGGTGACGCGGTGACGGGTATCAACGGTCTGGCGGTCTCGATGCCGGTCGCCGGGATCGTCGCGACCATCACGGTCGGGCCGGCCGCATTCGACCGCATGACACCTGAATTCCTGCTCATCGGCGTGGGTTTGGCCATCCTGCTACCGGTCATCCCGTTCACCCTGGAATTCCTCGCCCTGCGCAGGCTGAACACATCGTCATTCGGGACGCTGATGAGCCTCGAACCGGCCTTCGCGATGATCATCGGACTGGTGATCCTGCACCAGGTGCCGAGCCATCTTGCGGTGATCGGGCTGGGCTTCGTCGTGGCGGCCGGGATCGGTGCCGCGCGCTCGGGTGCCAGGATCGCCGAACCGGTACCCGCCGAAGTCAACTGCTGACCCAGCCGCCTCCGGCAGGAGGGTGCGGTAGTGGCTGTGCGAGGATGCGCAGATGACCCCGCGCCCTGCACATTTCACCGCCCTTGACGGCGGCTACCTGCCGTCGCCGTTCGCGCAGAGCCACTGGGGCGAGGACCATCTCAACGGGCCTGCCGTCGTGGGGCTGGCGGCGCGCGCGCTGGAGAGTGCCCACGGATCCGGGGATTTCATGCCGGCCCGGCTGACGGTGGACCTCTTCAAGGCCGCGCGGGGGGTGCACACCACGGTGACCACCCGCCTGCTCCGCGACGGCCGGCGGGTGCGCAACGCCGAGTGCGAGGTCAGCCAGAACGGCGTGACGGTCGCGCACGCCGTCATCGTGTTCTATCGGCGCTCGTCCGCGCCCCCTGGTGAACAGTGGACGGCGCAGACACATTTCGAGTTTCCGGACGGATTCGATCACGACGAGGAATCGACCACCCCCTACACCGGCAGTGACGAGCGGGGTTGGACCAGGAAGGTCAGCGATCACCAGAATGCTTCCCGGACAAGGTTTCTCGATAGTGGCATCGAGGTGGTGGCGGGCGAGCCAAACACACCGTTCGTGCGCGCCGCGATGCTGGCCGAGTCGACGAGCCTGACGACGCACCTCGGCAGCTCGGGCATCGGTTACATCAACGGCGATCTGACCGTGGGACTGGCTCGGCTGCCGGTCGACGGATGGATCGGCGTCCAGGCCGATTCACATTGGGCCGCAGACGGTGTCGCCGTCGGATCGGCGACACTGTTCGACAACATCGGGCCGTTCGGCACCGGCATGGTGACCGCGGTCGCCAACCCGGCCGCGCAGATCGACTTCGGTGCCGAGACGTTCAAGGGCATGCGGATATAGCGCGCCGCACGGTGCCGGTGGATCAGCTCAGCCCCACTCGTGGTTCATCGCACGGGATTCGACGGTGCCCTCGGCCGATTCGGATCGGCGGCGGCGCCCACCTGACAATGCGATCAGCACGGTCGCAAGCGCCGCCGTGGCCGCCCCGGCGGCGAAGATCACGACGAACGCGCCCTCGGACGGCAGGCCGGTGGCCGAGGAGGGATGCCCCAGCAGCACCGCCACCACGGCCGCGGCGATGGCACTGCCCACCGTCCGTGCGATCGCGTTGACACCGGTGGCCACCCCGGTCTCGCCGGCCTCGGCCTCGCTGACCACCAACGCCGGCAGCGCACCGTAGGCCAGGCTGATGTAGGCGTTGGTCCAGATCCCGGCGACGATCACCTGCCAGGGCGCCGAATGGGCGAATGCCAACGCCAGGAACCCGATGATGCCGGTGAGGGCGCCCGTCACCAACACGGGCCGGGCGCCGAAGCGGTCGATGAAGCGACCGCTGGCGGTGGCGGTCACGAATCCGGTCAGCGCACCCGGCAACAGGAACACCAGGCTGGCATGCAGCACGCTGGCCGAAAAGCCGTATCCGGTGATCTCACGGGGCATCTGGACGAACTGCGTGAGCCCGAGGAACCCGAAGTACAGCCCGGTGCCCACGAACACCGTCGCGAGGTTGGTCAGCAGCATCGCCCGGCGGGTCAGCATGCGGGTCGACACCAGGGGATGGCGGCGGTGCCGCTCCCAGAACCACCATCCGGTCAAGACGATGACACCGGCGACCGCACACACCAAGGTTTTCGGAGACGCCCAGCCCCACACATTGCCCTGCGTGATGGCGAGCAGCGCGGCGGTCAGTCCGGCCGCGAGGCCTATCGCCCCCAGCCAGTCGATCGTGCCCTCGACACCGTGGCGCCGCCGCGACGGGACCACCAGCAGTGTCACCATGATCACCACCACGGTGAAGGCCGTGGTCAGCCAGAACACGCGGTGATATCCGGCGTCGCCGTCCATCAGCAGCCCGGTCACCACCAGGCCGACACCACCGCCGAACCCGAGGGTGCCGGACAACACCGCCAGCGCGCGCACCACATCCTGGTCCGGAAGTTCGTCGCGCAGGATGGCCACGCAGATCGGGTACAGCGAGAACGAGACACCCTGCATCACGCGGGCCAGGATCAGCAGCGGCAGCGACGACGTGGTGGCGGCCAGCACCGATCCGGCGAGCACCACCGCCAGCACGACCAGTAGCACGTGCTTCTTGTTGTGCAGATCGGCGAAGCGGCCGATCAGGGGTGTCGACGACGCAGCGGCGAGCAGGTTGGCGGTCACGGCCCAGCTGACCGCGACCGTCGAGGCGTGCAGCTGTTCGGCGATGATGCCCAGAACGGGAACGACGGCGGTCTGCAGCAGCGCGACGGTCAGTGCCACGACGCTCAGTGCGGCGACCAGGACGCCGGTGGAGGCGCGTTCGCCGGTCGTGGCCATGAAACGATTATGTCGGCTATCGAAGTTTCGGTATCAACGAGGCTCCGCTCGTCGCGCCAGCCGGACGTGATCGAATGGGCACATGAACAGTGACGGGGCGAGCCCGTTGACCACGGATGTGTTCACCGGCCACCGTCCGCGCGGCGCCGGTGACCTGTCGGTGGAAACGCATGGCATCGCACCGGTGGCCCAAGACCAGCGGTACGGCAGGCCGGGCCGCATGTTCACGGTCTGGTTCGCGCCGCAGGTCACCATGACCGGCGTGTTCACCGGCACCCTGGCGATCGCCCTCGGGCTGGGATTCTGGCTCGGGCTGCTCGCCATGGTGATCGGCACGGTGCTCGGCTCGGTGGCGGTGGCATACCTGTGCACCTGGGGCCCGCGCACCGGTGCCGCGCAACTACCGAACGCGCGCATGGCTTTTGGGCCCGGGGTGGTTTTGCCTGCTGCCTTGCAGTGGTTGTCCTCGATCGCCTGGGACGGGCTGGTCGGATTGTTCGGCGGCGAGGCGCTGTCCCTGCTGCTCGGAATCCCGTTCTGGGCTGCAGTGCTGATCGTGCTCGCCCTGCAGGGTGCGGTGGGATTCTTCGGCTACGAGCTGATCCATCGCGTTCAGGCCGTCCTGACCGTCGTGCTGTTCGTCACCTTCGTGGTGCTGGCGGCCAAGCTGGTCACCGGTCACCAGGTGATCACGCCCGCGACGGTATCGGGCGCCGACCTCGTGGGCGCGTTCGTACTCGAGGTGACAATCGCGCTGAGCCTGGCGATCTCGTGGGCCAGCTACGCCGCCGACTTCAGCCGGTATCTGCCCGCCGACTCCTCGCCGGTGCAGGTGTTCGCGTTCAGTTTCGGCGGCATCGTCTCGGCATACGTGTTCGTGCAGGCCATCGGTATCGCCGGGGCCGATCTGCTCGCGGTCCACACCGCCCACGGCGTACAGGACGTGATGGGTGGTGGTGCGACGGGCGGTGTGATGGGCATGGTCGCGCTGCTGGCGATCGCGCTGGCATCGGTGGGATCCAGTGCGATGAACGACTACAGCGGGTCTCTGGCGTTGCAGACCATGGGTGTCCGGGTGCGGCGCCCGTTCTCGGCCGTGGTGGTGACGGTGCTCGCGTTCGCACTGATCATGTGGCTGCATGCCAGTGACACCGCGCAGCGGTTCACCGACGTGCTGTTGCTGGTGGGCTACTGGATCCCCGCGTTCGTGGCGATCGTCGGTGTCGACTGGTTGATCAGGGCGCGTGGTCGGCGCACCGTCGACCCCGCGCTCGAGCACACCGATCGCCGGGATGCGGCCGCCGCTGTCATCGTCTTCGTCGTGGCCTACGCCGTGGCGATCCCGTTCATGAACACCTCGCTGATCCAGGGTGCGGTGGCCAGGGCATGGCACGGCGCGGATCTCGCGTATTTCGTGAACTTCCTGATGGCGCTGGCGTGTTACGGCGGCTGGCGCGTAGCCCGCCTGCGCGCGGCGGGCCGCACGTAGGGTGGGCGGCGTGGAACTGCTGCTCGGAATCGACATGGGCACCGGGAGCACCAAGGGTGTCCTCGTCGACCCGGCCGGCGCGGTCCTGGCCACCGAGACCGTGGCCCACGGGATGGCGCTGCCGCGGCCCGGTTGGGCCGAAGCCGACGCCGAGAACATGTGGTGGCGCGAGGTCTGCGATATCAGTGCCGCACTGGTCCGGCAGGTGCCCGACGGGTCGACCATCGCCGCGATGTGCGTCAGCGGTGTGGGTCCATGTCTGGTGCTGTGCGACGACGACCTGACTCCGTTGCGGCCGGCGATCCTCTACGGTGTCGACACCCGGGCTTCGGCCGAGATCGAGTCTCTGACAGCGGAACTGGGTGCCGATGCCATCCAGGATCGGGCCGGCACACAACTGTCGAGCCAGGCCGTCGGCCCGAAGCTGGAGTGGGTCTACCGGCACGAACCCGAGGTTTTCGCAAGGGCCACGCGCTGGTACGGCTCGAACTCCTACATCACAGCGAAGCTGACCGGTGAGTACATCCTGGACCACCACACCGCCAGCCAGTGTGACCCGCTGTACGCCACAAGGGAATTCGCCTGGAATACCGAATGGGCCGAGCGCATCTGCCGGCATCTGCCGCTACCTCGGCTGGTGTGGCCGAGCGAGGTCGTCGGGGTGGTCCATGCCGCGGCTGCCGAGGCCACCGGCGTGCCACGGGGCACCCCGGTGATCGCGGGCACCATCGACGCCTACGCCGAGGCGTTCTCGGTGGGTGTGCGGCATCCGGGCGATCAGATGCTCATGTACGGATCGACGATGTTCCTGGTCCAGATCATCGACACGTATTTCAGCGACCCGGCGCTGTGGACCACCGCTGGCGTCGACCGCGACACGTTGGCGTTGGCCGCGGGCACTTCGACGGCGGGCAGCCTGACGAACTGGCTGCAGACCGTCACCGGTGGTGCTCCGTTCGAGACGTTGATGAACGAGGCGCAGGCCGTGCCGCCGGGCAGCGAAGGTCTGCTGGTGCTGCCGTATCTGGCCGGGGAGCGCACCCCCGTGTTCGATCCGGACGCCCGTGGCGTGCTGGCCGGCCTGACCCTGCGCCACGGCCGCGGTCATCTGTTCCGCGCTGCCTACGAAGGCATTTCGTTCGGCATCAGGCAGATCCTCGAACGCTTCGACGACGCGCACACCGCGTCGCGCACCGTCGCGGTCGGCGGCGGGTTGCGCAGCCCGATCTGGGCGCAGACGCTGACCGATGTCACGGGACGTCCGCAGCTGGTGCCCGAACAGGCGATCGGCGCCAGCTACGGTGACGCCCTGCTGGCGGCCATCGGCGCAGGCCTGGTTCCGCCGGACACCGACTGGGCCAAGATCGCCAGGGAGATCACCCCGGATCCGGCCAACCATGCGATGTACGACGAGGTGTATGCGGACTGGCTTCAGCTGTACCCGGCAACCAAGGAGATCGTGCACCACAGTTCGCGTCGATGAGCCGACGCGTTCACAGGCTGGGGCTCTCCAGGATGGTCACGGCGGTGAGCGGATCGGTCACCAGCTGGTTGAAGTAGCCGCCGCGGGCACCGCCGATGATCGACTCGACCTTGTCCTTGCCGACCGCGACGCCGATGGTGACGGGGATGTGCCGCAGCACGTCGAGTTCGACGGCGATCAGGCGGTCACCGCCCTCGAAGTCGACGGGCTCGCCGTCGCGGTCGTAGAACCGTGAGCAGACGTCGCCGACGGCGTTGCGCAGCGATGTCGAACCGGTCGGGACGAACTGCGGGATGTCGGAACGCATCAGTGGCGGCGCGCCGACACCCATCAGGGCACAGCGGGCATGCGGCCACTGGTGCACCACGCGCTGGATACTGGGATCGGACAACAGCGACTGGTAGAGATCCGGGCCGGGCAGGCCCGGGGCGAACAGATAATTTGCCCGCCCGCCGACGCGGTTGGCGACCAACCGGGTGATCTCGTTGGTCTGGTACCACTCCTCGGGCTGGTCGTTGCCGCCCACGGTCGGCGTGACCACCACACCGGGCAGCGGGGTCAACTCGTGCTGCGCCACCTCATACACGGTGCGGCCCGACGATACGAGAAGGACATCGCCGGGTAGCAGTCCCGCGTCACCGAGGGCGCGGCCGACGGCGGGTGCCAGGGCCCGGCCCATGATGTCGACGAGTGACCGGCCCGGTCCCGGATTCGGAAGCGCCGCACACAGATACACCGTTGTCAGGTTCAGCGCCCTGGCGAGCTGGTCGGCCACGTCGCCGTGGCGCGCCTCGGCCGGCGGCACCACTTCGATGCGCACGATGCCCTGCCGCTTGGCTTCCGACAGCAGCCGGCTCACTGTGGCGCGGCTGGTGCCGAGCTGTTCGGCGACCTCGGCCTGCGTGGCGTCTTCCTCGTAGTACAGCCGGGCCGCGGTGTAGAGCAGCGAGGCGGGGAAGTGGCTGGTCTCGGTGTCGTGATTTCCCCCGGCGTGCGCAGCGTGTTGGCCATCGGTGGTCACCGTTGCTGGTGTGGGCTGGGCCGACCTTGGCATGACGACCAGTATGGCACCAACAAAATGGGACGTGCACATATGTTCTGCAAACAATCTTGCTGAACATTCGTTCTGGACAAATGTGCAGCGGCTTCGATACTGTGACTGCGAACACAGTCGAAGGAGCTCGCTCGTGTCTGATCCGATCCCCGAAAAAATGCAGGCCGTGGTCTGTCACGGTCCCAATGACTACCGCCTCGAAGAGATCGCCGTACCGCAGCGCAAACCCGGTGAAGCCTTGATCCGCGTCGAGGCCGTGGGCATCTGCGCCAGCGATCTGAAGTGCTACCACGGCGCCGCCAAGTTCTGGGGCGACGAGAACCGGCCCGCCTGGGCCGAGACCATGGTCATCCCGGGCCATGAGTTCGTGGGCCGCGTCGTCGAGCTCGACGACGAAGCGGCGACACGGTGGAACATCGCGGTCGGCGACCGGGTGGTCTCCGAGCAGATCGTGCCGTGCTGGGAATGCCGGTTCTGCAAACGCGGTCAGTACCACATGTGCCAGCCGCATGACCTCTACGGCTTCAAGCGCCGCACTCCGGGCGCGATGGCCAGCTACATGATCTATCCAGTGGAAGCCTTGGTGCACAAGGTGTCTCCCGATATCGCACCGGCGCACGCCGCGTTCGCCGAGCCACTGTCGTGCTCGCTGCACGCCGTCGAACGCGCCCAGATCACATTCGAGGACACCGTGGTGGTCGCCGGCTGCGGACCGATCGGCCTCGGCATGATCGCCGGTGCCCGCGCCAAGAACCCGATGCATGTCATCGCCCTGGATATGGCACCGGAGAAGCTCAAGCTCGCCGAGCGCTGCGGTGCCGACATCACCATCAACATCGCCGAGCAGGACGCGGTGCAGATCGTGAAGGACCTCACCGATGGTTATGGCGCCGACGTCTACCTCGAGGGCACCGGACACACCTCGGCAGTGCCGCAGGGTCTGAACCTGCTACGCAAGCTCGGCCGCTACGTCGAGTACGGCGTCTTCGGCAGCGACGTGACGGTCGACTGGAGCATCATCAGCGACGACAAGGAACTCGATGTACTCGGCGCGCATCTGGGCCCGTACTGCTGGCCCGCCGCCATCAAGATGATCGAGTCCGGTGTGCTGCCGATGGACCAGATCTGCACCCACCAACTACCGCTCACCGAGTTCCAGAAAGGGCTCGACCTGGTGGCGAGCGGTAAGGAATCGGTCAAGGTCTCGCTGATCCCCGCGTGAGTGAAGGACACCTGCACATGAATCGAGAGCGCATGACCTCCCCGCAGCTTTCCCGGCGAAACATGTTGGCCGCCATGGGCATTGCCGGAGCCGCCGCGGCCAGCCTGCCGGTCCTGAGCGCCTGCGGCGTCGGTGGTGGCAAGTCGTTGCCCAACGGAGCGGACGCCGTCACCGGCGGATTCGACTGGAAGAAGGCCTCGGGATCGACGATCAACATCCTGCAGACCCCGCACCCCTACCAGCTGTCGTATCAGCCGCTGCTCAAGGAATTCACGGAGCTGACCGGCATCAACGTCAACGTCGACCTGGTTCCGGAAGCCGACTACTTCACCAAGCTGAACACCGAGTTGGCCGGTGGGTCCGGTAAGCACGACGCCTTCATGCTCGGCGCCTACTTCATCTGGCAGTACGGACCCCCGGGCTGGATCGAGGACCTGGGTCCGTGGCTCGACAACACCTCGGCGACCGGCGACGAATACGACTTCGAGGACATCTTCGACGGCCTGCGCACGTCGACCCGCTGGGATTTCACCCTCGGTAATCCGCTGGGCACTGGTGGGCAGTGGGCCATTCCGTGGGGTTTCGAGAACAACGTCGTGGCCTACAACAAGCGGATCTTCGACGAGAAGGGCATCACCAAGCTGCCCGACCGGCTCGACGATTTCATCCAGCTGGCGGTTGATCTGACCGACCGCTCGCAGAACCGGTACGGCATCTCGACCCGCGGGTCGAAGTCCTGGGCCACCATCCACCCCGGCTTCATGACGCAGTACACCCGCGAAGGCGCCGTCGACTACAAGTTCAACGGGTCCGAGCTGGTTGCGGAGATGGACAGCGACAAGGCGATCGAGTTCACGAAGAAGTGGATCGAGATGCAGCACAAGGCCGGGCCGACGTCGTGGACCACTTACGACTACCCCAACGCCACCGGCGATCTCGGTGACGGCAAGGCCATGATGGTGTTCGACGCCGACAGTGCCACGTACCCGAAGAACAAGCCCGGCGCGTCGAAGGAAGCCGGCAACCTTGCCTGGTACGCCGGCCCCGCCGGACCGGACGGCAACTACAAGACCAACCTGTGGACATGGAGCTGGGCGATGAGTGCCAACTCCCGCAACAAGTTGCCCGCCTGGTTGTTCATCCAGTGGGCCACCGGTAAGGACTCGATGAACAAGGCCGTCGAGGGCGGCACCTATGCCGACCCGGTGCGCAAATCGGTGTTCGACACCACGTTCAAACGGGTCGCCGCCGACCAGTTCGGCTACCTCGAGGCGTTCGAGACCGTCATCGGCGAATCGAAGATCCAGTTCACGCCCCAGAAGAAATTCTTCGACACCACCCAGAACTGGGCGGTGGCGCTGCAGGACATCTACGGCGGAGACGATGCCGCGTCGCGTCTGCGCAGCCTCGCCAAGACCAACACGTCCAAGGTCAACCTCTAGGAGCTCTGGCACTCATGACGACACAGACATCCAAGGCTCCCACCTCCACCGCGGACCAGGCGAGCCCCCCGGGCGGGCGCAAGTTACCCGAGGTGCCGGGCTGGCGGCGCAAGCTGCGGCCCTACCTGCTGTCCATTCCCGCGGTGCTGATCGTGATCGGGATCCTCTATCCCTTCGTGGTCGGCGCGTACTACGCCTTCCTGAACTACGCGGCGGTGAACCCCGATCCGCATTTCATCTGGTTCCAGAACTTCGCGTCGGTGCTCGGCGACCAGGTGTTCTGGCAGAGCGTGAAGGTCACCGCGATCTTCGCGGTGGCGGCCACGGCGATCGAGACGGTGCTCGGGGTGGGTCTGGCGCTGCTGCTCAACCGGTCCAGCATCATCGGCAAGATCTTCGAGAAGGTGCTCATCCTGCCGCTGATGATCGCCCCGGTGATCGCGGGCGTGATCTGGAAGCTGATGTTCAACCCGCAGTTCGGTATCCTCAATCACGTTCTGGGACTGGGTAACACATTCGACTGGCTGTCGGCCAACAACGCGTTGTTCTCGGTGATCCTGGTTGACATCTGGATCTTCACCCCGTTCGTCGCGATCCTGGTCCTCGCCGGTATCCGATCACTGCCCAAGGAGCCGTTCGAGGCCTCCGAGGTGGACGGCGCCAACTGGTTCTACATGTTCCGCAAGCTCATGCTGCCGATGCTGTGGCCCTACATCCTGGTCGCCGTCATCTTCCGGTTCATGGACAACCTCAAGGTGTTCGACCACATCTACGTGCTGACCGCCGGCGGCCCGGGTGTCGCCACCCGCACGCTGCAGATCGGGGCGTTCGAGGATTCGATCATCAACCTCGATTACTCCCGCGGCAGCACGTACATGCTGCTGCTGTGGATCATCGTGTTCATCACGGCGCGCTACCTGGTGAGCGTGCTCGGAAAGGCGCAGCGTCGCGCTGCCGGAGCGGAGTCCTGACATGGCACTGAATCTCTCCAGAGCAGAATTGCTGCCAGGACAGAAGCGCTGGTCCATCGGCGCGGTGGCCGCCGACGTCGGCCTGATCTTCTGGTTCATCTTCTCGCTGTTCCCGATCTTCTGGATGCTGATGCTGGCCCTGAAGAACGCCGAACAGCAGACCACCACCTATTTCCAGTTCAGCCCGACATGGTCGAACTTCGCCACGGTGCTCTCCGACAAGGGGACCCAGATGACCAGCGTCGACTTCAAGGCGTCGCTGCTGACCAGCCTGCTGAACTGCGGTGGTGCCGTGATTGTTTCGTTGGTGATCGGCATCCCGGCGGCCTACGCCGCGGGCCGCTGGCAGTACAAGGGTTCCAATGACCTGATGTTCCAGATGCTGTCCTTCCGGTTCGCGCCGGAGTTGATGGTGATCGTGCCGCTGTTCGTGATCTACAACCAGATCGGGCTATTCGACACCAAGGTCGGCATGATCTGGGTGCTGCAACTGGTCACCATGCCGCTGGTGGTCTGGATCCTGCGGTCCTACTTCCAGGACCTACCCGAGGATCTCGAACAGGCCGCCCTGCTCGACGGTTACACCCGCACAAGGGCTTTCGTGATGGTGGCGCTGCCGATCGTGCGGCCCGGCATCGCCGCGGCGGCGCTGCTGGCCTTCATCTTCGCGTGGAACAACTACGTGTTCCCGCTGATCCTCGCCGACAGCAATGCCGGCACGGTGACCGTCGCGATCACCAAGTTCCTCGGTGGCGGCGGTCAGGCGTACTACAACCTCACGGCAGCCGCGGCCATCATCGCCGCACTGCCTCCACTCGTCCTCGCGCTCACCATTCAGCGGTACCTGGTGCGGGGCCTGTCGTTCGGGGCGGTGAAAGCCTGATGGCCACGGTTTCGGTCAAAGACCTGCACAAGTCGTACGGAAAGGTCACGGCGGTCGACGGGATGTCGGTCGACATCGCCGACGGCGAGTTCTTCGTGATCCTCGGCCCGTCCGGCGCGGGCAAGACCACCACACTGAAGTCGATCGCCGGTCTGGTGGACATCGACTCCGGTTCGGTGGCCATCGGCGGGGTGGACATGACCATGGTGGAGCCGTACCACCGCAATGTCGCCATGGCCTTCGAGAGTTATGCGCTCTACCCGCAGAAGACGGTCGCCGAGAACCTCGCCTCACCGCTCAAATCCGGTCGGACGGGCAAGTATTCGGCAACCCAGCAGGCCGAGCGGATCGACCAGGTGACCACCACACTGGGCATCAACCACCTGCAGAAGCGCCTGCCCCGCGAGCTGTCCAACGGCCAGCGCCAGCGCGTGGCACTGGGCCGGGTACTGGTCCGGCCCGCCGACATCTACCTGCTCGACGAGCCGCTGAGCCACCTCGACGCCAAGTTGCGGGCCGCCATGCGTGCCGAACTCAAACAGCTGGGTGGCATGTCGAACACCACCACCGTCTACGTCACCCACGACTACCAGGAGGCGTTGGCGCTGGGGGACCGCATCGCGGTGATGCGCGAAGGCAAGCTGATGCAGATCGGTACCCCCGACGAGATCTGGCGGCGCCCGGCCGACACCTTCGTCGCCCGGTCACTGGGCCAGCCGGAGATCAACATCCTCGACGGTGTCGTCGACGACGGGCGGATCCGGCTCGGTGACGGTTCGATCGACGTCGCCATCCCCGCCGACGCGGGGTGTGACAGGGGCGACCGGGTGCGGGTCGGACTGCGTCCGTGCGATCTCCACGTCACCAGCCGGGAGGGCACGTTGCGCGGCCGCGTGGTGCTCGCCGAGCGTCTGGGCCGCAACATCGAGCTCACCGTCGACGTCGGCGGCGCGCAACTGATCGCGCTCACATCGGGTCGGCACGGCGTCGGTGAGGGTGACAACGTCACGCTGCGCATCGCCGACTCCGATGTGCACGTCTTCGCCGCCGGCGACGGTGACACCCGGCGCCTCGGCGCCGGCCACGACAAGACCTTGGCATCAGCACAGGAGGCAGCACAGTGAGCGTCACCGCAGAAGCCCCCCGCACCACCGGGTCGACGGCCACGGCCCAGAGCCTGACCCTGTCCGACCTGGTCAAGACCTACTCGTCGAGTGGCCGGGACAAGGTGACTGCCGTCAAGGGCATCAACCTCGAGATCGAGCCGGGCGAACTGGTGGCCCTGCTCGGCCCGTCCGGCTGCGGTAAAACCACGACGCTGCGCATGATCGCCGGCCTTGAGACCGTCACCAGCGGGTCGATCAAGATCGGTGACCGGGAGATCTCGCAGTTGCCTGCCGCCAAACGCGGTATCGGCGTCGGTTTCGAGAGTTATGCGCTGTACCCGCCGATGTCGATCCGCGACAACCTGCTGTACGGATTGAAGGCCCGCAAGGTCAAGGGCGCCGAGCAGATGGTGTCGTCGATCTGCGACCGGTTGGAGATGAACGATCTGCTCGACCTGCGCCCCGCGGGGCTGTCCAGCGGTCAGAAACAGCGGGTCGCGCTGGCGCGGGCGCTGGTGCGCAACCCACCGGTGCTGCTGCTCGACGAACCGCTGAGCCACCTCGACGCCTCGGCGCGCCAGCGCGTGCGCCGCGAGCTGAAAGTGCTTCAGCGCGAGTTCGGCTACACCACCATCGTCGTCACCCACGATCAGGTCGAGGCGTTGTCGCTGGCCGATCGCCTGGCCGTGATGGACGGGGGCATCGTCCAGCAGTTCGGCACCCCCGATGAGGTGTTCGACGATCCGGCGAATCTGTTCGTGGCGGAGTTCGTCGGCGAACCGCAGATCAACGTGCTGCCCGGCGTGGTGAGGGTCGCCGATGGTCGGGTACGTGTCGAGATCGGTTCCGGTGCAGGCCGTCTCGACACAGCGGTGTCGGTCGACGGGGTCGCCGACGGGGCTGCCGTCAAGGTCGGGATCCGGCCACAGGACTGCGCGCTCGGTGACGGTGAAACGGGGATCTCCGGGACGGTGGCGTACTTCGAGCACCTGCTCGAGTTCGGTCTGGCCACCAGCACCGTGGCGGGTATCGAAGAGGGCATCGTGGTTCAGACGCCGGCCGAGGAGACCTACGATACGGAGCAGCGGGTGACCATCACGGCCGCCCCGGAACGGGTGTACCTGTTCGACGCCGACAGTGGAGACCGACTGCGATGACCAAGCTCTTCAACGACCCGGCCCGATTCACCGAGGACATGCTGGTCGGCTTCCTCGACGCCAACCGCCGCTACGTCGCCGGCGTGCCCGGCGGCGTGGTCAGGGCGCACAAGACACGCCCCGGCAAGGTCGCCGTTGTCATCGGCGGCGGATCGGGGCACTATCCGGCCTTCTGCGGCACCGTCGGCTTCGGTTTCGCCGACGGCGCCGTCGTCGGCAACATCTTCACCTCACCGTCGGCCGAGGAGGCCGCGTCGGTGGCCCGCGCCGCCCACGGTGACGCCGGCGTGCTGCTGACCACCGGCAACTACGCCGGCGACGTGATGAACTTCGGCCTGGCCGTCACACAATTGCGCAGTGAGGGGATCGACGCGCACTATTTCGCGGTCACCGACGACGTTGCCAGCGCACCCAAGGGTGAGGAAGCCAAGCGGCGTGGGATCGCCGGCGATTTCACGGTTTTCAAGTGCGCCAGCGCCGCCGCCGAGGATGGTCTCGACCTGGCCGGGGTGATCCGGGTGGCCGAGGCGTCCAACGCCGCCACCCGCACACTCGGGGTGGCGTTCGACGGCTGCACCATGCCCGGTGCCGACCATCCGCTGTTCACGGTCCCCGACGGCCAGATGGGCGTGGGACTGGGCATCCACGGGGAACCCGGTGTGGCCGACGAGCCGATGCCGACGGCCGAGGATCTGGCCCGCACCCTGGTCGAGGGTGTGCTCGCCGACAATCCGGAGAACAGCTCCACGCGGATCGCCGTCATCCTCAACGGTCTCGGCCGCACCAAGTACGAGGAACTGTTCGTGGTCTGGGGGACCGCCGCGCGCCTGCTGCGCGAGCGGGGTTTCGAGATCATCGAGCCGGAGGTCGGCGAACTGGTCACCAGCCTCGACATGGCCGGCTGTTCGCTGACGGTGATGTGGCTCGACGAGGAACTCGAAAGGTACTGGACCGCACCGGCGGACAGCCCCGCCTACCGCAAGGGGGCAGCCGCCGCGGAGACCGGCGAGGAACTGCGCACCGATGCCGCCGGTGACGCCGCCGTCGACACTCCCGCGCTCGCCGACCTGTCCGATGAGGACGGTCGCCGCGGTGGACAGGTGATCGCGCGTGCCATCGCCGCCATGGCCGACATGCTGGCCGGGGCCGAAGACGAACTGGGCCGCATCGATGCCGTGGCGGGCGACGGCGATCACGGCCGCGGCATGGTCAAGGGCTCCTCGGCGGCCCGCCAGGCCGCCCAGCGCGCCGCCGACGAGGGCGCGGGCCAGGGGTCCGTGCTGAGTGCGGCGGGCAAGGAATGGGCCGCCAAGGCCGGTGGCACGTCCGGGGTGTTGTGGGGTGCGCTGCTGTCGGCGCTCGGAGCGCGGCTCGGCGACACCGGGCGGCCCGAGTCGGCCACTGTCGCCGCGGGCATGCGCGACGGCTACGACGCGTTGATCCAACTCGGCGGCGCGTCGCCCGGCGACAAGACCATGCTCGACGCGCTGCTGCCGTTCGTCGAGGAACTTCAGCGTCGCGTCGACGACGGCCAGCGGTGGCAGGATGCCTGGCGCACCGCGGCCGACGTCGCGACGGAGGCCGCCAAGAACACCGCCGACCTGCGTCCCAAGGTGGGCCGAGCGCGCCCACTGGCCGAACGCAGCATCGGCACACCCGATGCGGGTGCCACATCACTGGCGATGTGTGCGCAGACCGTGGCCGAAACATTCGCGCTCAGCACGAAAGGGGACTGAACAATGCCAGCCGGATTGCGCATCGTCGTCGGCTCGGATGACGCCGGATACGAGTACAAGGAGGCGCTCAAGGGTGATCTGCGCGCCGACGACCGGGTCAGCGAGGTCACCGATGTCGGTGTGGGTTCCGACGAGGACACCGCCTACCCGCACGTCGCTGTCGCGGCGGCCCGCCTGGTCGCCGAAGGCAAGGCCGACCGTGCACTGCTGGTGTGCGGCACCGGTCTCGGCGTCGCGATCAGTGCCAACAAGGTGCCCGGGATCCGCGCGGTGACGGCACACGACAGTTTCTCCGTCGAGCGTTCGGTGCTGTCCAACAACGCCCAGGTGCTCTGTGTCGGCCAACGGGTCATCGGCCTGGAGCTGGCACGCCGGCTGGCCAGGGAATGGCTCGGCTACGAGTTCGACCCGAACAGCAAGTCCGCCGACAAGGTCGAGGCGATCTGCAGCTACGAGCCCACGGCCTGATCCGGGCTCAGGTGCGCAGGACGGCGAAGGACTGTCCGGCCAGAGTGGTGTCCTGCGCGCCGACCTGCGGTGTCTCCCAGGCCATCACGACCTCACCGGTGACCGGCACCGCCACGGCGTCCGGCCCGAGATTGCAGGCGATCGCCAGGGTGCCCCGACGCAGCACGATCCAGCGGTCCGCCTCGCTGTAGTCGACACCGAGATGATCGAGACGGAAATCCTGTAGATCCGGTTCGGTGCGGCGCAGCGCGATCAGGTCGCGGTAGAGCGCCAACATCCGGGCATGCCCGCCGGTGTCGCGCTCATCCCAGTCGAGCTTGCTGCGCAGGAAAGTCTCCGGGTCCTGCGGGTCGGGTACGTCATCGGCGTCCCAGCCATGATCGGCGAACTCGGCCCTGCGGCCGGTGCGGACGGCGTCGGCCAGGTCGGGATCCTCGTGGGCGCTGAAGAACTGGAACGGGGTGGACGCGGCCCACTCCTCACCCATGAAGAGCATCGCCGTGAACGGTGTCAACAGCGCCAGTGCGGCGCTGACCGCCAACTGACCGGCGGTCAGGTACGCCGTCGGGCGGTCGCCGAGGGCGCGGTTCCCCACCTGATCGTGCGTGCTGGTGTAGGCCAGCAGCCGGTAGCCGGGGATGGCGGCGGTGTCCAGGGGGCGGCCGTGGCGGCGGTGCCGGAACGACGAGTACGTACCGGCGTGAAAGTAGCCGTGCTGCAAGGTCACTGCCAACGCCTGCAACGAGCCGAAGTCCGAGTAGTAGCCCTGCCGTTCACCGGAGACGGCGGTGTGCAGCGCGTGGTGGATGTCGTCATCCCACTGTGCGGTCATCCCGTAACCCGACGCCGACCGCGGCGTGATGAACCTCGGGTCGTTCCGGTCACTCTCGGCGATCAGCGACAGCGGCCGGCCCAATTGCGAAGACAGTGAATCGGTTTCAGAAGACAATTCCTCGAGAATGTGAAACGCGGTGGTGTCGACCATGGCGTGCACGGCATCGAGGCGCAGGCCGTCGACGTGGAAGTCGCGCATCCACCTCAGCGCACACCCGATGATGAAGTTTCGGACCTCATCGGAATCGGCATCGGCGATGTTGATGCCTTCACCCCACGGGTTGCTGCCCGTCGACAGGTACGGCCCGAACTTCGGCAGGTAGTTACCCGACGGACCGAGATGGTTGAACACCGCGTCGACCAGCACGCCCAGGCCCCGGCGGTGGCAGGCGTCGACCAGACGGGTCAGACCGTCGGGACCGCCGTAGGGTTCGTGCACCGCATACCACAGCACACCGTCGTAACCCCACCCGTGCGCGCCGCCGAAGGCGTTGACCGGCATCAGTTCCACGAAGTCGACGCCGAGGTCCACCAGCTGATCGAGTTTCTCGATGGCGGAGTCGAAGGTGCCCGCCGCCGTGAAGGTGCCGATGTGCAGCTCGTAGATCACCGCCCCCTCGATCGAACGCCCCGCCCAGTCGGTGTCGCTCCACGTCACCGCCGACGGATCCCACAGTGCCGACCGCTCGTGCACCCCGTCGGGTTGGCGGGGTGAACGGGGATCGGGATACACCGTCGGATCGTCGTCCAGGACGAACCCGTACCGGGCGTCGGGCGCGGCGTCGACGAGTGCCCGCCACCATCCGCCGTCGGTGCGTTCCATCGGATGCAGCGCGCCGTCGACATCGAGGCGGACACGCGCAGGCCGCGGCGCCCACACCGCGAACTGGTGCTCAGGCATCGGCGCGCTCCAGCAGTGTCACGGGCAGATCGGCGAACAGCCGCGCGGCCGGCACCGTTGCGGTGAACTCCGTACCGGTCAGGCGGTCCGTCCAGGTTCCCTCAGGAAGGGTCAACGCTGTGTCATCCCAACCATTTTCGGCGAGCGTGACGGTCCATCGGCTCACGGCCACCACAACGTCCGCGCCGCGCCGGAAGCCCACCAGGTGGGCCGCGGCCGCGCCGGCGGCCAGCAGCGGCGCATACGAGCCGGACAGGAAGAGTTCCGGGCGCTTGCGGCGCAGCTGCAGTGCGGCGCGCACCACTCTCAGCTTGGGGTGTTGCTGCGCGGCCAGTTCGGCACGCCGCCGCGCGTAGTCGACCGGGCGGCGGTTGTCCGGGTCGACCAGGCTGTCCTCCCAGAGTTCGGTGCCCTGGTACACATCGGGGACGCCGGGCACCGTGAGGGCCAACAGTTTCTGGCCCAGCGCGTCGCTGTGGGCATGCTCCTGCAGGCGGGTCACCAGGGCCGACATCTCGGTGCCCACCGGTCCGTCGAACACACTGTCCAGCCAGGCGTGGACGGCGCCTTCGAACTCGTCATCGGGTTCGTTCCACGACGTGCGTACGCCTGCCTCACGGATCGCCTTCTCGGCGTAGGCGTGCACCCGCCCGCGGAATGCGTCGTCGAGCCGGCCGTCACCGGGCCAGACGCCGAACATGTTCTGCCACAAGAACAATCCGGTGCCGGCGTCGGGGGAGGGGGTCAGCTGTTCCCAGCCGGCCACCAGCTCCGTCCACAGACTCGGCACCTGGGACAGCACGCCGATGCGCGCGCGTACATCCTCGCCGCGCTTGGTGTCGTGCGTGGTCAGGGTCGTCATCGCGCGGGGCCAACGCAGCGCCCGGACGGCCGCGCTGTGGTGGAATTCGGCCGCACTGACACCGAAGCGCTCCGGCTCGCCGCCGACCTCGTTGAGCGACACCAGGCGTGCGTCGCGGTAGAACAGACAGTCCTCGACCGACTTGGCGGTCACGGCGCCGCACAGCTGCTGGATGCGGACCGCCGGCTCGTCGGCGTCGAGTGCCGCGGAGAGCACGCCGAGTGCCGGGTCGAGTTCGGGCCGCTGCGCGGCGGTCTGCGCGATCGCGGTCGACATCATGGCCGACAACCCCGGATAGTCGCACCGGTACACGCCGATCTGGGTCAGCAGGGCCGCGATCGCCGCGGGCAGCTCGGGATCATCGGTACCGACGGCGGCCACAATGCTGCGACGCAGGCGATTCAGTTCGCTGGCCAGCGTCTCGGTGGCCGACACCGTCTTGAGATCGGCTGTCAGGGCGGCGATCTGCTCGTGCCGGAATCCCGCCGAGTCGGCCAGGGCCGTCAGCGCCGGTTCGCCCGTGGGGTCGACGAACAGGCCGCCGATCTCACGCAACACGTCGTAACCGGTGGTGCCGTCGACGGGCAGGGTCGGCTCCAGTGCCTCGTCGGGCGCCAGGATCTTCTCGATCACGACGTAGGCGTGCCGGCCCACCGCGTCACGCAGATAGTCCAGGTAGCCCCCGGGATCGGACAACCCGTCGGGGTGATCGATGCGCACCCCGTCGACCAGACCTTCGTCGAACCAGCGTTTCACCTCGGCGTGGCTGGCGTCGAAGACGTCCCGGTCCTCCTGCCGCAGACCCGCCAGCGACGTGATGGAGAAGAATCGGCGATAGCCGCACACACCGTTGCGCCAGCCGACGAGCCGGTAGTGCTGGCGATCGTGGACGTCGGAACCCGATGCGCCGTCGGCGGTACCCGGCGCGATGGGGAAGGCCAGGTCGCCCAGCCGCAGTTCGTCGCCGTCGACCTCCAGGGCCGCCGTGTCATCGTCGGATCCCAACACCGGCAGGATGATTCGGCCGTCCGGGTCCAACGTCCAGTCGATGTCGAAGTAGCCGGCGTAACGCGAGTCGCGGCCGTGTTGCAGGACGTCCCACCACCACCGGTTCTGCCGGGGCTGGTCGACCCCGACATGGTTGGGGACGATGTCGACGATCACGCCGAGACCGTCGCGGTGAGCTGCCGAGCACAACCGGGCCAGGCCGTCGGGGCCGCCCAGTTCGGCCGATACCGTCGTCGGGTCTGCCACGTCATAGCCGTGCGCCGACCCGTGCACCGGGGTCAGGATGGGGGACAGGTAGAGGTGCGAGACGCCCAGTTCGGCGAGATAGGGCACCAGCTCCTCGGCGTCGGAGAAGGTGAACGACTGACCACTGTCGGGGCCACGCAGTTGCAGCCGATAGGTCGCGATGACGGGAAAGCCCATGTGTCAGGCGGTCTTCCGCAGTACGACGACGGAACGTGGCTCGAGCGAGATCTTCTCACCGGCTTTCACCACGCGGTCGCTCACGCCGGTCATGACGTCGGTGTCCAGTTCGCCGGACCACTCCTGGGCGTAACCGCTGTCGGGGGCGACGAAGTCGACGGCCTCGTCGTGGGCGTTGAAACACAACAGGAACGAGTCGTCGACAATGCGCTCGCCGCGCGCGTCCGGGGTGGGGATCGCCTCACCGTTGAGGAATACCGCCACACACTTGCCGAATCCCGAACCCCAGTCTTCCGGCGTCATCTCCTGCCCGGCCGTGGTCAGCCACGAGATGTCGCGGACCTGGTCACCGGTGCGGATGGGCTTGCCCTCGAAGAACCGCCTGCGGCGGAACACCGGGTGGGCCTTGCGCAGCCCTGTCGCGCGACGCACGAAGGCCAGCAGGTCTGCATTGGTCTGGCACAGCGTCCAGTCCATCCAGGAGATCGGCGAGTCCTGGCAGTAGACGTTGTTGTTGCCCAACTGGGTTCGCCCGATCTCGTCACCGTGGCTGACCATCGGAGTGCCCTGGCTGAGCATCAGCGTCGCCATGATGTTGCGCATCTGTTTTGCGCGCAGGGCCAGAATCTCGGGATCGTCGGTGGGGCCTTCGACACCGCAGTTCCACGACCGGTTGTGGCTTTCGCCGTCGCGGTTCTCTTCGCCGTTGGCTTTGTTGTGTTTCTCGTTGTAGGACACCAGGTCGGTCAACGTGAATCCGTCGTGGGCTGTCACGAAATTGATGCTGGCGCCCGGCCTGCGGCCGGTCGCCTCATACAGGTCCGACGACCCGGTGAGCCGGGACGCGAATTCGCCCAGGGTTGCGGGCTCGCCCCGCCAGTAATCACGCACAGTGTCGCGATACTTCCCGTTCCACTCGGTCCACAAACCTGGGAAGTTGCCGACCTGGTAGCCGCCCTCGCCGAC
>CAMFLL010000037.1 GCA_945957405.1 uncultured Mycolicibacterium sp. | reverse complement strand
CGCGATTCGCCTTAGTCTCGTGGGCTCGGAGATGTGTATAAGAGACAGGGATCACGCCATGTGGTTCATGCGTCCGTTCCGCGCCGACGAGTGGTTGCTGTACGACCAGTCATCACCGTCGGCGTGTGGGGGCCGGTCCCTGACCCAGGGCAAGCTGTTCAACCAGTACGGCGAGATGGTTGCCGCGGTGATGCAGGAGGGCTTGACCCGCTACCAGCGCGACTTTCGGGGCGCCGAGACCCCGCAACCCGAAACCGCACGGTGAGCGCGCCCCGGGTCGGAGTGCTCGCCCTCCAGGGCGACACCCGCGAACATCTGGCCGCCCTGCGCGCGGCGGGTGCCGATGCCACGACGGTGCGCCGGCGCGCCGAACTCGACAGCGTCGACGGCCTCGTCATCCCCGGTGGGGAGTCCACCGCGATGAGTCTGCTGCTGCGCGAGTTCGACCTGCTCGAACCGCTGCGCACCCGGCTGGCCGACGGGATGCCCGCCTACGGGTCGTGCGCGGGCATGATCCTGCTGGCTTCTGAGATCCTCGACGCCGGTGCCCCCGGCCGCGAGGCCCTGCCGCTGCGTGGCATCGACATGACGGTGCGCCGCAACGCTTTCGGTCGCCAGGTGGACTCATTCGAGGCCGACCTCGACTTCACCGGTGTCGACGGTGTGGTGCACGCGGTGTTCATCCGGGCACCGTGGGTCGAACGCGTCGGTCCGGGTGTCGAGGTGCTGGCGCAGGCCGAGGACCACATTGTCGCGGTACGTCATGGTTCGGTGCTGGCCACGTCGTTCCACCCTGAGATGACCGGTGACCGTCGCGTGCATGCCCTGTTCGTCGACATGCTCGACGCGGTTCGTTAGGTCATAAACGTCCACGTAGACTGGTTGGTCGGACTTTGGCGCCGGCTCGGCGTCCGCTGTTTATGAAAGAGGTCCGCGGTTTATGAAAGAGGTAGTACCTGCATGAGCGGCCATTCCAAGTGGGCCACCACCAAGCATCAGAAGGCCGTCAAGGACGCGCGCCGCGGCAAGGAATTTGCCCGACTGATCAAGAACATCGAGGTCGCGGCCCGTACTGGCGGCGGTGACCCGGCCGGCAACCCGACGCTCTATGACGCGATCCAGAAGGCCAAGAAGACGTCGGTGCCCAACGACAACATCGAACGCGCCCGTAAGCGCGGCGCCGGTGAAGAAGCCGGCGGCGCCGACTGGCAGACCATCATGTACGAGGGGTACGGACCCAACGGTGTCGCGGTGCTCATCGAATGCCTGACCGACAACCGCAACCGTGCGGCTGGTGAGGTGCGCGTCGCGATGACCCGTAACGGTGGCAACATGGCCGATCCCGGCTCGGTGTCCTACCTGTTCTCGCGCAAGGGTGTGGTGACGCTCGAGAAGAACGGCCTTTCCGAAGACGATCTGCTGCTCGCGGTGCTCGAAGCGGGCGCCGAGGAAGTCAACGACCTCGGCGACTCTTTCGAGATCATCTCCGAACCCACCGACCTGGTGGCCGTGCGGACCGCCCTGCAGGACGCCGGCATCGACTACGACTCGGCCGAGGCGAGTTTCCAGCCGTCGGTCTCGGTGCCCGTCGACCTCGACGGCGCGCGCAAGGTGCTGAAGCTCATCGATGCGCTCGAGGACAGCGACGACGTCCAGGACGTCTACTCCAACGTCGACATCCCCGACGACGTGGCGGCGCAACTCGACGAAGACTAGGTCAGCCCACCCGGCGGCGGTGCCCTCGCCAGTACGGCTCGCGGAGCTCCTTTTTCAGGACTTTGCCGCTCGGGTTGCGGGGCAATTCGGCGACGACGTCGATCGACCGGGGGCATTTGAACCCGGCGAGCCGGATCCGGCAGAACTCGATGAGCCCTACCTCGTCGACCTCGTGCCCACCCCGTAGCACCACCACCGCCTTGACCGTCTCACCCCACTGTTCGTCGGGAATGCCGATGACGGCGGCATCGGCGATCGCGGGATGGTCGAACAGGGCGTTCTCCACCTCGCGCGGATAGATGTTCTCGCCGCCGGAGACGATCATGTCCTTGATCCGGTCCTCGACGTAGAGGTATCCGTCGGCGTCCAGCCGCCCGGCATCTCCGGTGTGCAGCCAGCCGCCGGCCAGCGTGCGTTCGGTGGCTTCGGGCAGGCCCCAGTAGCCCTTCATCACCTGCGGACCGCGCACCAGCACCTCGCCGATGTCGCCGACGCCGAGGTCATGGTCGTCGGGGTCGACCACCCTGACGTCGGTGCCCGGTAGCGGCCGACCGGCTGACAGCAGCAGCCCAGGTTCGCCTGCCATGGCGCGACGGTGGTCGTCGAACGTCAATACCGTTGCGACAGCTGTGCATTCAGTCATTCCGAAGCCTTGGATGAAATCGCAGCCGAAGACATCCATCGCGTGCCGCAGGGTCTCGACGGCGATCGGTGAGGCGCCGTAGGCGATGTAGCGCAGCGTCGGGTACGAGCGCTCGGCGGCGTCGGGCGCTTGCACAAGGCAGGCCTGGATCATGGCCGGCACCAACACCGTCGCGGTGATGCGCCGAGTCGACAACGCATCCACCACCGCCACGGGGTCGAAGTCCTCCATGATGACCAGCGTTGCGCCTTGGCGCACGACGACAAGCAGATTGATACCTGCCGCGGCGTGGTACATCGGCGCACTGAGCAGGAAACGGTCCTCCGGGTTCAATCGGACGGTCGCGTTGACCTGGTCGGCGTTGGCGCAGGCCGCGGCATGCGTCACCACCGCCCCCTTGGGCCTGCCGGTCGTGCCACTGGTGTACATCTGGTAGGCGTCATCGTCGGGTGCGGCCACGTGCGCGGGTGCGGAGTCGGGTGAATCGGCAAGCCAGTCGGGGTAAGCGACCCATCCTTCGGGGGCCCGGGCATCGAGGGCCACCCAGGTGCGGATCCCCGGCTGTGCGGTTCGCAGCGCCGCCACGGCGTCCACCAGATCGCCGCGGGCGATCAGCAGCACCGGCCCGGCATCGTCGAGGATGACGCGCCACTCCGGCGCCGTGAGACGGTAATTGAGCGGCACCGGCACTGCACCGGATTTCGCTGCGGCGTAATAGAACAGCGCGTACTCGATGCAGTTCTTGGCCAGCACGGCAACACGCTCACCGGGGCGCACGCCGGAGCGGGTCAGCCCGTTGGCGATCCGGTGCACCTCGCACCGGGCCTGCCCCCAGCTCAGGGAGCGGTCACCGAACTCGGCGAAGCACGCCTGCGGCTGCTCACGCGCGTGGTAGTCAAAATAGTCGTGCAGACGCATGTGAGCCCCCCGGCTTCGAAACTGTCTCCAGGGCAGTCTCGCATCCGGCCGGGGGTCTCACAGGGCATTCACAGGAGTGCCCGGCCGTCAGCGAATACCGTGGCTCGAGCCGTGGTGGTCGATGACGAGTGCGCCGAGCAGGAACGGGTATTGCGGCTGGTAGGGGAGGTCCTGCGGAGTGGCGGTGAGTTGGGCGTTGCCCGGCGTCTCACACTGGCTGTTGCCGGGGGTCTGATAGCTGCAGGCCAGATGAGACTGATCGGCAGCAGACGCGACTGGTGCGACGGCGATCGCGGCCGCGGCCGCCCCGGCGGCGAGTGCCGGAGTCACGATGCGGAGGATGCGGATGGTCATGGGTTTCTCCTTCAAAACTGAACGTACAGTTTCGAAATAATCAGCGGTCCGCGGCCGTCGGGTAGTCCGCATTGCGCGGTGACATCGATCACCGCAACGGTCAGTGCGCCAGCCCACGCAGCGCGGTGTCGATGATGGTGTCGGCGGCGCTGTCATCCACGGCCGAGTGACCGGTGACGAAGCGGTACAGGACGGGGCCGATCAACAGATCCAGGGCGGTGTCGCTGTCGACGTCGGCGCGAAGTTCGCCGCGCGCCACGCCGCGGTCCCAGATCGCGGTCAGTTGCGCCCGCCGAGACTGGACCAGTCCGTCGCGCAGTTCCGCGGCGACCTCGGGGTCGAATTGCGCCTCACCGACCAACTGGGCGTACACGCGCCCGCTCGGCCCGCTGTAGAAGTGGCACAGCCCGCGCAGCCACACCGTCAGATCCTGTCGCGTCGAGCCGGTGTCCGGATCCGGTGAGTCGGCCAGCAACTCGGTGCGGAACGCGTCGATGGCGACGCCGTACTTGTTGGGCCACCACTTGTAGATGGTCGCCTTGCTGGCGCCGCTGCGGGCGGCGATCTGCTCCGTCGTCATGGCGCGTAAGCCGATCTCCTGCAACAGTTCTGAGGTCGCTCGCACGACGGCGGACCTGGTTTGCTCGCTGCGGGGCCGGCCGGGAGCCATCGTCACCTCGGATCTCGATACTGTACGTGCCGTTCAGTATCACCGATCGCACGCTCAGGTGCCCGTCAGGAAGGTGCCGATCTCCCGGGCGGTTTGCTCGGGTTGGTCGAGCATGAGCAGGACCCGAGCATCGTCGACATAGCGCAGCCGCCCTCCGGTCAGGTCCGCCAATCGTCGGGCGTGTGCCGCGGGCATCACGCTGTTGCGGCTCCACAGCACCAGGACATCGCCCTCGAATTCCGCGAGCCGGTTGGTGGCGCGGACCAGGTCGGCCTTGTCGAACTTCGTCCTGGCGTAGGAGATCAGGTCGCGCCGGATCGCCCGGTCGGCGATGCCGGCCGCCATCCACCTGTCGATGATCGGTTGCGGGATGGGATTTTTCGCCATCAGACCGAACATGAACCACCGGCGGCGCAACCACGGCACCCGCAGCTGTTGCATGGCCAGTTTCACGGTCCCCGTGGTGCGCGTGGCCAGCCAGGTGATCTTGCCCGGCAGCCCCGGCGGGAAGTTGTCGAACGCCTCGGACGGACAGATCACCATTCGGGCGACCCGTTTGTCGCGGCCGACATCGGTGAGGAACAACGGGCCGCCCCAGTCCGTGACCACCAGCGTCACGTCGGTCAGATCGAGTGCATCGAGGATGTCCGCGACGATGCCGACCATGCCGGGCATGGTCAGGTCGGCATCGGGGCGCATGGGCACGCGGTGACCACCGATCGGCAGCACGGGCAGTACATAGCGAAACCCGCTGGGCAGCAGTGGCAGCACGAGGTCCCACTGCGCGTCGTTCATCAGCAGCCCGTGCAGCAGCACCACGGGCGGGCCGGCCGGGTCGCCTGCGTCGCGGTATTCGATGGTGCCGGCGGGAATCTCGACGGTATTCACTTCATCCTCCACTAGAACGGTGATTCTAGAACGTATGCTCTAGTGTGACGGGAGGAGGCGGAGATGGCAAGGACGACGAAAGAGGCGATCCTGACCGCGGCGGCCGAACTGATGCGGCACCGCGGCTATGCGGCCGTCGGCATGAAGGACATCGTCGCCGCGTCCGGCGCGCCCATCGGGTCGCTGTACCACCACTTTCCGCAGGGGAAGGTGCAGATCGCCCGCGAGGCGCTGATCAACGCGGGCACCGCGTACGGCATGCTGATCCCGGCCCTGATCGACCCGCACGCCGATCTGGGTGACGCCATCACGGCGGCGTTCGAACAGGCCGCCGAGGACATGGCCACCATGGGATACGCGAACATGTGTCCCGTCGCCTCGGTGGCGGCCGAAGTCGCCGACACCGTCGAGGAGCTGCGCCAGACCACGGCGGCGGTGTTCGCCGGCTGGCTCGACGGCGCGACGGGCTACTTCACCGCGCGGGGCCTCGAAAAGCCGCAGGACCGGGATGTCGCGGTAGCCCTGATCGGCGCGCTGGAGGGCGCGTTCGTGCTGGCCCGGACGCTGCGCAGCACCGAGCCGCTCCTGGTCGCCGGCCGTACGCTCGGGGCGCAGTACCGCGGTGTCGAGCTGCGTCCGCGGATGCCGGTCGCCGGCCGATCCTGATCAGAGCCCGTCGACCGCGTCGATCAGTTCGCCGACACCTGCCGACAGTGCCGCCAGGGTGTCGGGCCCGATACGGCGGGCCAGCACCCGGTTCTGGGTCGCGGCGCGGCGGTTGATGGCCGCCAGGACGGCATCGCCGCTTGGGGTCAGCGTCAGCAGTGGTGACGAGCGGTGGTCCGGATTCTCGTCGAACTGCGTCAACCCGTCCGACGTGAGGTCGTTGGCCACCCGTTGGACCGCCTGCCTGGTCACACCCAGGCGGCGAGCGGCCCTGGGCACCGTCATGTCGCCGGTGGAGATCGCGCTCAGCAGTTGCCATCGGGCCTGGGTCTGGCCTTCGGTGGCCGCGGTGGTCTCCCCGAGCCTGCGCAGGGCGCCCGCGAGTTCGTAGACGTCGGCGACCAGTGCCGGAAAATCCTGGGCCATCGCATCTCCCTAATTGACAATGTGTTGTCAATACGACTATATATTGTCAATATGGGATCGAGCAATGACGTCAGCGAACGGATCACTAACCTGCACGCCGCCCAGCGGCGCGGAATCGCAAATCGTCCTGCAGAAGCCGGGTTTCCGTACCTGGCGGAGGCGATGCGACAGGCCGGCGTGCGGCGTAACGAATGGCAGTTGCCGTCGATGCAGAGCACGTACTGGACCCAGCTCGGGCCCGTCGTCGAGCAGGGTGTGCCATTGTTGACGGGCGCGGCCGAGGTGCCGTCGTTCGACGAGGCGGCACTGATCGCCGCGCTGCGCGCCGATCAGGCCGGGCGGACCAGCTTCCCCGAATTCGCGGCGGCGGCCTGGCGGGCGGGTGTGGTGCGATGGGCCATCGATCTCGAGGGCCGCGTCTGCACCTACCACGGATGTGACGGAGAGGGTTTCGTCGAACGCTATGCCGCGGTGGCCCTGCCCGACGCCGCGGAGGAGAGTTCCTGATGTGAGCGTGTCCCTGAGCGGACCTGTCCGCCGCTCGCGCTAGGGTATCGAACAGCTGTTCGGGACGAAGGGTGGACGAGTGCGCGTGATGGGAGTCGATCCCGGGCTGACGCGCTGCGGTTTGTCGGTGATCGAGAGTGGCCGAGGCCGGCATGTGACAGCCCTCGATGTCGACGTCGTGCGCACGCCGCCCGACGAGCCGCTGCAGAAGCGGCTGCTGGTGATCAGCGACACCGTCGAGTACTGGATGGACACCCACAAGCCCGATGTCGTGGCCATCGAGCGGGTGTTCTCCAACCAGAATGCGAACACCGCGATGGGTACCGGTCAGGCCGGCGGTGTGATCGCCCTGGCCGCGGCCCGACGTGACATCGACGTCTACTTCCACACCCCCAGTGAGGTCAAAGCCGCCGTCACCGGCAACGGGCGGGCGGACAAGGCGCAGGTCACCACCATGGTCACCAAAATCCTTGCGCTGCAGGCCAAACCGACCCCCGCCGACGCGGCCGACGCGCTGGCGCTGGCCATCTGTCACTGCTGGCGTGCACCGATGATCGAACGGATGGCCAAGGCCGAGGCCATGGCGGCCGAGCAACGGCGCAGATACCAGGCCACCCTCAAGGCGAAGGCAAAGGCGACCCGATGATCGCGTCGGTGCGTGGTGAGGTCGTCGACATCGCGCTCGACCATGCGGTGGTCGAGGCCGCCGGGGTCGGTTACAAGGTGATGGCCACGCCGTCGACGCTGGCGACATTGCGGCGCGGTACCGAGGCGCGGCTCATCACGGCGATGATCGTCCGCGAGGATTCGATGACGTTGTACGGTTTCGCCGATTCCGATGCGCGGGACCTGTTCAGCACGCTGCTCGGGGTGTCAGGGGTGGGACCCAAGATCGCGCTGGCGACCCTGGCCGTCTACGACGCGCCGACGTTGCGCGCCGCACTGGCCGACGGTGACGTGGCGGCGCTGACCCGGGTTCCCGGGATCGGCAAACGCGGTGCCGAACGCATGGTCCTCGAACTGCGCGACAAGATCGGGGCGGTCGCTACCGTCCCGGGTGTCGCGCCGGTGGGTGCCCATGCGGTCCGCGGCCCGGTCGTCGAGGCGCTCGTCGGCCTCGGTTTTGCCGTCAAACAGGCCGAAGAGGCCTGCGACAAGGTGCTGGCGCTCGACAAGGACGCCACCACATCGAGCGCGCTGCGCTCCGCGCTGAATCTGTTGGGTAAGAACCGATGAGCCGCTTTGACGACCCGGGTGGCGAGACCGACGAGGAACGCGATGTCTCGCCGGCACTGACGGTCGGTGAGGGCGATATCGACGCGAGCCTGCGACCCCGCTCGCTCGGCGAGTTCATCGGTCAACCCCGGGTGCGCGAACAACTGCAACTGGTGCTCGAGGGAGCCAAGAACCGGGGTAGCACGCCCGATCACATCCTGCTGTCGGGGCCGCCCGGGCTGGGCAAGACGTCACTGGCGATGATCATCGCCGCCGAACTCGGCTCGTCGTTGCGCGTCACGTCCGGCCCGGCACTGGAACGGGCGGGCGATCTCGCCGCGATGCTGTCCAACCTCGTCGAGCACGATGTGTTGTTCATCGACGAGATCCACCGCATCGCACGCCCCGCCGAGGAAATGCTGTATCTGGCGATGGAAGACTTCCGGGTCGACGTGGTGGTGGGCAAAGGCCCTGGGGCGACGTCGATCCCGCTTGAAGTGGCTCCCTTCACGCTGGTCGGAGCCACCACGAGGTCGGGCGCACTGACGGGCCCGTTGCGTGACCGGTTCGGGTTCACCGCGCACATGGACTTCTACGAGCCCGCCGAACTGGAGCGGGTGCTGGCTCGGTCGGCCGGCATTCTCGGCATCGAACTCGGTGGCGAGGCCGGGGCCGAGATCGCCCGGCGCTCCCGCGGCACACCCCGCATCGCCAACCGCCTGCTGCGCCGGGTCCGTGATTACGCCGAAGTGCGCGCCGACGGCATCATCACCCGCGACATCGCCAAGGCGGCGCTGGAGGTCTACGACGTCGACGAACTGGGTCTCGACCGCCTCGACCGTGCGGTGCTGTCGGCGCTGACCCGCAGTTTCGGTGGGGGACCGGTGGGGGTGTCGACGCTCGCGGTGGCGGTCGGCGAGGAAGCCACCACCGTCGAGGAGGTATGCGAACCGTTTCTGGTGCGCGCCGGCATGATCGCGCGCACCCCCCGCGGGCGGGTGGCCACCCCGCTGGCCTGGACCCACCTGGGTATGACACCGCCACCCCGCGCGGCCAGTCTGGGGCAGCAGGGTCTTTTCGAATAGGGTCGACATGCCGCGCGTGCGGCCAACCCGAAGGAGTCACCGCCCGATGCTGATCGCCGGTCTGGTCTTCGCCGCGCTGGCCGCGGTCCTGCACGTCTACATCTTCGTGATGGAATCTCTGACCTGGACGTCCCCGCGTACCCGCGCGACGTTCGGCACCAGCCCCGAGGAAGCCGAGACCACCAAGTTGCTGGCGTTCAACCAGGGGTTCTACAACCTGTTCCTGGCGGTCGTCACGACGATCGGAATCATCGCAATCCTGTTGGGACACAACGCCGTCGGCGCTGCATTGGTGTTCGCGGGAGTCGGCTCGATGGCGGCCGCCGCGGTGGTGCTGCTGGCGTCGTCACCCGATAAGGCCAGGGCCGCGGTCACCCAGGGCACGTTCCCGGTGATCGCCATCGTGCTCGTGGCGATCGGCCTGCTCGCCTGACGCCGAGCAGACGCGTACTCGCATATTCCTGGGCGGATCTGTGCGAGTTGGCGTCTGCTCGCGGTGTAGGAGCAGGCGGTGTAGGAGATCAGCCGGCGATCGGGTACACCTGCTGATACATGGACGGGTGGCCGAAGGCTTGCGCCGCCTGCCGCTGCAGAGTCTTGCGGGCCGAGGCGTTGGTGGCCAGCGCTATCCAGTTCCACGCCAACAGCGACGCGATACTCCACCATCCGACGGCCAGGTTGTGCCGCTGGGCGTCGGTGATGGCGGCCTGGCACTGCGCGTACGTGCCGGTCACCGTTGTCGTGGTGTTGTACCAGGCGATCAACAAGCCCACGTGCTTCATGATCCGGACCCGGAACAGGGGTTCCTGGCGCGGCGGGTAGGGCTGGTTCATGAGATCCTCCAAGGCGCTACGGTTTTACTACTGATGCGTTATTGCGTTTATAAACCATAGCACTGCAACAAGAAATACCGACGCACCGCAACACAAAGCGCCTGCCCCGGGAGGAAGTGGGGCAGGCGCCTCGCGTGCAGATGCTCAGAGCAGGCCGAGCAACTGCAGGTCGGTGATGTATTTGACGATGATCGGCGCGCAGATGTGCGGGATGTCCTTGTCGGGGCCGATCTTGGCATCCTGCACCGCGGTGTGGAACCGGTCGGTGGGCGCGATGGAGCCGCGCACCGGCGTCTCGGCGTGCTGGTAGTTGTGCAGCAGCGGCAGCAACGACGCCTGACGCTGCTTGTCGGGCAGCCCGCGCAGGGTGGTCTCGAACCTGGCCAACCAGTCGCCGTAACCGTCGATGCGCTGAATCGGATAGCCCGCCTCGACCAACCAGTCGACGAACTCGTCCATGCCGATGCCGTCGTCATACGGATTCATCACGTGGTACGTCTCGAATCCCGCGGCGACCCGCTCACCGAGCGTCGAGATGGCCTCGGCGATGAACTCGACCGGCAGCCCGTCGTAGTGCGCGCGTTGCCGGTGCCCGTCGGCGTCCAATTCGTAGAACGACGACGGGGCGACGCCGGTCGCCACCAGCGACAGCATCATGCGGGTGAACATGTCAGGCAGGTTCAGCTGACCGGCATAGGTGGTGTCGGCCAGGATCATGTCGCAGCGGAACACCGACACCGGCAGGCCACAGAGGTCGTGAGCCTCGCGCAGCAGCACCTCACCGGCCCACTTGCTGTTGCCGTAACCGTTGGCGTAGGTGTCGTCGACCCGGCGGGTCGCACTCATCACCCGGATGTCGGCGTCCTCGACGAACCGGCCGGGTTCGATGCCGGCTCCGACACCGATGGTCGACACGTACACGAAAGGCTTGATCTTGGTGGTGACCGCGATCCGGATCAGTTCGGCAGTGCCGACGGCATTGGGCCCGAACAGCTCGCTGTAGGGCAGCACATGGTTGACCAGGGCGGCCGGGTCGACGATGAGGTCGACGGTGTCGGCCAGACGCTGCCACGTCGGCTGGTCCAGTCCGAGATTCTCCTCGCCCTTGTCGCCGGCGATCACTTCGAGATGTTCGGCGGCCAGCTCGCGGTAGTGGGCCAGCAGCTTGGGGTCGCCGCTGTCGAATGTGCTGTCCAGCCGGGCGCGGGCGGCCTCGTCATCCTTGGCGCGCACCAGGCAGATCAGTTTGCCGTCAACGAGATTCATCCGCTCCAGCCATTCCAGCGCCAGGTAGCGGCCCAGGAAGCCGGTGGCGCCGGTGAGCAGCACCGTGCGGATCTCCGTGCTGGGGCCCGGCAGTCCCGGCGCGCCCGCCAGAGTCTTGGCGTCGATGAACTTGTCGAGGGTCAGCTCCGCTGCACGCACCTGCGTGGCATCGCGGCCGTGCACGGATGCGTAGGTCGGCCGCATGCTGCCGCCGCTGCGTTGGGCCTCGACGTAGTCGGCGATACCCTGCAGGTCGGTGGCCGGACTGACGATCACGCCCACGGGCACGTCGACGTCGAAGACCTCGCGCAGCAGATTGGCGAATGTCAACGCCGACAACGAATCTCCGCCGAGGTCGGAGAAGTGGGCATCAGGGCGCAGGTCGGCGGCGGCGACACCGAGCAGGGCGCCGGCGGCACGGCTGACGGACTCCAGTGCCGGTGCGTCCGCACCGGTGAGGCGCAGCTGGCTGAGCTCGTTGGCCTGGCCTTCGGCCAGATCGATGTACAGCTGCTCCAGGGCGGCGCCGTAGCGCTCCTTGAGCCGTGGCCACGCCAACTTGCGGATGCCGGTCAGCAGACCGTTCTCAAGAGTGAAAGCCGTTGTCTCGACCAGGAAGTCGCGAGGGATCTCATAGGACTGCAGACCGCCGGCGCGGCCCGCCTCCTTGAGCGACTCGCTGATGGCAGGCTTCAGTTCGGTCGGATCGAAGCGCTGCAGCGCTTCCTCGCTGGGCACGACAACCGCCAGCAGGTAGGGCCGGGCGCTGTTGCCGTAGATGTAGATCTGGCGGATCAGCGAGCTGTTGTTGAACACCGACTCGAGCTTGGAGACGGTGACGAACTCGCCTTGCGACAGCTTCAGGACATTGTTGCGCCGGTCGACATACACCACCTGATCGGGGCCGAGTTCGGCGACGATGTCGCCGGTCCGGTAGAAGCCGTCCTCGTCGAACATCGCGGCGGTGACTTCGGGGCGCTTGTAGTAACCAGGGAAGAGCTGCTCGGATTTGACCAGCAGCTCACCGCGCGGATGCGGAACATCGGATCGGAAGTAACCCAGTTCGGGGACGTCGACCAACTTGTAGTCGATGACCGGGGGCCGGCGGATCTGGCCGTCGACGAACACCGCACCGGCCTCGGTGGAGCCGTAGCCCTCCAGCAGATGCATGTCGAGCAGCTCCTCGACCCAGGTCTTGAGTTCGGGGGAGATGGGGGCCGAGCCGGTCAGCGCGGTGACGAACCGGCCACCGAGCAGGTTCTGGCGCAGTTCGGCGAGCACGGTGGCGTCGGCGGCCGCGCCGTCGGTGGCACGGCGGCGATCGACCTGACTGGAGTATTCACCGAACAACATGTCCCAGATCCGGGGCACGAAATTGAGCTGCGTCGGGCGCGCCAGCGCGAGATCGTCCAGGAAGGTGGAGAGGTCACTACGGGCGGCGAAGTACGCGGTGCCGCCGCCGGCCAGCGTCCCATACAGGACGCCTCGGCCCATGACGTGACTCATCGGCAGGAAGTTCAACGTGATGGCGGGCAGCACGCCCTGCTGTTCGTCCCAGTGGCTGTTGGCCGCGGCGCGCCACATGTTGGCGACCTTGTCCTCGGGGTACATCGCGCCCTTGGGGGCGCCGGTGCTGCCCGAGGTGTAGATCAGCAAGGCCAGTGGATTGTCCCCCGGGCCGAGCGCGGCCGGCGACGGGGCGCCGTTGCCCCGCGCCAGCGCGTCGTCCAGCGTCTCGACGACGGCGGTGCTGCCGGCCTCGGTGAGGCGGCGGGTGGCCGCCGCCAGTGCGTCGCGATGGTCGTCGACCTCGGAGTGCAGGTCGAACACCAAGAGCCGCGCCGGGGCGGGGCCGGTGAGGATGAGTTCGACGGCGTCGTCGAGGTAATCCACACTCGACGCGATCAGCGATGGTTCGGTCTCGGCGATGATCGGCTGCAGTTGGGTCACGGGCGCGCTGGTCTGCAGGGGCACCCCGACAGCTCCGAGCTGTGTCAGCGCGGTGTCGATGGTGGTGTAGTCCACGCTGGTGAAACCCAGGATGGCGACGCGGTCGCCGGGGGAGACCGGCTGCTCGTGCAGCGCGGCGGCCAGAGCGGCGACGCGGTTCCACAGGCGGCCGTAGGTGATGGTCTCGAAACGGGGCAGCAGTGTGAAGCCGGTGCGCCCGGTCTGGGGGTCGGTGGTGAATTCGACGGCGCGCTGCCCGAGCGCGGGACGGTCGGCATAACCCGTCAGTACGGTCTGCACGGTCTGTGGCAGGCGTACACCTGGAGCCGACGCCGCGGCGCTGACCTCGGCACTTGGCTGGGCGGCGGCGAACTGCGGGTCGGTCGCGTACAGGTTTTCGATGCGGGCGGTGAATCGGTCTTCGCGTGTTTCGGTGGTCATCTGGTCCTCTGTGCAATAGCGGAAGTTCAGTGCGTAAAGCCGCACGAAGGAAACTACGTTAGCGAAGCTAATCTTATTCCCTACAGCAAGCAATTGGCGCTGCGAGTTCCCTGTGAATCGTCGGCGTGCGGTGTGGTGGGAATCACATCAAAAGCGTTGTCGCACTTGGTGGGTCGCTGATGTCGCCGACGCCGACGGTGCGACCCCGGCCGGCGGATTGCAGAACGTGACCGCGATCACAGCAACGCCTCGGCCGCTGAAGAGAATCCAGGGCACGCCCGGCGCGTTAGACCGTGTCATCGCCTGGGTATCGCTCCGGTAACCACAGGAGGCGTCATGAACTCACTCGATACCGTCGACCGGCCCACCGGCGGCCGCATGCAAATACCCCGTAGTCGCGGCGCGGCCAGCGGGCTGCTGATCGTCCTGCTCGGCATCTGGGGTGCGTTGATCCCGTTCGTCGGCCCCTACTTCGACGTCGCGTACACACCGTCGGGTGCCTGGGTGTGGACCCAGGCGCGTGGGTGGCTCGAAGTGCTGCCCGGCGTCGTCGCAGTGGTCGGCGGCCTGCTGTTGATCGCATCCCGCAACAGGGCCACGGCCATGATCGGCGGCTGGCTCGCAGTCGCCGCAGGCGCCTGGTTCATCGTGGGCAGGGCGTTCGCCGACGTCCTTGCCTTCGGGGACATCGGAGCGCCCGATGCGCCGACGCCGACCAAGACAGTGGCCGTCGAGTTGGTGTTCTTCTCGGGCCTGGGCGCATTGATCGTGTTCTTCGGAGCGATGGCGCTCGGTCGGGTGTCGGTCCGCAGCGTCCGCGACGCCGGCTATGTGCGCCGCCGCTCGGCTGCCGTCGCCGAGCGCACCGAGGCTGAGCCGGTCACCGCCTCGCAGCCGATGCCGGTGGTGAGCGGCGTGAGCCCGGACCAACCGACCGAGGTCATCGAACGCGAACCGCGGCGCCACCGTTCCGGACTGTTCCGCCGCCGCGAGACACCCCGCGAAGTTCCTCTGGCGCACTGACTACCTGCTGTGCGGGCGCCGGTGTGGTCACAATGAGCCATGACCACGCCGACTTCCGACTTCGTCAGCACCGACCTGGGCCGATGGCATGTCCGTCGGTCCGGGACGGGTGATCCACCAGTGGTGCTGTGGCACAGCTTGTTCGTCGACTCACGCTCCTGGGGTCCCGTCGCCGACGCAGTGGCGCAGACCAGGACCGTGTACGCCGTCGACGGCCCCGCGCACGGCAGGAGTGCGGGCGTCGGTCGGCGGTTCACCTTCGCCGAGGTCGCCGACGGCGCCGCGCAGTTGCTCGACGGGCTCGGCTGCACGGCGCCCGTCGACTGGGTGGGCAATGCATGGGGTGGGCACGTCGGCATCCAGCTCGCGGTCCGGCATCCCGAACGCACCCGGACGCTGATCACCATCGGGACGCCTGTGCACGCACTGACGGCCCGCGAACGCTGGACCATGGTCTGGCCGCTGGTTGCCCTCTACCGTGTTGTCGGCCCCAACAGGATGCTCCTCAAAGCCTTGTCGGAAGCTTTGATCGGAGCCGAATATGTTGCCGCCCAACCCGATCGGTCCGCCGAGGTGTTGAGTGCCTTCAGTGCGGCAGACCGCGCCGCGATGTTCGGGGCGATGCGGTCGATGATGCTCGACCGGCCCGGCATGGCAGGCGACGTCACCCGGGTGCGGCAGCCGGCGCTGCTGCTGGCCGGCCGCGACGACCCCATGGGCTGGCAACCGAGCGACGCCGAGGTGGTCGCGGCGACCATGCCGCATGCCCGCGCGGGTGGCGTCGCGGGCTCCGGGCATGTCACACCGCTGGTGGTCGATGCCGACGCGGTGCTGGCCGCGATCACCGACTTCTGGGCCGGTGCCGGCGGCCCTACAGGTCCTTGAGGATGAGCTCCAGAACATCGAGGCCCTCGAGCAGCAGCTCGTCGCTGATCGTCAGCGGTGGCAGGAATCGCAGGATGTTGCCGTAGGTGCCGCAGGTCAGCACCACGACACCGGCGGCGTGCGCAGCGGCGGTCAGTTTCTTGGTGAGCTCGGCATCGGGTTCGGCGGTGCCGGATTTGACCAGCTCGACGGCGATCATCGCGCCGCGGCCGCGCACGTCGCCGATGCGGTCGTCGTCGGCCTGCAGCCTGCCCAGCCGGTCCTTCATGAGCGTCTCGATCTGCGCCGCCCGCTCCACCAGTCCTTCGGTCTCGATGGTCTCGATGGTGGCCAGCGCGGCCGCACAGGCCACTGGATTACCGCCGTAGGTACCCCCCAGCCCGGAGACGTGCGGGGCGTCGATGATCTCGGCGCGCCCGGTGACGGCGGACAGCGGCAACCCGTCGGCGATGCCCTTGGCGGTGACGATCAAATCCGGTTCGATGCCTTCGTGCTCGCAGGCGAACATGGCGCCGGTGCGCGCGAACCCGGTCTGCACCTCGTCGGCGATGAAGACCACGTCGTTGTCGCGGCACCAGCGCAGCAGGGCGGGCAGGAATCCCGGTGCTGGAACGACGAATCCGCCCTCACCCTGGATCGGCTCGATGATGACCGCGGCCAGGTTGGCGGCGCCGATCTGTTTGTCGATGACGGTCAGGGCCCGCTCGGCGGCGAGTTCACCGTCGGTGCCCATCTCCTTGTCGGTCAGACCGTCCCGGTAGGGGTAGGACATCGGCGCCCGGTAGATCTCGGGAGCGAACGGCCCGAATCCGCTCTTGTAGGGCATCGACTTCGCCGTCAGCGCCATCGTGAGGTTGGTGCGGCCGTGGTAGGCGTGGTCGAACGCGACCACGGCCTGTCGCTTGGTGTACGCGCGCGCGATCTTGATGGCGTTCTCGACGGCCTCGGCGCCGGAATTGAACAACACCGAGCGCTTCTCGCCGGAGCCGGGGGTCAGGCGGTTGAGATGCTCGGCCACCTCCACGTACTGCTCGTACGGCGTCACCATGAAACAGGTGTGGGTGAAGTCGGCGACCTGCGCACGGACGGCGTCGACGACGCGTGGTGAGGAGTTACCGATGGTGGTGACAGCGATACCAGAACCGAGGTCGATCAGTCGGTTACCGTCGACGTCCTCGATGATGCCGCCGCCGGCGCGTTTGGCGTAGACGGACATCGTGGTGCCGATGCCATGCGAGACCGCGGCGGTCTTGCGCTTGGCGAGTTCGATGGAGCGCGGTCCGGGGATCTCGGTGTTGAGCAGGCGGCTCTGTTCCAGGGCGGTCACAGCTTGAGCGTAATCCGCGCGGCGTCACGCGACGCGGTTATGCCGGACCGCCCGCCGGCATCACTGCGACGGCCCGAACGCCGGTCCGTCGACGGTGTCGACGGTGGCGAATGAGCTGACCGCACCCCTGCGTAGCCTGCGCGGTTGCCGGACCGGATGGCCCAGTGCGACGACGCCCGCCAGCGCCAGCGATCCCGTCGCGCCGAGCAGTTCGCGAACCGCCGGCTCCTCGCGGACGGTCATCGTGGTCATCACACCGCCGAGGCCCTCGGTGCGCGCGGCGAGCAGCAGGCTCCACGCGAACGGGTAGACGGACGCGCCGCCGATGAAGGTATAGCGGTCCAGGTCGCGGTCGGCCGCCGCCATGGCCGCGAGATCGGCGAACAGCGCCAGCAGGACCGGCGCGGTGTCGAGGTGTTCGGCGAATCCGGGCGCCGCCGCCGCTGCTGCGGCAATCTCGGCCGCAGCGGTCGTGGCCTGCCGCTCGTCCGCGGGATCGTTGACCGGCGCCCACGGCCGCAGGCCCGCACGTGACATCGCGAGGTAGTCGTACCAGGCAGGTAGGTACAGGTCACGCAGCCGGGCACGCCGCGCCGGGTCCTTGACCACGACGACGTGCCAGCCTTGGGCGTTGCCGCCGCTGGGCGCGAAACGGGCGGTGTCGAGGATCCGCGCCACGGTGTCGTCGTCGACCGGTTCGGCGGTGAACTCGCGGATGGCGCCGGTCGATCGCAGTGCCTCGATGAGGTCCATCGGACCATCTTCTCGGCCGACCGGGCGACCGGGCAACGTCATCGGAGCCCCGCAATGGCACACTAGTCACAGACGAGGCCCGTGACCTGCCAGTCCGGTGCCGTGAGTTCCCCATCAAGGAAGACAGAAGCTGTCATGGAAATTGTTACCCTGCTGCCCCTGCTCATCGTGCTCGGCGCGTTCATGTTCTTCGCATCGCGCCGCCAGAAGAAGGCCATGCAGGCCACCATCAACCTGCACGAATCCCTTCGGGTCGGAGACCGCGTGCACACCACGTCGGGCCTCCAGGCCACCATCACCGGCCTCACTGACGACACCGTCGACCTCGAGATCGCCCCGGGCGTCGTGACCACGTGGATGAAGCTGGCCGTCCGCGACAAGATCGTCGCCGACACCGAGACGGTCGAGGATTCGCCCGAATCCGGGACCTCGGGAGCCACCGAAATCACCGAGAGCGACGCGTCGACCGACCCGGGCCGCATCAACAAGGACTGAATTTCCAGATCCGGCACGTACCCTGTGCGGTTGCGGGCGATCGTGAGAGCGCCCGGGATGAACTCTGAGGAGACACAACAACGTGGCATCGTCTAAGGCGCCGGTGCATCCGTACCGCTACCTGACGCTGTTCCTGGTTCTGCTCATCGGCGCTTACCTGCTGGTGTTCCTGACCGGTGACAAGCAGGCCAAACCCAAGCTCGGCATCGATCTGCAGGGTGGAACGCGCGTCACGCTGACCGCGCGGACACCCGACGGCTCGGCGCCGACCCGTGAGGCGTTGCAGCAGGCGCAGCAGATCATCGGCGCACGCGTCGACGGCCTCGGTGTGTCCGGGTCCGAAGTCGTCATCGACGGCGACAACCTGGTCATCACTGTTCCGGGTAACGACGGCAACGAGGCCCGCAACCTGGGGCAGACCGCGCGCCTGTATGTGCGGCCGGTCGTCCAGGCGATCGCGGTCAGCCAGATCGTCAACGCTCAGGCCCCCCAGGGCCAGCCGGGCGCTCCGCCCGGTGGACCACCGCCCGGCGGTCTCCCGCCGGGAGGGCTGCCGCCCGGCGGTCTCCCGCCGGGTGCGCCGCCGGCCGCTCCGCTGCCCGGCGAGCAGGGTGCACCACCGGCCGAGCCTGCGGCCCCGGAGGCACCCGTGTCACCGGCGCCGCAACCGCGCCCGTATCCACTGGAACCCGCACCGTCACCGACGCCTGCGCCGGCCCCTGCCCCTGGCGCTGCCCCCGCTCCCGGTGCACCCGCGCCGGCGCCGGGCGCCCCCGCACCGCCGGACCCGCGCAAGGATCTCGCCGAACGCATCAAGTTCGAGAAGCAGTTGCGGCAGAGCACCAACCAGAGCCTGCAGATCCTGGCGCTGCAGTATCAGGCGGGCCGGTGCAACGACGAGGACGTGCTGGCCGGTAACGACGATCCCAACCTGCCGTTGGTGACCTGTTCCACCGACCACCAGACCATCTACCTGCTGGACAAGTCGATCATCAGCGGCGAGGAGATCGAGAACGCCACCTCGGGCTTCGATCAGCAGCAGGCCCGCTACATCGTGGACCTGCAGTTCAAGGGCAAGGCCGTCGAGACGTGGGCCAATTTCACCGCCGCCAACATCGGCACCCAGACCGCGTTCACGCTCGACTCGCAGGTGGTCAGCGCGCCGCAGATCCAGGACGCCATCCCGGGTGGCCGCACGCAGATCACCGGGCAGTTCACCAACGACTCGGCGCGCGAGCTGGCCAACGTGCTGAAGTACGGTTCGCTACCGCTGTCGTTCGAGTCCTCGGAAGCCGAAACTGTCTCGGCCACATTGGGATTGACATCGCTGCGGGCCGGCCTGATTGCCGGTGCGATCGGCCTGGCGCTGACCCTGCTCTACGCGCTGCTGTACTACCGCGTGCTGGGTCTGCTGGTGGCGCTGTCACTGGCCGCCTCGGGCGCGATGGTGTTCGCCATCCTGGTGCTGCTGGGCCGCTACATCGGCTACACGCTCGACCTCTCCGGTATCGCCGGTCTGATCATCGGTATCGGTATGACCGCCGACTCGTTCGTGGTGTTCTTCGAACGCATCAAGGACGAGATACGTGAGGGCCGAAGTTTCCGCTCCGCGGTCCCACGAGGCTGGGCGCGGGCACGTAAGACGATCCTGTCGGGTAACGCCGTGAGCTTCATCGCGGCAGCGGTGCTGTACTTCCTGGCGGTCGGTCAGGTCAAGGGCTTCGCGTTCACCCTGGGCCTGACGACCATCCTCGACGTCGTCGTCGTGTTCCTGGTGACCTGGCCGCTGGTGTACCTGGCGTCCAAGTCGCCGACCATGTCCAAGCCCGCGTTCAACGGGCTCGGCGCCGTGCAGCAGATCGCCCGGGAACGGCGTGCCGCGGCTCATTCGGGGGGACGGGAGTAGACGATGGCCGAAAAGGACACAGACAAGACCGACACCACCGAGAACGAATTGACCGAGAGCACCGCCGACGAACTGACCTCGGCCCAGAGCGCCCAGCTGCCGCACCACGGCTTCTTCACCCGGCTGTACACGGGCACCGGCGCCTTCGAGGTGATCGGGCGACGCAAGCTGTGGTTCGCCGTCAGCGGGCTGATCGTCCTCGTCGCGGTCGCCAGCATGCTCCTGCGCGGTTTCACCTTCGGTATCGACTTCGAGGGCGGCACCAAGGTCTCCATGCCCCGCGGTGACGCGACCACCGAACAGGTCGAAACGGTGTTCAGCCAGACCCTGGGCAGCGAACCGGAATCCGTCGTGGTGGTCGGTAACGGTGGGTCGGCGACAGTGCAGATCCGCTCCGAGACACTCGACAACGAGCAGACCGCCAAACTGCGCGACGCGCTGTTCGAGAAGTTCCAGCCCAAGGGCGACGACGGCCAGCCGAGCAAGCTCGCGATCAGTGATTCCGCGGTGTCGGAGACGTGGGGCGGTCAGATCACGCAGAAGGCGCTCATCGCGCTCGTGGTGTTCCTCGTCATCGTCACGATCTACATCGCGTTCCGCTACGAGAAGTGGATGTCGATCGCGGCGCTGGCCACCATGTTCTTCGATCTCATCGTGACCGCGGGCGTGTATTCGCTGGTCGGTTTCGAGGTCACCCCCGCGACCGTGATCGGCCTGCTGACGATCCTGGGCTTCTCCCTCTACGACACCGTCATCGTGTTCGACAAGGTCGAGGAGAACACCCACGGCTTCGAACACACCACGCGGCGGACCTTCGCCGAGCAGGCCAACCTGGCCGTCAACCAGACGTTCATGCGGTCGATCAACACCAGCGTCATCTCGGTGCTCCCCGTTCTGGCGCTCATCGTGGTCGCGGTGTGGCTGCTGGGCGTCGGCACGCTCAAGGACCTGGCCCTGGTCCAGCTGGTCGGCATCATCGTCGGCACCTACTCGTCGATCTTCTTCGCGACGCCGTTGCTGGTAACTCTGCGTGAGCGCACCGAATTGGTCCGCAACCACACCCGCCGGGTGATGAAGCGGCGCAACCGGTCCGGTGCCTCCGACGCGGAGGCCGCCACGGCGGCCAAGGCGCCGGTCGGTACCGACGGCGGCGACGCGGACGCGACCACCGACGACGACAGCAAGGAACCGGCTGCCGCGCTGGCCAGTAAGCCGGCACCGGGTGCCCGCCCGTCGCGACCCACGGTCAGTCGCAATGCGGTCAACCGGAACACGGTCGACCGAAATACGCCGGCCACTCGAACCGGACGTCCGACGGGCAAGCGCAACCCACGACAGGGCTGAGCGTGGCCGCGCTGCCCGGTACCCGGGTGTCCATGCGACGCGGACGCGTGTCCGCAGTGTTGGCCGCCGTGGCGGTTCTGCTCGCCTCGCCTGCCTTGGCGTCCTGCGGTAGCGGTGCGTCCGAGGACATCGACTACGCCGTCGACGGCACGTTGACCACCTACAACACCAACAGCGTCAACGGCGCCGCGTCGGCAGGCCCCCAGGCGTTCGCGCGCGTGCTGACCGGGTTCGGCTACCACGGCCCGGACGGTCAGGTGGTGGCCGACCACGACTTCGGGTCGGTGTCGGTGGTCGGGCGCGAGCCGCTGGTCCTCGACTACCAGATCGCCGACAACGCCGTCTACTCCGACGGCAAGCCCGTGACCTGCGACGACATGGTGCTGGCGTGGGCGTCTCAGTCAGGCCGGTATCCGCAGTTCAACGCCGCCAGCAAGGCCGGCTACATCGACATCGCATCGGTCGACTGCCAGCCCGGCCAGAAGAAGGCCCGCGTCTCGTTCGCCATCGATCGCAACTTCACCGATTTCAACCAGCTGTTCACGGCGACGTCGATGATGCCGTCACACGTCATCGGCGACGAGCTGGGTCTCGGCGAAGGTGGGGTGACCAACGCGTTGCAGACCGGCAACCCCGCCCAGGTCGATCAGATCGCCCGGGTGTGGAACACCACCTGGGAGCTCAAACCGGGTATCGACACCAAGCAGTTCCCGTCGTCGGGGCCCTACAAGATCGATTCCGTGCGCGATGACGGCGCCGTGGTGCTCGTGGCCAATGACCGGTGGTGGGGTACCGCCCCGGTGACCAGACGCATCACCGTGTGGCCCCGCGGTATCGACGTCCAGGATCGGGTCAACGACGGCACGTTCGACGTCGTCGACGTCGCCACCGGATCGTCGGGCACGTTGACGACCCCCGACGAGTACGACCGCGTCGACAGCGCGTCCGCCGGTATCGAACAGTTGATCTTCTCCCGGCAGGGTCCGATGGCCGCGGTGTCGGCCAGGCGCGCGCTCGCGTTGTGCACGCCGCGGGATCTCGTGGCGCAGAACGCGGAGGTGCCGATCAGCAACGCACGGCTCAACCCCGCCACCGACGATGCGCTGACGCAGGTCGAGGGTGTCGGAGCGGGTGGCGGGTTCAACGTCGCGAACCCCAACGCGGCCCGCGACGAACTGGACAACAAACCGTTGACCGTCCGGATCGGCTACCAGACCCCGAACGCGCGGCTGGCGGCCACCGTCGGTGCGATCGCCAAGGCGTGCCAGCCGGCCGGGATCACCGTGGCTGACGCGGCGACCGAGAACACGTCACCTCAGACGCTGCTCGACGGTCAGGTCGATGCGCTGCTGGCCAGCACCGGAGGCGCGACCGGGTCGGGTTCCAGCGGCTCCTCGGCGATGGATGCGTACACGTACTTCAGCACCAACGGCAACAACCTGTCCGGGTACGCCAACGGGCAGATCGACGGGATCATCAGCGCGCTGGCGGTGACTGCCGACCCGAAGGAACAGGCACGGCTGCTGGGTGAGGGCGCTCCGGTGCTGTGGGGCGATATGCCGACGCTGCCGTTGTACCGCCAGCAGCGCACACTGATGACGTCGAAACTCATCTATGCGGTGCAGAGCAATCCGACGCGATGGGGCGCCGGGTGGAACATGGACCGCTGGGTTCTGAAAAAGTGAGTCGTCGAAGAGAAGTGAGCGTGCTGACACCGTGACTGATATCGCCGACCTGATCGCGACACTGACGCGCGAGGTGGCCGATTTCCCCGAGCCGGGCGTCCAGTTCAAGGACCTCACGCCGCTGCTGGCCGACAGCGCGGGTCTGGCAGCGGTGACGGGTGCTCTGGCCGAACTGGCCGGTGACGCCGATCTGGTGGCGGGTATCGACGCCCGCGGGTTCCTGCTCGGGGCAGCCGTCGCCACCAAGCTGGGCACCGGCGTGCTGGCCATCCGTAAGGGCGGCAAGCTGCCGCCACCGGTGCGCCGCGAGGAGTACGTCCTCGAGTACGGCACCGCGATCCTCGAGATCCCGGCCGAGGGCATCGAGCTGGCCGGGCGCACTGTGTTCCTGGTCGACGACGTCCTGGCCACCGGAGGCACCATGGCGGCCGCGACCCGCCTGCTGATCGACTCGGGTTGCACGGTGCCCAACGCCGGTGTGGTGCTCGAGCTGTCCGCGCTGGGTGGACGCGACGTGGTGGCACCGCTGCCGGTTACCAGCCTGCGAACCGTGTAGCGGATAATTTGGACGGCAGACATAGCGCGCTAACCTTGGGAACCTTGAAGCGTTCTCCTTGGAGGAGGTGACGGTCGTGGCCGACGAACAGCAGACGGTGGCTGCCGTCCAGGCGAGCCCGTCCGCCGTGCCCGCCACCGAGCTTCCCCCGGAGCCCCCGCCCGAGCAGCCCAAGGCGCCCAGCAGCGCGTCGCGCCGGGTGCGCGCCCGGTTGGCCCGCCGCATGACCTCACAGCGCGGCACCGTCAATCCCGTGCTCGAGCCGCTGGTCGCGGTGCACCGCGAGTTCTACCCGAAGGCCGACCTGGCGATCCTGCAGCGTGCCTACGCGGTGGCCGAGGAGCGCCACGCCACCCAGCTGCGTCGCTCCGGTGATCCCTACATCACGCACCCGTTGGCCGTGGCCAACATCCTGGCCGAACTGGGCATGGACACCACCACCCTGGTGGCGGCCCTGCTGCACGACACCGTCGAGGACACCGGCTACACACTCGAGGCGCTGACCGCCGAGTTCGGCGATGAGGTCGGTCATCTCGTCGACGGCGTGACCAAACTCGATCGCGTCGTGCTGGGCACCGCGGCCGAGGCCGAGACGATCCGCAAGATGATCATCGCGATGGCGCGCGACCCGCGCGTGCTGGTGATCAAGGTCGCCGACCGGCTGCACAACATGCGGACGATGCGGTTCCTGCCGCCGGAGAAGCAGGCGCGCAAGGCCCGCGAGACGCTCGAGGTGATCGCCCCGCTGGCGCACCGCCTGGGGATGGCGACCGTCAAGTGGGAACTCGAAGACCTGTCGTTTGCGATCCTGCACCCCAAGAAGTACGAGGAGATCGTCCGGCTGGTCGCCGACCGGGCGCCGTCGCGCGACACCTACCTGGCCAAGGTGCGGGCGGAAATCGTTGCGACACTGACGTCGTCGCGGATCAATGCGACAGTCGACAGCCGCCCCAAGCATTATTGGTCGATCTATCAGAAGATGATCGTCAAGGGCCGCGACTTCGACGACATCCACGATCTGGTGGGCGTGCGCATCCTGTGCGACGAGATCCGGGACTGCTACGCCGCGGTGGGCGTGGTGCATTCGCTCTGGCAGCCGATGGCCGGCAGGTTCAAGGACTACATCGCTCAACCGCGTTTCGGCGTGTACCAGTCGCTGCACACCACGGTGGTCGGCCCGGAGGGCAAACCGCTGGAGGTGCAGATCCGCACCAGGGACATGCACGCCACCGCCGAGTTCGGCATCGCCGCGCACTGGCGCTACAAAGAGGCCAGGGGCCGCAACGGGGTTCCGCATCCGCATGCCGCCGCCGAGATCGACGAGATGGCCTGGATGCGCCAGCTGCTCGACTGGCAGCGGGAGGCCGCCGACCCCGGTGAGTTCCTCGAATCGCTGCGGTACGACCTTGCGGTCCAGGAGATCTTCGTGTTCACCCCGAAGGGTGACGTCGTCACGTTGCCCACCGGCTCGACGCCGGTCGACTTCGCCTACGCCGTGCACACCGAAGTGGGTCACCGCTGCATCGGTGCGCGCGTCAACGGCCGCCTGGTGGCCCTGGAACGCAAACTCGAAAACGGGGAAGTGGTCGAGGTTTTCACCTCGAAAGCGCTCACTGCCGGGCCATCCCGCGACTGGCAGACGTTCGTGGTGTCGCCGCGTGCCAAGGCCAAGATCCGGCAGTGGTTCGCCAAGGAGCGGCGCGAGGAGGCTCTCGAGTCGGGCAAGGATGCCATTGCGCGGGAGGTACGCCGCGGGGGACTTCCGTTGCAGCGGTTGATGAACGGCGAATCGATGGCCGCGCTGGCCCGCGAGCTTCGGTACGCCGACGTCTCGGCGCTCTACACCGCTGTCGGCGAGGGGCATATCTCGGCCCGGCACGTGGTGCAGCGGCTGATCGCCCAACTCGGTGGTGCCGACGGCGCCGAGGACGAGATCGCCGAGCGCTCGACGCCGTCCAATGTTCCTGTGCGGCAACGTACCAACGATGATGTCGGGGTGGCCGTGCCCGGTGCGCCCGGAGTGCTCACCAAGCTCGCCAAGTGCTGCACGCCGGTACCCGGTGACGCCATCATGGGATTCGTGACCCGTGGCGGGGGAGTCAGCGTGCACCGCACCGACTGCACCAACGCCGCGTCACTGCAGGAGCAGTCGGAGCGCATCATCGACGTGAAGTGGGCGCCGTCGCCGTCATCGGTCTTCCTGGTGGCCATCCAGGTCGAGGCGCTCGATCGGCACCGCCTGCTCTCGGATGTCACCCGGGTGCTCGCCGACGAGAAGGTCAACATCCTGTCGGCCTCGGTGACGACCTCCGATGACCGGGTTGCCATCAGCCGCTTCACCTTTGAGATGGGTGACCCCAAGCATCTCGGCCATGTCCTCAATGTGGTGCGCAACGTCGAAGGTGTGTACGACGTCTATCGGGTGACCTCGGCCGCCTGATCGACCGCGGGGCTGCCGCGACGGTGAATTCAGCTCGCCAGGATGGCGATCGAGACGCTCACCCGCACGGCCACGGCATCGGCGTCGTGCGCGGTCACGGTGAAGACGTCCCGGTCCAGACCGAGGTAGGACGCACCGTTGGCGGCGGCCCGCCGCGCGTCCTGATAGGGGACGTAGGTGAACGTGCCGTCGTCGTCGAGGCGGAACTGCCCCTTCGGCGTCTTGATGACGCCGGGGGTGAATGTCACCCGATCACCCGGGGTGCTCAACGCCCCGGTCATCGCGCCGCTTCGGCTGGACAGTGTCCACGTCGTCACGACAGCATTGAGTCGGGGAGTGCCGTCGCCGAAGATGAACCGGAGAATTGACGACACCGTAGAATTATGGGTTAGCTGGTCGATGCCGGCCCGCGGGTAAGGAGAATTCGCGGGGTGGTGACGGTTACCCCCGGCGATATCCGGCTGCGTGGCCGTCGGTGATGCCACGCTATCCCGTCCCGACCTGGAAATAGCGGTCTGAAGTGCCATTTGTCCCCCACTGCAGTCCAGGCAATTCTGTCATGGGCAGTCAAATGACGTTTGGTGCCCACTTGATATGGACTTCACTTTAGGCTGGGAGTGTAGCGACAGCAAGTATTGATTCTCTATCGGATTATTTGCTATGTCTCGACCTTGACGTCAGTCGAGTCGGATCGACTCGATCTGCACCGGCAGCGCCGGTTTCCCGTCGAGGTTGCCGCCGGTGACCCCCGCTTCGGCGATCCGGTCGACGGTCGCCAGCCCGGTTTCGTCGACCGAACCGAACACCGTATAGGTCGGTGGCAGCTTGGAGTCGGCGTAGACGATGAAGAACTGGCTCCCGTTGGTACCAGCGCCTGAATTCGCCATGGCCAGCGTGCCGCGTGGATAGCGCACGGGGACACCGAGTTTGGCGTCACCCTCGGCATATTGATTGGTCGGGTACTCGTCGGCGAAGGTGTACCCGGGGCCGCCCGTGCCAGAGCCGGTCGGGTCGCCGCACTGCAGTACCGACAGCGAGTTGTTGGCGGTGAGCCGATGACAGCTCGTCGCATCGAAATACCCCTGTTGCGCCAGGCTGACGAAGCTGTTGACGGTGCAGGGTGCTTTGGCGTTGTCCAGCGTCAGCCCGATCGCGCCGCGATCGGTGTCGATGGTCGCAGTCACCTCGGCGGGTTCGGTGGGCACGCGGCCGCTGCGCGGCGGTTGAGCCGGTTTACTGGCCGGTTTGTCGGCTGCCGGGTACCGGCAGTCGGCGCCCAGGGTGGCCGGCGGCGCGAAGCTCGGCAGCTCGTCGATGTCCGGGGCGGGGCTGGCGGTGAAGCTGTCGGTGGAGCGTCCGTAATGGTTGTAGTCGTTGTAGCCGCTCGACCACACCGCCATCAACGCGATCATCAGGACCACCACCACGAGGCCCAGCGCGGTGAGCGCATAGCCGATCGCCAACCCGGCGATCGCCACCCCGCGTCCCTCCTCACCCGATCGTCTGATCTGCGACAGCGAGATGTGGCCGAGGATGATGCCGAGCGGCGGCACGAGGAAAGCACAGATCAGCGATGCGATCGCCAGGCCATTCGTCCCCGGCGTGCGCTGCGCATACGGGTCGTAGTAGGCGGTGTACGGGTTTGCGTAGGGGTATGGCGGGACGTACTGGTCCGGGTACGGGATGCTCGGTGGCTCCTGCCCGGAATTCCCCTGGGCGCCGTACGAGCCCCCGTACGGATCGGGTGGCGGCGGGGGATCGTACGGGGTCGTCATCGGGGCTAGTCGAGCATGAGCGAGGTGATCTTGACCTCGTCCGTCGGTGCGCCGTCCTCGCCGCCACCCTTCACACCGGAGTTGGCGATGCGATCCAGGGTGGCCAGACCGGTGTCGTCGATCTTGCCGAACACCGTGTACTGCGGCGGCAACTGCGAGTCCTTGTAGACCAGGAAGAACTGGCTGCCGTTGGTGCCGGGTCCGGCGTTGGCCATGGCGACCGTGCCCCGCGGGTAGACCACGGGCTGCTGGGCGCCCGGGTCACCGGCCGGGTACTGGTCGGTCGGGTACTCGTTGGCGAATTCATAGCCGGGTCCACCCGAGCCGCTGCCCGTCGGGTCGCCGCACTGCAGCACCGCCAGCGACGGCGACGTGGTCAGCCGGTGGCACACCGTGTCGTTGAAGTACCCCTGCTGCGCCAGGTTCGCGAAACTGTTCACGGTGCACGGCGACTTGGCGTTGTCCAGCTGCAGGCCGATGTTGCCCTGGCTGGTCGACATGCTGACACTGACCTGCGCGGGGTCGGTGGGCACCTTGCCGGTGCGGGGCGGGTCGGCCTTCTTGCTGGCCGCCCCCGCGGCGGGGTACTGGCAGTTGGCGCCGGTGTTGGCGGTCGCGGTGAATGGCGGCAGCTGGCCGTTGGCGGGCGGTGCGGTCGCGGGGCCGCCGTCGGCGGCGGGTGCGTCGCCCGCGGATGTGGTCGGGGACGCCGAGGCCACCCCGTTGCCCGAGTCGCCGCGGGTGATCATCACGGTGGCCACCACCGCGCCGATCACCACGACGGCCGCGACGGCGCTGCCGATGATCGCGAGCAGCCGGCGCCTGCGGGCTTGTTGCTCCCGGCGCTCCAGCTGCCGTTCGAGTTTGCGTTTGGCGGTCTGACGCCGCTGTTCATTCGTCGGCACGGGCCGTAGTCCTCCATGATCGTGCTCAAGATTTCTGGCAACGAGTGTGCCAGCTGCGACTGGATACAGGCTGTCCGACCCGCGCTGGGGGGTGGTGAGACACTGGTCGGCGTGCTGATCACCGGGTTCGCCGTGGGCAGGTTCGAGACGAACTGTTACCTCGTAGCACCGCGGTCAGGTGGCGGTGCCGTGGTCATCGATCCCGGCGAGGACGCCGTCCCCACCCTGGAGTACTACTTCGCGGTCAACGACCTCGAACCGGTCGCCGTCCTGCTGACCCACGGTCATCCCGGCCACTGCGCGTCGGTGTACGACGTGTGCGAGGGCTGGGACATCCCGGTGTATCTGCACCCCGATGACGACGACCTGTTCGACGACCGGCCCGAGCTGGTGCTCGGTGTCACCGACGACATGGTGCTCGACGTCGCCGGTATGGCCGTCACGGTCGCGCACACGCCCGGGCACACCCCCGGCTCGGTGACCTACCGGGTGACGGCCGACACCGACGAGGGGCCTGCCGAGGTCGCGTTCACCGGTGACACACTGGGCTTCCGGACCGTGGGGCGCGGTGATCACGACGACGATCACCAGCGGCTACTGGGCTCGGTCGCCGAAAAACTGCTGGTACTCGGCGATGAGACCGTGGTACTACCTGGTCACGGCACATCCACCACGATCGGCGGCGAACGCCGGTTCAACCGCGGGCTGGCGGACATCACAGCGGAGAAGGATCAGAGGTAGTGAGCGAGTTCAAGGCACCCAAGGGCGTTCCCGACTATGTGCCGCCGGATTCGGCGCAGTTCGTCGCGGTGCGCGACGGCCTGCTCGGTGCGGCCCGGCGGGCCGGATACGGCGATATCGAACTGCCGATCTTCGAGGACACCGCACTGTTCGCCCGCGGCGTCGGGGAATCAACCGATGTGGTGTCCAAGGAGATGTACACGTTCGCCGACCGCGGCGACCGTTCGGTCACGCTGCGGCCCGAGGGCACCGCGGGCGTGATGCGGGCCGTCATCGAACACGGGCTTGATCGCGGCGCCCTGCCGGTCAAGGTCTGCTACTCCGGGCCGTTCTTCCGCTACGAACGGCCGCAGGCGGGCCGCTACCGGCAGTTGCAGCAGGTGGGTATCGAGGCCATCGGTGTTGATGACCCCGCGCTGGACGCCGAGGTCATCGCCGTCGCCGACGAAGGCTTCCGGTCGCTGGGGCTCGACGGGTTCCGGTTGGAGATCACCTCGCTGGGCGACGACACCTGCCGGCCCGCCTACCGCGAGCTGCTGCAGCGGTTCCTGTTCAAGCTCGACCTCGACGAGCCCACCCGGCAACGCGCCGAGATCAATCCGCTGCGCGTGCTCGACGACAAGCGCCCCGAGGTGCGCGCCATGACGGCCGACGCGCCGGTGATGCTCGATCACCTCTCCGATGAGGCCAAGCAACATTTCGACACCGTGCTCGCGCATCTCGATGCGCTCGGCGTGCCGTACGTCATCAATCCGCGGATGGTGCGCGGTCTGGACTACTACACGAAGACGACGTTCGAGTTCGTCCACGACGGGCTCGGCGCGCAATCGGGGATCGGCGGCGGCGGGCGTTACGACGGCCTGATGAGTCAACTCGGTGGGCAGGACCTGTCCGGGATCGGCTTCGGCCTGGGCGTGGACCGCACGATGTTGGCGTTGAAGGCCGAAGGGAAGACCGTCGGCGCCACATCACGCGTCGACGTCTTCTGCGTGCCGCTGGGGGAGCAGGCCAAGGCCGTTCTCGCGGTGCTCGCGGCGCAGTTGCGCGGATCCGGGGTGCGGGTGGACCTGGCGTACGGCGACCGCGGGCTCAAGGGCGCGATGCGCGCGGCGGACCGTTCCGGGGCGACGGTGGCGCTGGTGGCCGGCGACCGCGACATCGACGCGGGCACCATCGGCGTCAAGGATCTGTCGAACGGTGAGCAGGTCGACTGCGTTATCGATGCTGTTGTCGGCGAGGTGCTTTCGCGTATCGCCTGACCCCGCGAGCGCTCACCTGCGTACAGTTTTCGGCCGCAGAACTGTACGCCGGTGAGCGCTCACGGCCCTAGTGGGAGTGCTGTAGCGCGCGGTTGAGCACCTCATCGGCGTTGCCGATACCGCCGTCGAACAGATTGCCCCGCTTGAGCACTCGGGTGCCCTGCGGGGTGATCGCCACCAGTTTCGGTGAACTGGAACCCATCTGCATCCGGCGTTCGAACCGCACCTGATCCAGCGGGAGCAGCCCGCCGCCGGCGACGCTGAACAAGCCGAGTTTGCGGTCCAGCACCGCAACCGAGCGGCAGGCACCCAGCGCCTGCGCGCGACGGGCCCTGATCTTCGTCACCATGAGGAAGGTCAGCACGGCGAACAACCCGCCGGCCGCTGCGAAGATCGACCCGAGCAGGCGCGATGGCAGGCCCGTGACCAGCGCGACGACGCCGAAGCCGCCCACCACCAACGTGATCACGGCCAGGACGAACGCGGTGGTCGCGAGGCCTCCGGTGGCACGGTCGATGATGTTGACGCGGCGGCCGTCATCGGTCACCACCAGTCCACCGGAGTCGAGCAGGATCCGCGGTTCGGTTGCTGAGCTCATGGCATGCGAGCCTGCCACCTCGTTGCCCGCAGGTGTGGCGCTTTGACTGATCGACGGCCGCGTCAGGAGACGACGTGGACGTCACCAAGCAGCTGGTCCATCACGGCGGCGGTCCGCGTGGCGCTGACCCCGGTGCTGGCGCAGCGGCCGTTGCCGTTCCACTCGTCGACGATGGTGCGCAACAGTGGTTCGTGGACATGCGGAGGGTCCGCCAGCTGGAGTTGCTCGACGTCGGCGCCGCGGACGAGTTCGACGGCATCGGGTGCCGAGATGGACAGTGATACCGTCGCCAGGGTGCCGATGATGGTCGTGCGGTCGTGGTCGACGCCCGCATCGAAACACCATGTGCCGGAACCGATGATGTCACCGTCGAGGCGGTAGTTCATGGTGACGGTGTCCTCCAGCGGGCGGCCGTGTCCGACGGCGTGGCCGCTGATGTCGCGCAGTGGCCCGAACACATGGTCTAGCCAGTCCAGCGTGTGGCAGGCCGCGTCGAAGAACCAGCCGCCGCCGGACAGGCCGGGCGTGTTCTGCCACGACGTCGGCCGCGCTCGCTGCAGCCGGCACGAGTTCACCGCACGCACATCGCCCAGCACACCGCCCTCGATCAGTTCGCGGACGCGTTCGAACCGTGGCAGTGCCCGCCGGTAGTAGGCCACCCACAACGGCACCCCCGCGGCCTCGCACGCCGCCGACATCGCCTGGCATTCATCGGCGTTGACGGCCATCGGCTTCTCGACCAGGACAGCCTTCCCCGCGGCGGCCGCACGGCGTGTGTAATCGGCGTGGCTGTCCGGATGTGTCGCGATGTAGACGGCGTCGATGTCGTCGGCGCCCAGAATGTCGTCGGCGTCGCCGGACCACCGCGGGACGTTGTGCCTACTCGCGTAGTCACGTGCCAGATCGGCGTTGCGGCGCATCACCGCGACGAGCTCGACACCGGGGACCCGCGCAAAGGCGGGTCCGCTCTTGACTTCCGTGACATCACCGACCCCGATGATGCCCCAACGCATCGTGGCCACCGCTAGGAGCCGTAACCCTTGCGGTCCTTGAAACCGGCCAGCGTGAAGTCGGTGCTGTCGATGTAGGTCATGTCGCCCGCTTCGGCGGTGCGCACCGCGTCGACGGCATCGCGCAGCTGCGCCAGGATCTCCCAGGGGATGAGGGTGATGCCGTTGACATCACCGTGGACCAGGTCGCCGGTCTCGACGCGCTGACCGTCGAGTTCGATTGGTTCACCGACGGTTTCGATCTCGAAGTTGGCGTGGGAGACCACCGGATACTGCATGAAGTAGTGGAAACCGAGGGCGCGTACCTCGTCGACATCACGCAGCGCGCCGTCGGTGACCATACCGACCGCGCCGAGGCGCCGGGCGAGCTTGCTCATGATCTCGCCGGCGTACGCCACCCGCTGCGGGGCGCCGCTGGCATCGGCGATCATCAGGACCGTCGGGCCCGCCATCGCGTCGAGGTGTTCCCACAATCGCCAGTAGCCGGCCCGTGATGCCGCCCGGTCGCCCGGATTGCCCATCGTCACGGTGAGGGCGCGCCCCACCATCGGTCCCAGTTCGGGGAAGCTGCACTGCACCCGCCCGCCGATGAAACCGTCGGTGAGCGGGCGGACCTTGAACCGCTCGATGGCATTGGCGATGGTCGGGCTGTCAACGGACAGCAGGTATTTCAGATCATCTTCGGACAGCGTGTTCTCGGTGCTCGTCATGCGTCCTCCGTCGCTTTCTCCGGTGTACTGCGCTTGCGGGTGATGGCCTGGCCGGCCAGCCGGCCCGACGTCATCGCCCAGCCGATGTGGTGGCCGTGTCCTTTGAGGAGCATGCCGCCCTGGCCAACGCCCCCGACCGCCCGCAGCCCATCGATGGGCGTGCCGTCGGTGCGCAACACGCGCAGTTCGGTGTCGACGGCCAGTGCGCCCTCGGTGACCGTCAGCATGCTGAACACCGGCCCCATGGCCACCAGGGGTGGGCGGATGCTCGAGGAGTCGACGGCGTGCTGCAGATTGGCTGGTTCGGCGCCGATCGCCCGGGCCAGCGAGTCGACGTCGGGTGCCCGGGTGATCAGATCGGGTCGGCCCTTGGCGTAGTCGGAGAAGTACGCGAACGCGATACCGGGTGCGGTCGAGATGTAGTTGGGCTCATGCTCGAACTGTGCGGCCACGGACTCGTCGAGGATGATGAAACCGCGGCGCTCGGGGCGACGGGAGAGTTCGGCCGCCGGAGCCTCTTCGAAACCGAATCTGGTGCCCGAGCTGTCCACCAAGACCGCGCCAGCGTCGAACAGGGCGTTGCTGGGTGACATGTGCGACACCAGAAGCGATTTCACGATGGGGCGCAGCGCCGCGGGCGGCAGGACGCGGACCACCAGCGCCTCGAGCTGGCACAACCACTGCCACAACGGAAGTCGGTCGAGCAGGCCGGTCTTCGGTGGAGGAGGAAAGCGCAGCTGCGGGCCGAACAGTTGATCCATCCGGAGTTGTGCCGCACCGACCTCGGCGGCCAGCTGGTGGCCGAGCCCGAGGGCGCCCTCGTTGATCGGGAGGGCACCGTGTGCCGCCTCGGGCAGGTGTTCCTTGCGCATCGTGGCATTACCGCTGAAGTCGCCGCTCGCCAGGATCACACCTTGGCGGGCCCGTAGTTCACGGGTCCCGGCCGGTCCGCTGATCTCCAGGCCGGTGACGCGGTCCCCGTCGGTGAGCAGCCGGATGGCCTCGGTGCGCAGCAGCACGTCGACGCCGGCCCGGCGCGCCGCCGACTCCAGGCGGGCGATGTAGGACCGCGAGTTCGGGATCACGTTGTGCATGCGTGGAACCCGGTGTGGGGG
>CAMFLL010000036.1 GCA_945957405.1 uncultured Mycolicibacterium sp. | reverse complement strand
AGTTCGTCGCTGCCCACATCGGGAAACTGCAGACAACAGTCCTGCAGTCCACCGAACGCGATGACCGCCCGAACGGACTGCTCCAGGCTGGGGTCCGGCCCCCACACCAATCTGGCGAGACGCTCCCGCCACGCCAGGAGCTTGTCGATGAGGCCCAGATCGGCCAGCGTCGTCAGCTCCGCGACCACCAGGACGAGGTCGGCGCGGTGGCGGAAATGGAAATCGAAATAGCCCTCGAGCAACTCGCGCGGCGTCGCGTCACCGCGTCGCTCCTGATCGGCGACGTACCGCTCGCCCTCGTCGATCAACGGCTGCAGGATGCTGCGTACCAGCTCTTCCCGTGACTTGAAGTGGTAGTACAGCGCGGGCTTGGTGATTCCCAGCCGGGTCGCGATGTCCTGCAGGCTGGTCCGCTGCACCCCCTTCTGCGTGAAGAGTTCGCGGGCCACCGCCTGGATGCGCTGGCGAGTGTCTGCCTGCGGGCCGGTCACGTAGCCACCCTAGCTTACCGACCGTTAGGTAAGCTCCGCTATAGTGACTTACCGACCGTTAAGTAAGGAGAGATCATGCGAGCGCTGATTTCAGGTGCCAGCATCGCGGGGCCGGTGCTGGCGTACTGGCTGACCCGCAGCGGGTGCGACGTGACCGTCGTGGAGCGCGCACCCGCGCTGCGTAAGACCGGCGGCCACGCCATCGACTTGTTCCGCCCGGGGATGGAGATCTCGGAGCGGATGGGCGTCCTGCCCTTGATCGAGTCGCGTGCCACCGGGACCACCATGATGACGGTGCGCCGCCCCGGATCGTCCAGGGTGGCGAGAATCGACTACGCCAAACTCATCGCCGTCACCTCGGACCGCCATGTCGAGATCATGCGCGACGACCTCAGCGAGATCTACTACGACGCCGCCAGCGACGACGTCGAGTACATCTTCGGCGACCAGATCGCCGCACTCTCCGACGACGGTGACGTCACGTTCGAGCACGGTCGACCACGCCAGTTCGACGTCATCATCGGCGCCGACGGTTTGCATTCCGGGGTGCGTCGTGTGGTCTTCGGCCCGGATACTCCCGAGCGCTTCCTCGGCGGGTACCTCGCAGTGCTGTCGGTGCCCAAATCCCTTGCGCGCGAAGGCGAGATGAACGGATACTACGACGCCAACCGACTCGCCATGATCTATACCGCCGATCACCTGACAGACGCACGCGCCGTCTTCCTGTTCCGCCCAGCTGCGCCGGTGGCCTACGACCACCGGGACACCCCGCTGCAGCGACAGCTGTTACGGGACGCCTTCGGCGGGGCCGACGCACAGGTGGACAGCTGGCTCGCCGAGATGGGCGACGGGTCGGCACACACTCGCGCGTTCTACTTCGACGCCATCACGCAGCTCGAGATGACCAGTTGGTCACGCGGGCGGGTGACGCTGGTCGGCGACGCCGGTTACTGCCCCGGCCCCGCGGTGGGCGGCAGCACCAGCCTGGCGGTGTACGGCGCCTACGTCCTGGCCGCGGAACTGGCCCGGGCCAACGGGAATCACGTCGACGCCTTCGCGGCCTACGAGCGCACCATGCGCGCACCCGTCGTTGGCAGCCGGGCGTTCGCCCGGCAGACCGCCAAGACACTGGTCCCCGGGTCTCAGTTGGGCGTGACGGCGTTGATCGGCCTCGGACGCCTGATCTCGATCCTGCCGATGGGCGTGACGAGCCGGATCGCACGCCTGAACACCAAGGGCGTCAGGCTTTACGAGTCGATGCCGGTGCCTGACTTTCCGGCGGGAGCTGTGCTGGCGGAGCGATGAACCTGGTCCGGGGTCATCGGGATATCGCCCAGGGGCATCCCGCATTCGGTGTGTGCCCGGAGCCAGCCGCTGACCCGGTAACGGGGATCGCCCGTGTAGGACGCCATCCCGTCGAGGATCCTGACAATCAGGGCCGGCCCGTACAACTCCCCCAGGGCCAGCGGACCTCGGGGATATCCCAGGCCCAACCGCGCCGCCGCCTCGATATCGACCGGCGCGGCGATACCGCGCTCGGCGACCGCGCAACCGAGGTTGACGATCGTGGCAACCAGGCGTTGCACCACCGGCGCAGGTCCGTCGGTGGTCAGGCCCAGCGACACTCCGCTTGCTGCGAGGGCCGCCAGCGTGCGGCGCGCCAACGCCGGATCGGTCTGCGGCGACAAGATCACCGCCAGGCGGCCGGTGTCGACGGTCAGTGGATCGATGCCCAGGGTGCGCCTGGTGTCGAGCCCTTCGCGCTGGGCCGCCCGATAAGTGGGCTCGCCGATCGGCCCGACGATCGAAACGGCTTCTGCTGAAGCCTCTTCCAGGATGGTCACCCCGGCCGCCTTCAGCCGCTGGGCCAGTGCTTCGAGCCCGACGACGTGCACCGCGACCGCCGACGCATCGGGTGCAGGTGGTGCCGGCTCCGGCGCACGTTCTTCGCTGTGATCGTAGAAACCGCGACCGGTTTTACGGCCCAACAGACCGGCCGCGACGCGAAGGGCTGCCACGGGCGACGGACGGAGCCGTGGTTCACCGTAGAACCCGGCGGAGATGATCTCGGTGACGGCATGGCTGACATCCAGTCCGGTCAGGTCGAGCAGTTCGAACGGTCCCATCTTCAGCCCGATGCAGTCACGCGCCAGTTGGTCGATGACCTCCACACCGGCCACCTGCTCGGCAAGCAGTGCGAAGGCCTCGGTGACCAGTGCCCGGCCGATGTGGTTGACCAGGAACCCGGGCGAGTCCCGGCACCGCACCGCCGTGTAGCCGATGCGGTCGATGAAGCTCTCGGCGACCGTGATTGCCCGCGGATCGGTGTGCACGCCCGGGATGAGCTCGACCAGTCTCATCAGCGGCACGGGGTTGAAGAAGTGCATGCCGAGCAGTCGACCCGGCTGCCCAAGGGCTGCCGCCATGTCGGTGATCGACAACGAGCTGGTGTTGCTGGCCAGCACCGCATCCGGTAACGCGACCTCGATGCGGCGCAACAGTTCTCGTTTGACCGAGGCGTCTTCGATCACCGCCTCGATGACCAGGTCCACGCTCTGCGATGGCGCATCGGGTGCAGCGATCGGCTGGATGCGCTCGATCGCCGCCTGCGCCGCCGCCTGTGTGCGCTGCCCCTTCTCGGCTGAGCGCCGCAGCATCGCCGCGGCGAACTCGACGGCCGATGCCACCGCGCCGGCCGAAGTGTCGGCGATCTCGACGTCGACACCCGCCGCCGCAGCCACCTGCGCGATACCGCGCCCCATCGCGCCCGCGCCGATGACCCGCACCACCGCCACCACGGTCAGTGCCCCTGGTAGACAGGGTTGCGCCGGTCCAGGAAGGCCCGCAGCCCCTCCGCGTGGTCGTCGCTGTCGAACGTCAGTTGGAACATGCTGCGTTCCAACGCTATTGCGGTGTCCAGTGGCGCCCCCTCGGCGTGTCGGGCGACCGCACGGATGGTGCGCACATTCAGCGGGGGTTGTGCCGCGATGACGGCGGCCAGTTCGACCGCCGACGGCACCGCCGCACCGTCGGCGACGATCTCGCTGACGATACCCATCTGATAGGCGGCCTGCGCGGTGACAGGCTCACCGGTGAGTGCCAGGCGCAGCGCCTGTGCACGACCAGCCCGCTGCACCAGCCTGCTGAGACCGCCGGCGCCCGGAACGAGCCCCACCCGGATCTCGGGCTGGCCGAACCGGGCCGAGGCGCCGGCGACCACGATGTCGCATGCCATCGCGAGCTCGCACCCCCCGCCCAGCGCGTAACCCTCCACCGCTGCGATCACCGGCTTGCCGAGCCGGTCCAGGACCGAGAACACCGCGCCGGTGTCCTGGGTCAGATGGTCGGTCGGGGTCAACCCCGCCATCTCGGCGATATCAGTGCCCGCGACGAACACGTCGCCTGCACCGGCCAGCACCACCACCGACACCGCAGGGTCGGCGTCGGCAGCGGTGAGCGCAGCGATCAGGGCGCGTTTGGTGGCCAGGTTCAGCGCATTGCGTTTGTCCGGCCGGTTGATCCGCAGGATGCGAACGCCGGGCTGGGTGTCGGCGTCCTCGACCAGCACGCAGGTCTGCGGTTGCGGCTCGGTCATGCCTCGGTGAAGCCCTTGGCGATGACCCGCCGGGCCGCTATCGCCAGCACCACCAGTACGACGATGAGGATGACACCCAGCGCCGCGGCCCCGGTCGGGTCGCCACGGGTGGTCCAGGTGTCGTACACCACCATGGGTATGGTCCTGGTACCCGGCGACGACAGCAGCAACGGTAAGGTCAGGTTGCGGAAAGCCTTGGCGAACACCCAGATTGCCCCGGCGATCAACGTCGGCACCAACACCGGAACCGTGATCCGCAACAGCGTACGGAACTTCCCCGTCCCCGAAACCCACGCCGCCTCTACGAGTTCCGCGCTCATCTGCGCCATCGCACCATTGCTGACCCAGGTGGCATACGCCAGATAGTGGATGGTGAAACCGATGATCAGCAACACCGTGGTGCCGTACACCCCCGTCCAGCTCACCGCGGGGTTGAGGAAGAACATGATCAGCGCAAGGCCCAGCGCGACGGCCGGAATGGCGTTGGGGATGAACGCCATGGTGTCCATCAGCACCCGACCCCGCACCTGCAGCCGCACCACCGCCCAGGAGATCAGGAATGACACCCCCATGGTGACGAAACCCGCGCAGATCGCGATCCATGTCGTCGTCGACAACGCATGCGCGAAGATGGGGTTGGTCAGCCATTCGGTGTAGTTCACCACCGAGAAGTTGCCGACCGCCTCCCACGACGGGGTCTGGTAGTGGTCCAGCAGCGACGCGTAGACGAGCATCAGCACGGGTAACCCCACCGAGAGGAAACCGACGACGGCGAAGAACACCACAGCCCATTTTCGCGACCGGCCCAACGGGATCCGGGCCGGCCGGAATGATTTTCCCGAGACCGTGGCAAATCGCTTGGAACGCTTGATGACAACCCGGTAGTACCAGTACGACAGCACCACCATCACCACGATGAACAGGCACGCGTAGGCCGCGGCGATACCGAAGTTCGGCGTCGGCGACGAGTAGGCGTTGAAGTAGATCAGCGTGGGCAGTACGAAGATGCCCGCGGGCAGGCCCAGGATCAGTGGCGTGTCGAAGTCCTGCAGATTCGAGACGAAGGCGTAGATCAGCGCACCGATGAGCACCGGTCGCATCATGGGCAGCGTGACGAACCGCAGGGTCTCCAGCCGGGTCTTGCCGCTCATCAGGGCCGCCTCCTCCAGGGAGGGGTCCATCAGCCGGAACGCGCCCACGATCATCAGGAAAACCGTTGTGGCTCCCTGGAACCCGTCGACCAGGATCATGCCGTAGAGGCTGTAGATGTTGAACGGGCCGGAATCCAGATCGATGCCGACGACGCCGAGGACATCGCGTATCGCGACGTTGATGATGCCGGCCTGCGGTGAGAGCAGCAGCGTGTAGGCCATCGACATGAGCATGCCCGGCAGCGCGAGCGGAGCCAGCATGACAACCCAGGCCAGGTTGCGAAACGGCATGTCGGTCCGCTCCACCAGCCAGGCGCAGACCGCCGCCACCGACATACTGACCACCGTGACACCGAGCGCGAACAGGAAGGTGTTCCAGATCGCCGTTCCGGTGGCCGGACTCTCGGCGATGGCCCGGAAATTGTGTGTGCTCCAGCCGCCCGGGTTCGAGGGGCGCCTGCCCTCCGACAACGCCATGCGCACCAGGAACCCCAGCGGTGCGGCGATGAAGGTCAAGAGCAGCAGCAGAACGATCAGGCCGACGACGTTGCGCTGGACGAATCTCACGATGATACGCAACGGTTTCGGCAAGGCCGTCACGCCGGTTCGCGGAACCTCGTAGTCGCTGAAGGGCCGCGGCGTGCGCTCGGGAGCTTCCTGCACGTTGGTCACCGAACCGGTTTCCTTTCCGTCCGAACCAGATGGGGCGTCTGTCGTGGCATCATCAGCGCTTCCCCAACAGACTGGTGAGCCGCGCAAGACCGCCGTCGGCATCGACATCGCGGGTGGCGCCCACGATGTCGGCGGCAAGTCCATCCCCGAGGACGGGCGCCATCAGATCCATGGCCTTGGCGGCTACTTCGTCGCCCGACATCGGGTTCTCCGGCGAACCGCGCACGGGATCGACGCGCCGTTCGAGCACTCGGCCGTCGGCAGTGGTCAGACGCACCACCGCCTGCCGGCGCGGGGCGGCGTCGGCATCGGGCACCACCTGGATCCGACCGTCGCCGCCGGCCCGATCCCACGACTCGAAGCGGCTGTCATCGTGGGCGGCCGCGAAGCCGAGTCCGCCGTCGGCGAGCGTGATCGACAACAGGTACTGCAGGTTGATGTTGGCCATCCGCCGTGACCTCTGTACGGTGTGCGCCAATACCGCGGGCAATGTCACTTCGACACCGGTCACGTCTGTGTCGACCAGCCCGTGGTCGATCAGCAGGCCGAGCAGTGCCTGCACCGGCGCCTGTGCCGGAGAACCCACCGAATGCACCTTCAGATGCGTGCGCTCCACCTCGAAGCGCACCCCGAGTTCGTCGGCCAGACACGACGGATCCGGCGACCCCCCGACGATGTCGAGAAAGTTGGGGTCACCATCGAAGACGTCGTCGACACCCGTCCAGCCCGCCTCGACCAGGCTGACCGCCAGCAGTGCACCGTAAGCGGGCCACCCCGCGATGACCCACGCCTTTTCAACATGCTCGACATCGCGCTTCCAGGTGTTCATGCCCGATACCTGTTGTGCGACATAGGAAAGTAGGTATCGCACCCGGGTCTCGTCGAACCCGCGCAGTGCCGCGGCCGCCGCGGCGGAGCCGAACATGCCCGAGATGGTCGGGGTGCCCCGCCGTTGCTTGCGCACCTCGGCGAAGTCGGTCCACAGGCTCAGGTTGATCCGGGGGCCGACGTCGTAACCCGTCGCGATGGCCCGGAGCAAGTCGGTGCCCGAACACCGATCGGCATCGGCCTGTGTGATCGCCAGGGCCGTCGACACGATCGACGAGCCGGGGTGGCTCTTGGACAGTTCATGGGTGTCGTCGGTTTCGTCGGCGTGGGCGGCCATTGCGTTGGCCAGTGCTGCGAGTTCCGGTGTGGCACCGCCGCCGTCGGCCACCACAACGGACGGTCCACTGGTCGAGCGCGCTCTGGCGTAGCGCGCACCGGCGCGCCCGGCGGCCAGTTCACCACCGGAGACCATGGCGGCCACGGTGTCGAGCAGATGGTGTTTGGTCGACTCGACGACGCCGCTGGGCAACACGCGCGTGCGCGCACCGGTGATGTGCTCGACGAGGCGCTCGGTGGGGGTCACGGTCAACCCGCCACCAACGGATACGAACCGCCGGTGACGAACATCTCCTGGGCGGTGACGTACGACGCGCGCGGCGAGGCCAGGAACAGCACCACCGCGACGACCTCGTCGGTGGTGCCGAGCCGTCCCATCGGGATGCGCGCGAGCTGGTTCTGCCGTCGTTGCGGCGCGTTGGGGTACCACTCCGGGTGGCTGCGCTCGGTGTCGATGGTGGCGGGCACCACCGTGTTCACGGTGATCCCGTCGCGGGCGGTGTCGGTGGCCAGAGCCCTGGTCAGCGCCACCATGCCGCCCTTACTGGTCACCACGTGGCTGCGATTCCGCCGGCCCCAGTATGCGTTGATCCCCGAGAAATTGATGACCCGGCCGAACCCCCGGTCACGCATACCAGGTATGACGTTCTGCGCCAGCAGAAAAGGAGCCCGCAGGTTGATCGCCATCACGCGGTCCCACTGCTCGACGCTGATGTCCTCGGCCTCGATGTGCGGTCGTACGGCAGCCACGTTGACCAGGATGTCGACGGGGCCGATCTCTTGGACGCATGCGTCGACCGCGGCGGGCAGACGCGCGGCGTCCTCCAGCGGTTGCAACACACCGGCGGACCGGATATTGCGCTGGGCCAACGACTTCAGGGTGTCCTCCAGCGCCTGCTGATCGCTGCCGCCGATGACAGCGACGTCGGCGCCCGCATCGGCGAATCCCTCGGCCACGGCACGGCCCACATTTCGGGTACCGCCTGAGATCAGAGCTCGCTTACCCGCCAGCTGGAGCCAGCTGTGATCGGCGGCCGGACGGTCGGGCACGTGGATCCTCCTCGGGTGGGTCAGCGCAACAGCGCGGTCAGGCTGGTGATGTCGGCGGCGTCGGGCAGCGCCATCACCTCATCGGCGATGCGTTCGATGGTGGTGCGGCCCAGTCCAATCCGGTCGAAGCGGAGGAACTTCTCGACCACATCGACACGCTCCCACGGTGACTCCGGGCTGCCCGGTGTGGCGCGGATCTCGTGCCGCACCACCGCGACCCCGGTGTCCACCTCCACGATCGCCGGGAACGCCCGTTCGGTGTCGCAGTTGAGTCCAGGATCGGCGATGATCTCGGTCACCGCCATCACCGCTTCGACGCCGGCATCAGTCCATGCCATCCGGTCGTAATGCCCCGGCGTCACGGCACCGTCGAGCAGTGCCACCGCGACCAGGAACTGGATGCTGTGATCGGCGGTCTCCCTGGTGGTCGGCCTGCGACGCTCGTCGAGATTGCGGTAGTCGCGCGTGTACGCGGAATCGGCAAGGCGAATGGTCACCCGCTTGACCGCCGCAGGCGCGAACCGCCCGTGGTCGGCAGCCAACCGTGCGGCGGCATGCACCGCGGCTTGGCTGGTGCCAAGGCCCGGGAAGGCTTTGATGGACGCACCGGTGATGGCCCACTGCGGCGGTGCAGTCAAGCGGTCAAGGGTGTCGGCTGCCGGCTGCAGCCCGAACGCGGTGAACAACCCCGACTCGCCTTCGAAGATCTCCGGTGGCCCCGTCAGACCGGCGCGCGCAAGCTGCGCGGCGAGTACACCGTCGCGCGCCACCAGTGCGTTGCCGCTGCCTTTCATCGCCGATATAGCGCCACGCCGGATCTCCTTGAGCGCATAGCCTTTGGCGGTGCCGATGGTGATGGCCTGGGTCAGCTGATACTCGTCGAGCCCGTAGAGCAGGCCCGCGACGGCCGCGGCCACGGTGGCGGACAGCGACACCTCGTGCCAATGGTGGGCCTGGCGGCTCGGGCGGTACAGCAGCGTCCGGATACGGTGCACCAGTTCGTAACTGAGAGCGATCGCGGTCAGCACATCGCGGCCGCGGGCGCCCACCTCCTCGCCGGCCGCCAGCGCGACCACGATGTTGTCGCTGGGATGACCACCCGGCCCGGCGCCGATGAAGATGTCATTGGCATCGAGGAAGCGCACGGCGGTGCCGTTGACCAGGATTGCGTCGACAGTGCTGGCGCGGGTACCGCCGAAGAACACCGTCGCCACCGCAGGCCCCGACCCCGCGACGACTTTGCGCGCCGCGGTGACCGGCTCGGCATCGACGGCCCCTGCAGCGCAGGCGATGCTGTCCAACAGGTGCACGGCCGCGCGGTGCAGGATCGCCTCGGGCACCGGCGCGCGGTAGGCGGCGATGAGATGGCCGGCCAGCCGTGCAGCCCAGGTCGGCGTGCCGGACCCAGGGGTGTTCACGTCTTGAGGCCGGGGATCACCGAGCACCATTCGGGCGGGAACTCGATGACGACCTCGTCGTCCTTGGCAAACGTCACCGACGGATTGCACTGTACCGACAATTGGACATCGTCGACGAACACCTGGTGCTGCACCGAATCACCCTCGAATGCCCTGGCTTCGATCTTGCCGTGGAATCCGCTGCGCTCGCCGGAGGCCACCGGACGCATGCGGACGTGTTCGGGGCGGATCGACACGGTCACCTTCTCGCCTGCCGTCAGCTCCGTCCGGCTCTGGGCGATCACCGACCCGATGGAGGTCGCCACCTCCCAGCGTCCGTCCGGGGCGGGCCCGGCCGCGGTGCCCTCGAGGAAGTTCGAGCTGCCGATGAAACTGGCGACGAAATGCGATGCGGGACGTTCATAGATGTCGCGCGGATGCCCGACCTGTTCGACCTTGCCGTTGTTCATCACCGCGATCGAATTCGACATGGCCAGTGCTTCCGTCTGGTCGTGCGTGACATACACCGTCGTGAGACCCAGATTGCGCTGCAGCTTCTTGAGTTCGAAGCGCATCGACTCGCGCAGCTTGGCATCCAAATTGGACAGCGGCTCGTCGAGAAGCAGTACCTGGGGTTCGGTCACCAATGCGCGCGCCAGGGCGAGCCGCTGCTGTTGCCCACCGGAGAGGTCGGTGGCCGGCCGCTTGGCGAACGACTCGAGCTGGACCATGTGCAGCGCCCGGTCGACGCGCTCCGCGATCTGCGACTTCGACAACCTGCCCTTGCGCTTGAACCAGCTGGTCAACGGGAAGGCCACATTCTTGGCGACCGTCATATGGGGCCAGATCGCATACGACTGGAACACCATGCCGAGCCCCCGCCGGTGCGCCGGGACGTCCACGTGGTGTTCCCGGTCGTAGAAGCACGTGCCGTTCACCACGATTCGGCCGGCGTCGGGCTCGATGAGGCCCGCGAGCATTCTCAGTGTGGTGGTCTTACCACAGCCCGAAGGCCCGAGCAGCGTGAAGAATTCGCCGGGTTCGACGTGGAGATTGATGTCGTCGACCGCCGGGCCGTGGTCGTCACCGCCGCTGGTGTCGTAGGTCTTGGTCAGCTCCTGCAGTGCGATCATCACGGCAGCGAGGGGAAGCCGAAGGCCTCTTGGATCGCCGCGATGGCGTCTGGAAGCTTGGCGATCTGGTCTGGCCCGGCGATCACCGTCGTGCGGTCACCGACCATCTGCTTCATGCGGGATTTGTCCCACGCGAAGGAGGCCTGGAGCGGGCCGTCTTCATCGAAGATCTTCTGCGCGGCATCGCCCGCGGTGAACTCGATGTACAGCATCGCCGAACACGGATGCTCCGCGTCACGGAAGACACCCGATGCCTCGGACTCACGAATCGGGACCGGTTCGATGAACGCCACCTGCAACGGGCCGTCGGGATTCTTGTCGACCTCCCGCATCAAGCTGTGCAGGTTGACGAACGGTGAGATCGCCACCTCACCGCTTTGCACCAGCAGCGACGCCGCGGTGTGCCCGTCGGTGAAGACGGGGTTGAGATCCTTCATCTTCTTGGACAGGTCGACAACCTTGTCCAGGCCCCACGCCGGGTCGAGCGTCAGCACCGAGACGTTGTTGAGGTCGACGTCCATGGCCATTCCCAACTGGCCGCGGGCGAACTTCGGGTCGGCGACTTCGTCCCACGACTTGGGCAGTTCACTTTCGGGGATCTTGTCGCGGTTGTAGGCGAGCGCGATACCCGAGGACCCGGCGGACACCACCGTGTGGTTGTTCTCGTCGAGCGTGCCCTTGGGGATGTCGAGGACCCCGGATTCGGCCATCCCCTGCAAATCCCAGCCGAACATGTCGGAAATCTCGTTGTACGCCTCGGGCGCAGGGTAGCCGACGTCGTAGTTCTGTCCGGAACCGCTTTCCGCTTCCAGCAGGAACCGCTCCGTCGCGGCACCCGACAGCACCACGAAATCGGACTTGATGAACGGATATTCCTTCTGGAACGCCTCCTGGAACGGTGCGAAATCATCCGAGGAGGTCTGGATGGTCACGGCACCCTCTTTCTGGGCGCACTGCACGATCTCGTCATGGCTGGCCATGAAGTTCAGGTTCCGTTCCTGGGCCGCTTTCGCGGCCGCCTGCACTTCCGGTGGCGCGTTGTCCAGGTTCGCGGCGGGCGCCGAACTCGGGCTGCTGTCGCTGCTTTCGCTGCCGCCGCAGCCTGCCGTCGAACCCATGACCACGCTGAGCGCAGCCACCACAACGATTAAGGGGCGAGTGCGGACCATGGAGGCTTCCCTCTTTCCCGACGAGCATCCTGCGAGCCGTTCTGGTAGGCAGAAATGCACTTTGTGTATTCAGACCGTGCGATCTGTATTCAGACCCTAGTGTGTTACTTCCGTCACGTAAAGGGGTTTGCGCGCTTTGCGCACAACTGTACGAAAGTGTGAAGACCTTGCCCGTGCAAGGTTCGACTCAGGCGGAGTCCGCGTTCTTGGACAGCCGGCTGCGGGCGAACAAGGCCAGGCCGCCGATGGCCACCATCATGATCACGCCGATCGCGGCGGCCTCGGTGTACTCGGTGTGGTGGTCCCACAGATTCCACAGATGCATCGACAGTGTCTCGGTGCCCTGCGATGCCAACATCAGTGGCAGTGTGAGGTTGCGGGCCGCGTGCGCGACGATCCACAGCATGCCCGCTACGACCGCCGGGCTCAGCAGTGGCGTGGTCACCCGGACCAGGGTGGAGAACTTGCCGTGCCCGCTGGTCCAGGCCGCTTCTTCGAGCTCCGGTCCCAACTGCGCCATCGCACCGTTGCTGAGCCGCGTCGCGAACGCGACGTAGTTGATGACGAACGCGATGATCAACAGTGCCCAGGTGCCGTAGATCGGCAGCAGGCCGCCGATCGGCCCGAGGTAGAACACCACCAGCGCCATACCCAGCGCGACCGACGGAACGGCGTTCGGGATGAACGCCAACGTGTCCAGGAGCGCCGCACCACGTACCCGCAGGCGAACCACTGCCCACGCGGACACCATCGCCAGCCCCATGGTGGCGACACCCGCCAGCAGTGACACCCCGATGGTGTTCCACGCCGCACGCAGGAACGACTGGCTGCCGAACAGATCCGCATAGGCGCTCAGATCGGCCTTACGTAGCGCGGCCATGGTCGGCATCTGAAATGCCCCCTGCGTCACCGACGTCCACAGCAGCGTCAGGAACGGCAGGATGACCGAAAGCACGGCGAAGGCCACCACCGCGGCGAGCGCGGCATAGCGCAGGCCCCCGAGTTTGATCCGTTGGGGCCGATAACCCTTGCCGAGCACGGTGGCGAACCGGCGCGATCCACTGATCGCATACCGGTAGTAGACGAACGTCAGCACCACCATCAGCACCACGAACAGCGTCGCGTACACCGACGCAACGCCCAGATTGGGTCGCGCGCCGCTGTACCCCACGAAATAGATGAGCGTGGGCAGGATCATGATGCCGGCGGGCAGCCCCAGCACCAGTGGGGTGTCGAAGTCCTGCAGGTTCCCCACGAACGCGTACACCAGAGCTCCGAGCAACGCGGGCGTCAGCAGCGGTATCGTCACCGTCCGCAGCGTCTCCAGCCGTCCGGCTCCGCTCATGATCGCCGCATCCTCCAGCGATGGGTCCATCAGCCGGAAAGCCGCCACGATCATCAGGAAAATGGTTGTGGCGCCGCGGATTCCCTCGACGAAAATCATGCCGTACATGCTGTAGATGTTGATCGGGCCTTCGTCACCGCTGAATCCCAGCGGTGCGAGCATCGGTCGCAACAGCTGATTGATGATGCCGCTCTTGGGCGCCAGCAGCAGCACATAGCTGATCGATGACAGGAACCCGGGCATGGCCAACGGCAACAACATGACGGCCCACACCAGGTTCCGCATCGGCATGTCGGTGCGCTCGACGAGCCAGGCCATGGTGATCGCGATGGCCATGCTCACCAGGCTGACACCGACGGAGTACACCACGGTGTTGCCCAGCGTCGGCATGAACTGCTCGATGTGGAATGCCCGCGAATAGTTCGCCAGCGTGAGGTGACCGGGGTTGGCAGGCCTGCCGGTGCTGAAACTCATCCGGACCAGGAAAATGATCGGCGCGCCGACCAGCCACACCATGATGGCACCCAGAGTGAGCGCAAGTCCGTTGTCGCGCAACAGGCGTCGCGCCGTCTCGACCCACGTCGGGCCGAGGAACGCGGTGTCGAGCCTGGTGGTCATCGACGCCACCCGTCAGTCCTGGACTAGGGGATGGCTACCGCCGGTGACGAAGAACTCCTGCCCGGTGATGAACGAGCTGCGCGGCGAGGCCAAGAACAGCGCCGTCGAGACCACCTCGTCGATGCTGCCCAGCCGGCCCAGCGGGACGCGGTCGAGTTGACGGGCGCGCTTGTCCTGGTGGTCGGGGTACCACTCGGGATTGCGTGTCACGGTGTCGATGGACCCCGGCACCAGCGTGTTGACGGTGACTCCGCTCTTGGCACCGTCGCGGGCGAGCGCGCGGGACAACCCGACGATGGCGCCCTTGGACGACACCACGTGCGACCGGTTTTCCCGGCCCCAGTAGAAGTTGATACCGCCGAAATTGATGATGCGCCCGAAACCTCGACGCATCATGCCCGGCATGACCGCCTGCGCCAGGAAGAACGGCGCGCCCGCGTTCACGGTCATGACGCGGGTCCAGTCTTCGACCGAGATGTCCTCGATCGGCACCGCGGGCCGCAACGCCGTCACCACCACCAGGATGTCGAACTCACCGACGGCGGCGGCCAGCTTCTCCACCGCGGGCTTGATACCTTCCGGGCGGTCGAACGGCACCAGCGCGCCGTCAGCGCGAACATCCCGATCACGCAGGCTCGCAACGGTACTCGCCAGCGCGACCTCGTCACTACCGCCGATGACGGCAACGTTGGCGCCCGCGTCGGCCAGCCCCTCGGCGATACCGCGTCCGGTGCTGCGCGTTCCCCCGGCGACCAGGGCACTGCGCCCCTGGATGCCGAGCCAGCCGGTTTCCGATGTGTTCACGGGCGACTCCCTGTCCCTGGTGCGGTCATTACACGGTCAACCACTGTCGCAACTGCCTGACATCCGCGACCTCGGTGATGCCCGCCAGATCGGTGAGCAACCCCGACACCCGCCGCTCACCGAGCACGGGCTCCATGAGCCCCCGCGCCTTGTCTTCGACATCCCTTGCGTCGAGGGGATTCTCGACCGATCCCGGGAAGTTCTCCACGGTGCGGTCCAGGACCGCACCGGCGTGGGTGCGCAGGATGACCCGGGCGCCGTGCCCGTCACCGAACGTGGCGTCGGGCCGTACGGTGATCCGTGGGTCGGGTCCACTGTCACGCCATGCCGCAAAGCGCGCGTCGTCATGGGCGTTGGCGAAGGTCAGCTGTCCGTCGGTCAGCGCGGCTTCGACGAGGTATTCGATGTTGATACTGCTCATGTGCCTGTCATGGCACACCTCGAACCGTGGCGGCGACACCAACACGTCCACCGCGGCGATGTCGCCGGCGGACAGCCCCTCGTCGCGCAGCAGACCCAGGAGTGCGTCCAGGGGCGACTGGATCGGTGAGCCCACCGGATACTTCTTGAACCGCGTCCGCATGATCTCGTAGTCACTGCCCAATCCGGCCGTCAGCCGCGCCGGTTCGGGACACGGGCCCAGCGAGAAGAAGCTCGGCCAGTCGACGAAGACATCGTCGACCCCGGTCCAGCCCGAGTGGACCATGAGGGCACTGGACGTCCCGTTGAACGACGGCATCCCGCCGAAGACGTACGCCTTCTCCACATGACCACCACCGCGGAAGAATGTGTTAAGCCCCGAGGAGTGTTGGACGGCATAGGAGAACAGGTGACCGGCCTGTGTCACGTCGAGCCCCAGCAGCGCCGCCGCGGCGGCTGATGAGCCGAATACGTTCGCCACCGCCACCGACGACTGCTCCAGGATGGCAGCCCGGTGGTGCGACCACAGCGCCATCGCGAACCGGCTGCAGTAGTCGTAACCCAACGCGACGGCCCGCACCAGCTCGGCACCCGAGCGCCGATACACCTCGGCAGTGGCGAATGCCGACGGCACCACCGAACAGCCCGGGTGCGTGCGGATCGATCCCAGCGGCGGCAGCGAATCATCGGTTTCGTCCGCATGCGCGGCCATCCCGTTGACCATCGCCGCGTACGGCACCGACGTCAGGATCGAGGAACCGAAAACCGTTGCCTCACCCCGCCCGCCGCAGAGTCCGACATATTCACGGGCCCGTATCCCGGCCTCGAGGTGCATACCGGAGACCGCCGCGGCGATCGAGTCGATGATGTGCAGCGTGGTTTTTTCCAGCACGGCAGCCGGTAGGGGTCGCGCGATGGCCTCGGTGAGGTAGCGGGCCAGCACACCGACCGGCGACTGTCCTTGTTGCACCCAGCCCCGCGGTGCGTCGCGCTCTTCAGGAGTCACGGCCAACGATCGCGCACCCTTCCTTCGGTAACCGGACCAGAAGCTCCCCTTCGGTCGGAACAGCCGCCGACGGATGACTCTTGGCCCGAATGGTCTTGTCATTGACGCGGATCCTGAAGTCCACCGAGTCGCCGAGGAAAACCCGGGTGTCCAGGCAGCCCCGCCACAGCGACGGTCCCGGCGACGCACCGTCGGGCAGCGGTTCCACCATCACATTCTCCGGGCGCACCGAGACCGTCACGTCCTCGCCGACCGACAGCGCAGATCGACTGTGCACCACCAGCTGCCCACACGTGGTGTCCAACAACCACTCCGCGCCGGACAGCGCGCGCGCGACCGTCGCGGGCAGAAAATTGCACTGGCCGATGAACTCGGCGACAAAACGGGTCTTGGGCGAGTTGTAGATCTCCAGGGGCGTACCAAGCTGTTCGAGCCGGCCCGCGTTCATCACGGCGATCCGGCTCGACATCGCCAGCGCCTCCGACTGGTCGTGCGTCACATACAGACTGGTGATACCGAGTTCGCGCTGCATACGCTTGAGCTCGATCCGCATATCGTCGCGCAACCGCGCATCGAGATTCGACAACGGTTCGTCCAGCAGCATCAGCGGCGGATCGGCCACCAGCGCACGGGCCAGCGCCAGCCGCTGCTGCTGCCCGCCGGACAGGTCGGTGGCAGGCCGGTTGGCGACGTGTTCGAGCTGCACCAGCGCCAGGGCGCGTTCGACGGCGGCGTCGATGGCCGCGCGGGTCCAGCGCTCGCCGGACCGGGTGCGTGCCCGCCGGCGAGTCAATGGGAAGGCGACGTTCTTCGCGCAGGTCATGTGCGGCCAGATCGCGTAGGACTGGAACACCATGCCGAGCCGTCGGCGATGGGGCGGCACGTTGACGCGCGCGGCGGCGTCGAAGAACACCGTGTCGTCGAGCTCGATGCGGCCGCGGTCGGGATCTTCCAGCCCGGCAACCATCCTCAGCGTTGTCGTCTTACCGCAACCGGATGGGCCGAGCAGCGTGAAGAACTCGCCCTCATCGATCTGAAGCGACAGATCCTCGACCGCCACCATCTCGTCGGGTCGGTCCTTCGCGCGGTCTTGAAAGGCCTTGCGTACGCCTTCCAGGGACAGCATCACTGCGTCTTTTCTCCAATCGGGCCGGGACCGCGTGTTCGGCTGCTACTGCTGGGCTTTCGGGAATCCCTCGGCGTCGATGATGCCGTCGATGTAGCCCGGGTAGTCACGGATGTGGGTCCAGTCGATCACTGACGTCTCCTTGCCCGCGGTCGCGCTCTTCATGCTGGTCGGCGAATCGTAGGGCGAGAAGATCGACGTCTGGGGCGGGGCGAGTTTGTCCCACAGTGCCTGGACCTCTTCGCTGGCCAGATACTCCAGCCACAGCAGGCCCGCGTGTGGGTGTTCGGCGAAGTTCATCACACCGCTGAGCTCGGTCAGCCGGATCGGTATCGGTTCGATGTACTTGACAGCGACCACCGGATTGCCCGCCGCCTCAGCATCTTTGACCACCAGATTTGCGGTGTGGGCGTTGATCAGGGGGTACACCGCAGCCTCGCCCTGCACCACCAGCTGGGCGCCGGTGTTCTGCGAGTCGACGTAGATCGGATCCAGGGCCGCGATGCCCTTGGCGTACTCGTAGGTCTTGTCCTCACCGAAGGCCGGCACCAGGCACGCATCGTTCTGGGCTTCGACGTTGGCGACCAGGCCCAGATTGTCGCGACTGAACCGCTTGTCCAGGAAGCCGAACCAGTCGTCGGGCACCTGCTCCTCGGAGATCAAAGTCTTGTTGTAGATCACGGCGGCGGCCGAGGAGATCTGCGCGACTATGCCTTTGGTCTCGGGGTCGATCATCTCCTGCGGGATGTCGAGAACCCCGGACTCCGCCATGCCGCGGACATCCCAGGCGTTCATGAATTTCTCCATCCGGTCGATCGACTCGAGGCCGGCCAGACCAACGTCGACGTTGCGCCCGGCACCGCCTTCGATCTCGAGCAGATACCGTTCGCGGTTGCCCGCACCGCCGAGGTGGTCCCCGGTGGCCTTGATGAAGGGGTACTTCTTCATGAACCCGTCCAGCAGCACCTGGAAGTCGTCATCGGACGGCGGTGACAGCTGCACGTGCAGCGCGCCCTCCTCGGTGGCCAACCGGATCAATTCCTCCCGGGAACTCACCGACTTGCCGGCACTTTCGGCGGCGGTGTCACTCTCGCCACCGCATGCCGTCACCGATCCCGTCAAGAACACCAAGCTGGCCATCGCGGCGAGGACAACGCGAGTCCGGACCATCGAGACACTCCTGTCGTTGTGTTCCGCCGGAGTCAGCGCGGCGGGTGGGGCCCTGAAGGTTGTGGTGCACCTCATACAATAGTTGTCAGTGCGGACTATTTGGGCGCTTTACGCACAAATGTGCGCAAAGCGCCTAATTTGCCCGCGCGTTCAGCACCGGCAGCACATGCTCGGCGATCAGCTCGACCGCCACGGCGGGCTCTGGGCCAAGTTCGGAGAAGATCACCTGCTCGAACTGGTGCTCGTCGACCAACTCGGCGAACTCCGCCATCCGCCGGGCGCAGTGTCCGGGGTCGCCGGCGACATAGGACGCGTCGATCATCGCGTCGGTGACGTGCGCGGAGAAGTCGGCGTATGAGCCGTCGGCCTGGTAGATCCGCTCGAGCACATCGACGTCGCCGGGGTCGATACCAAGATCCACCAGGTCGTCGTCGGTGTAACCGCGCCTACGCAGGCCCAGGGTCCGGCGCGCACACGACGGATCCTCGCGCACGAACTCGCGGGCTCGGTCATGATCGGAGGCCACCGAGATCTTGAGCTCGGTGACGCGCCGGACGGTGTCGTCACGGCCCGCTGCCGCGGCGGCCTCGGACACGATGTCGAGCTTGTCCTTGACGCGCCCCAGGGCGGCGTTCAGTTTGGTGGTCCAGCCGAAGATCAGGCCGTCCATCAGCTCGCCGGCCAGCGCCAGACCAAGCGGTCCGTTACCGCCGCCGTAGAGCCGGATGGGGCCGCCCGGTTGGCCGGCCACCCGGAGCCGGGCCCCTTCGGCGAAGCGAAAGTAGTCCTGCACCAACGGGTATTCGCCGACGTCGACGTGTTCGGCGGCCAGCAGCCGGCGCAGCATCGTTGCGGTCTGGCGCATGAATCCCACCGGCCTGGGCATCGCGATCTGCCTGCTGGTGGTCGGGTTTCCGGTACCGATCCCGACGGTCAGTTCGCGTCCGCCCATCAGCTCGCTCACGGTGACCAGTGCGCGGGCGGCCTCGACCGGGCTCCGGAAATACTGTGCCATGATGGCCGTGCCCAGCTTCGCCTCGATGACCGGCGCGAACGCAGCCAGGACCACAAAGGTGTTGCGGCACTCCAGGTTGTCGGTCACCCACACCTGATCGAAGCCTGCTGCCACCGCGGTGTGAGCCACGCCGGTGAGTTCCGCCAGTGATGAGTCCAGGTAGGAGGGCAGGTGCAGCTGAACACCGGCTTCGACCCGCTGGGGCATCGAGCAGACCTCCTGCGTCATTCTTCGCTGACGAACTTGAGTTGCTGGAAGGCGGCAATCCCCTCGCTACCGCCCTCGGATCCGAAACCACTGTCCTTGTGGCCGCCGAACGGTGTCTCGGGGCCCGAGACCTGCCAGTGGTTGACGGCTATTGCGCCACAGTCGAGTTCGGCCTCGAGCCGGCGCATACCGGCGGCGTCGCCGGTGAAGATGTAGCCGGCGAGACCGAACGGTACGGCATTGGCCTTGCTGATCGCGTCGTCGAGGTCGTCGAACGGTGCCACGGTGGCCAGCGGACCGAACGGCTCGACCCTGGACACCTCGCATGCGTCGGTGACATCGGCCAGCACGGTGGGCTCGAAGAAGTAGCCGGGTCCCGGACGGCGGCACCCCCCGACGGTGACCCTCGCACCGTGCTCCTGCGCGTCCTTCACGAGGTGTTCGATGGCCGCCAGCCGGCGCGGCCCCACCATGGGCCCGATCTCGGTGTCGGGATCGAACCCGTTGCCCAGCCGCAGCTGCCCCACTGCGGTGGTCAGCGCATCGACGAACTGGTCGTAGACGGGTGCGGCGACGATGAACCGCGTCGGCGACGTGCAGATCTGACCGGCGTTGCGGTAGGCGGCGCGGGCGGCCCCGGCGGCCACCCGCACCGGATCGGCATCGGCACACACGACCACCGGGGCGTGGCCGCCGAGTTCCATCACCGCGCGCTTCATGGTGAGCGCGGCTTTGGCCGCCAGCTGCCTGCCCACCACGGTGGAACCGGTGAACGTGACGGCCCGGATCACCCCGGAGTCCAACAGCTGGTCGGAGATCTGGGCGGGGTCGCCGAAAATCATGTTGAGGACACCGGCGGGCAGGCCCGCGTCGACGAAGGCCTCCGCGAGACACACCGCGGTGCCGGGGGTTTCCTCGGCCGGCTTGATCACCACGGGACAACCCGCAGCGAGCGCCGAGCTGATCTTGCGCGACGGCGTGATCAGCGGCGCGTTCCACGGTGCGAATGCCGCCACCGGTCCGACCGGTTCGACCGACACCAGCTGGCGCCGATGGGCGGCACCGGGGATCACGCGCCCGTAGGAACGCCTGCCCTCGTCGGCATTCCACTCCAGGATGGACAGCGCCGTGGTGATCTCCACGGCGGACTCCGCCCGGGGCTTGCCGAGTTCGCGAGTGATCACATCGGCTATCCGACCGGTACGTTCGCGCAGCAACCGTGCTGCGTCACGGATGATCGCGGCCCGCTCAGCAGGCGTCGCGGCCCGCCAAGGCGCCGCGGCACGCTCTGCGGCGCGCAGCGCCTCATCGACATCGCCCGGCGTGGCGTGCGGCACCTGACCGATGACCTCCTCGGTCGCCGGATCCACCACCGGCGAGCCGACCGTCGAGGTCCGCCACGTACCGTCGATGAGCAGCCGCAGCTCGGGATAGTCGGCCCCGGCTGTCCTGGATTGCGTCGCAGCTTGCGTGGATGTCATTGCCGCACACTGTCTTCGACGAGGCCACTGCGCGCGGCGATCGCGTAGTCGAGGGTCGGCAGGAAGTAGGTGCGGAATTGCGCGTAATCCTCGCTCATGGGGAAATGCCCGAGACCGGTCATGATGGTCGCCTGCGCTCCCCGCACCGCCTGCTGCACCGTCAGCGTGTCCTCAGGGGTACAGGAGTAGTCATACTCGCCGGTCAGCAGATGCACCGGGCAGCGCTCGGTGTCGATAGCCGAAAGCCGTTCCCGCACATCACCGTCGATCTTGTAGAAGTAGAGATCACCCTTGAAGACACCGGGGCCGCCCTGCATGTAGTGCCACAATGTCTCCCAGCGGCCCGAATCGGGCGCCGTCGGTGAGATCAGGCCGGACACCACACCGGCACACACCATGCCACCGTGCACGTCGGGACGGTTCAGCCAGGCGGTGTCGTAGTAGGGATCGACGTGTCCGCCCGATTGCAGTCCGATGACACCGCCGATCCGTTCCGGGTGGTCGGCGGCGAGATAGAGCACCTCGCGCCCGCCGATGGAGCACCCGGTGACAATCGGCCGATCGAGGTCCAGGGCCTCGATGATTGCGAGCACCATCTCGGTGTAGTGCGCTGCGGTGAGCTGATAGGTGGTGTCCTGCCAACCGTCGGGCGGCGAGGACTTCCCGTGCCACGGCATATCGAAAGTCACCACCCGGCAACGGCGTAACACATCGTCGTCATTGAGCAGACCGCGGTATTGACGGCAGTCGGCACCTGCGGTGTGCAGGCACAGCAACGGTGTGCCTGCACCGGCCTCCTCGACGTACACGCGATGTGGCGCACCGTTGATCTCCATGCGCAGGTAGCGCCCGATGATGGGCTCGACAACAGCGGTCATCACAGCGTCCTCGGTTGTGCCAGTAGTTCTTTGAAGTAGAAGAGGTTGCTCATGAACGGATGCAGGTCACCTTCCAGGCGCAGCTGCCTGCGGCGGAGCAGGGCGAACAGATCATGTGAACCCGGCCGCGGCAGCGCCTCCCAGAAGGCGTCCCATTCCTGGGCGGGTGCCCGGAGCGCGAACCGCCACGTGGGCATGACCGCGGCGGTCGGGTCTGTGATGGCCGCCACGCGGCCGTGCTCGATGTCCACCAGCGCCTGTTCGGCACCGGCGTCGATCAGGAACGTGGTGGACACGTGACGGCCACGCTCGACGGCGCGGTCATCGAGCCGGTACAGGCTGCCCAGCCGTTCGGTCAACGCGGTCGAACTCATGATCCGGCACCACCACTGACCCGGATGAGTGCATCCACCGCCACCACCCCTTTCCCTTCCGCCAGCACTATCAGCGGGTTGATCTCCATCTCGACGACATCGCGCCGGTCGGCCAGGCGCGAGACCCGCACGATGGCATCGGCCAACCCAGCACTGTCGCCGACCGGACGACCGCGAAAGCCGTTGAGTACACGCAATGACCGCACCTCGTCGATCATGTCGAGCGCTGTCGCGTGATCGACCGGAGCCAGCCGGATCGATCGGTCGGCGTACACCTCGGCGAGTTCACCACCCGCGGCCACCAGCACGATGGGGCCGGCCTCGTCGTCGACGCGATAGCCGATCAGGACTTCGGCCACACCGGACACCATGGGCTGCACCAGGATGTCGGCAACGGGCAGGTCCGGGTGATGTCGCGCGACGTTGGCGCGGATGGTGCGCGCAGCACGGTCGAGTTCGTCCGCATCGCCGACGGACAGCATCACACCACCGATATCGGTCTTGTGTGCGATCCGGTCGGAGAGCACTTTGGCGGCGACGGGGAAACCGAATGGCAACGCGGGCAGATCTGTTCCGTCGAGCACGACCAGTTCCGGCCGGGTGATACCCAGGGCGTCCAGGACACCGTAGGCCGCGGCCTCGTCGAGCTGGGTGGTGACCGGCGCATCACCACGGCCGGCGACGCGATCATGGGACTCGGCGACGTCGCGGACCCGGCGCGACAGCACGGCGGACACGGCGTCTGCACACGCCTCCGGCGAACGGAAACATGGCACGCCCGCCGCCGTGAGCACCTCGAGCGCCCGTGGCGCATCGGGAACAATGAAGGCCGCCAACGGAATTCGTGCGTTGGCCCGCTCGACCACGGGCGCCACCGTGACCTCAGGACCGAGCCGGGCCGACGATCCCACCACCACCAGTAGCAGATCATGCTCCCCGGCCTCGATCAAGGTGTCCAGCGCGGCGCTCATCACGTCGTAGCGGGCACCGGCCAGCGTCAGATCGACGATGCGTGCCCGCTGCGCCGGGGCACCGCGCTGGGCGAGCCTGTCGAAGGTGGCATCCGACGGTTGCACGATGTCGATACCCAGCACGCCCAGCTGGTCGACCACCATGGCCGCGCCGCCGCCGGTACTGGTGACCACACCGACGCGGGGGGATCCCGGTGCCGCCGCCACCGGCACCCGCGCCGCCAGGGACACGCCTTCCAACAATGCGTCGAGGGTACGGACCCTGGCAATGCCACAGTCCGAGAAGAATGCGCTGCTGACCTCGTCCTCGCCCGCCAGTGCGCCGGTATGCGATTGCGCCAGTTCGGCTCCGACTGCCGAGCGGCCGAGTTTGAACGCCACCACCGGCCGGTTGCGGAGCCGCGCCGCCAGCGCGAACCTGCGGATACTGTCGGCACCGTTGAGCGATTCCAGGAACAGTGCGTAACCGTGCACGGTTGGGTCGTCGAGAGTGGCCGCACAGATCTCGCCGACCGTGAGATCGAGTTCGTTGCCCACCGAGACCAGGCCGGCGAAACCGATTCCGAGTGCCTTACCGCGTGACGGGAGCGCACCGATCATGCTGCCGGACTGGGATACCGCGAGCGTGCGGCCCGCCAGTAGATCACCTTCGGTGAACGCCGCATTGGCGGTCAACGTCAGGCCGTTGCGCAGATTGACCACGCCGAGGCTGCTGGGTCCCAGAATGCGGGTTGCGCTGCCGGCGACGACGGCGCGCAGTTGACCGGCCAGGTCGCGGCCCTGCGCGTCGTTCTCGGCGAAACCATCGGCCAGCACCGTCACCACCGACACACCGAGTTCGGCACAGTCCGCGGCGACAGGCACCACATCGCCCTTGCCGGCCATGATGAAGACCGCCTCGGGCACCTCGGGCAGCGCTCGCACACTGGGCCAGGCGCGCTCACCCTGCACCTCGGTGCGGTTGGGGTTCACCGGATAGACGGTGCCGGCGAACTTGTCGCGTCGCAGGAAGGCCAATGGGCGGCCGGTGGTCTTGGCCGGATCATCGGAGACACCCACCAGCGCAACGCTGGCCGGCGAGAACAACACCTGCCCGAGCCCGGACGGTGACGTGTCGGCGACCGTTTCGGTCATCGTCACGACGGGACCGCCGGGCGCTGGCTGAACCTGCGGTCGAAGACGCATTCGGCAATCCGGTTCTTGAGCATCTCGATCGACCCACCCGCGATCATCCAGCCTCGGGTGCGCAACATGCAGTACTCCACCAGCGTCTCGCGGGTGTAGCCGAGGCCGCCCATCACCTGCAGCGCCTCGTTGGCCGCCTCGAAACCGGCCTGATTGGCCGCGAGTTTGGCCGCCGACGTCTCATAGGCGTCGGGCAGACCGGCCGACGCGTGCACCGCGGCACGGTTGAGCAGCAACTGGGCGGCGTCCAACTTGACCGCCATCTCCGCGAATTTCCATTGCAGACCCTGGAATTCACACAGCGGCCGGCCGAACTGGTGCCGTTCGGTGGCGTGCCGCTTGGCCAGTTCGAAGGCCAGCTCGCCGAGTGCCAGTGCCCGGGCAGCGTTACCGATCCGCTCGACGTTGAAGCCACTGATCTGTTTCTTGAAACCGCCGGCGCCGAGCACCACATTTCGCGCCGGAATCCGGCAGTTGTCGAAGAACAACTGGCTCCATTGCTCACCGTTCATGAAGTCCGAAGGTGGGGCGACCGTCAGCCCGGGGGTGTCGCGATCGACGATCACCGATCCGATGCCGCCGACTCCCGGGCCGAACCTGACGTAGACCAGAAACGCGGTGGCATCGGGACTGTTGGTCGAGAACACCTTGGACCCGTTGAGCAGATAATCGCCGCCGTCTGCGGTGGCCGATGTCCGCAGCTCGGTCACCGCCGAGCCGGCATCGGGCTCACTCATGCCGAGCGCCAACAACTCCCGGCCCGCGAGCAGCCCCGGCAGGTACCGCCTTTTCAATTCGGGTGAGGCGTATTCGGCGAACGTCCGGATGGCGCCGAAGTTCGTGGCCTGGATGACATCGCCGCTCTTGGGGCAGGCTTTGGCAACCTCCTTGATCGCGATGACGGCATCCATCAGCGACGCACCCTGGCCGCCGTCCTCTTCGGCGATGGTCAACCCGAGGAGTTGATGTTCGGCCAGCAGTTTGGCGGCATCCCATGCATATCCCGGCTCGTGCGCACGCCGCAGGGCATCCGGCGCCAGGCGGGACTGCGCGAACCGGCGGACCGATTCCGCGAATGCCCGCTGCTCGTCGGTCAGATCGAAGCTCACGGGCGGTCATCTCCTGCACGGCGGGTGTGGACTGAGTATACACAAACTCGTCGACGTATACCGAGAAGAGAAGCTGTATTTATCCGCCGCACGGGCGAATTCATCGCGCCGAGCGTTCATCGAGTTCGGCGGCGTCGTCGGGCAGAAACCGGCGCGAGCAGAAGGGGCAGATCAGCTCGATTCCGGCGTGGCGCAGCGCCCCGTCGACAAGGAACGGTTTGGCGCACTCAGGGCAGGTAGCCCAGAAGATTCGTTTCGTGGTCATTGCTTTCCCTTCGCGCGGTCGCCTACCTCATCGAGCCATTCGTCGACCGCGATGCGCGCCATGGCATCCGGCGGCACCCGCAGGCGAGTGGGGAACGCGATATGGGTGGGCCGCGTCGCGTCGATGAGAACGCGCGTCGAACCGAGCCCGCGCGGATCGGTGGGATGGCGGAGGTTCTTCACGGTGTCGACATCGACAGAAGGATCGACGTAGGTGTTGACCGCCCAGAGCACATCTTCCTCGTTGAAGACGTCGATGTCCTCGTCGACCACCACGGCCACCTGGAGGTTGGGCACATGCGCGATGGCCTGCAGCGCGGCGAGCTTGCCCTGGTAATCGGTGCTCTTCTTGATCGCAATGTAGGCGACGTAGCGACCACAGCCGGAGAACGGCATGTTCACCGCTGTGACGGTGCCGATCTTCTCGGCGAGATGTTTGCGGATAGTGCCCTCGCGCGGGATGCTGCCCAGCAGCATGTGTTCACGGTGACCGCTGAAGATGTCCTGCATGATCGCGCCGTCGCGGAAGGTGATTGCCTTGACCCGCATCATCGGTGCCAGTTCCTGCGGCTGGTATTGCCGGCTGATCTCGCCGAACGGATCGACGATGGTCTGCTCACCGGGGGTGATCTCGCCCTCGATGATGATCTCGGCGTCGGCCGGCACCAGGAACTTGTCACCCCAGGTCACCGACGACGCCAACCGCACAGGTTCATCGAGAAAGCCACCGGCGGTGGCATATTCGTTGTCGCCGTACGGTGTGTTGTTCAAGGTGCCGATCCAGAACGCCGGATGGTGGCCGAGCACGTTGATGACGGGAATGGTCTCGCCCCGGCGTTCCCACTCCTTCAGCATCCTGCTCATGTGCGCCGAGTGGATGGTGACGCCACCGCCCCGGGGGCTCTCCGCGAACTGTTTGACGAAGGTGATGTTGTAGAACTCCTCGCCGGGCGCGTGCATCACCAAGGCCATCGTCAGCACACCGCCGAGGTCCATCTCGGAATGCCGGACCACCGGCAGCCGCCACAGATCGGCGTCGTCGCCGCGCCAGACGTTGGCATGCACGGGCGCATCGGCAACGATCACCGGATCTCGGCGGCGATCCACCATTTCGGCGAAGCGCAGGCCCAGCGGCGCACCGGCTTCGGTTGGCGGCAACCCGACGGCATGCGCACAACGCTCCCGGGTGGCCCACAGATTGCTCACGACGGGGAACACGCTGGGGTCACCGTGCACATCGAGCGGATTGTCGAACGACACCGTCGGAAACTCGCGCCGCTGGTCGAGGTGCTCCAGGATCGCGGTCACATCGAAGTTCATCGGGTTGACCTCACGGCTCACCGAGCGGTACTGCGCGGGATCATCCTTGATGGTGTCGAGATAGGAGCCGAGGTCCTTGACGCCGCTGACCGGCGTACGGGGCTGGCGCAAGGAGGTCTGCTCACGGGACATTCGGTCTCACTTCCTGCCGGTTCGCCGGGTGGCGGAGAATGTGCCTTTGTGCGCGATGCGTACTAACGTTTACTCTGCGTGAGTCTAGCCAGCCTGTGAACCACGTCAATGCCCTATCGCGACCCAGGGCCGACGCCGTGGCATGAAGGGAGGTCCGATGACGGACTCACTGACCCGGGAGCTGCTCGCACAGGTGCTGGCAAACCGTCCGACTGACGATCCGGCGGTCCTGGCGGCCGTCCGCACGCTGTTCCTCGACCATCTCGGTGTCACGGTGTGGGGCGCGCGCAGCCGGGTCGCCGAGCTCATGACCGAGCATGTGCTGGCAGACCTCGACCGCCGCTCGCCGAAGACGCTGGCGATCATCGGCACCGGACACACCGCGTCGCCGACAGAGGCCGCCATGGCCAACGCGGTGGCCGCGGCATCCTACGAATTCGACGACACCCATACGCCCGCGTCGGCGCATCCCGGTGCGGTGATCTTTCCGGCAGCACTGGCCGCCGCGGTGATCGCCGGCGGCGACGAACACCGTTTCGTTGCGGCGGTGTACGCCGGGTACGAGGTGCTGTGCCGGGTGGCGCGGGCCCTGAACCCGCACGCGCACCGCGCGCGTCATTTCCACCCGACATCCACCGCCGGGCATTTCGGCGCCGCCGCGGCGGCCGGAGTCTGCCTCGCCCTCGATCTCGACACGTCCGTGACAGCGTTGTCGCTGGCCGGCACGGTCGCGGGGGGAAGCATGCAGTTCCTGGTCGAGGGTGCGATCACCAAGCAGCTCCATCCGGCGTATGCCGTCCAGCGTGGCGTGCAGGGTGCGCTGCTGGCGCGCCGCGGTTTTCCCGGCCTCGCCGACCCCATCGCCGGCACTCGGGGACTCCTCGCGGCGCAGAGTGAGGATCCCCGGCCCGACCGGCTGCTGGCCGGCCTGGGCAGTGCGCCGGCCGAGGTCACCCTGACCGGCGTGAAGCCGTATCCGAGTTGTCGCAACACGCAGTCGGCGGTGGGGGCGCTGCGTAGCGTGCTGGCCGATCATCCGGTCGACCCCCATCACATCGACTCGATCACCATCGGGATGATCGGGCCGGGATTGACCACGGTGTGGGAACCGCCGAACCGCACCCGGCGGCCCCGGACCCTGGCCGACGCACAGTTCAGCATGCCGTTCGTGGCCGCCGTGACGGTTCTCGACGGCGAGCTGGGCACCGCGCAGTTCGACCCGCAGCGCTACGCCGATCCGGCGGTGACCGCGCTCATGGACCGCGTGCAGTGCGTCGGCGATCCGGCACTCGATGCCCGCTACCCGGCGTCGTGGCCGGCCTGGGTCGAGATCCGGATGCACGACGGCACGGTGCTGCACGGCCGGGCCGAGCACCCCAGGGGGGACCCCACGAACCCGCTCAGCAACGAGGAGATAGTGGCAAAGTTCGACGATCTGACGCGGCTCACTTACTCGCAGGACCGGCGGGACGCGCTGACCGACGCGGTTTACCGATTGCCCCAGAGTGGTGCGCTCACCGAACTGCTGGCGCTAGTGTCGGGTGACGATGTTTTGACAGCGTCTCCGCCGCGCCGGTAGCCTTCCATTCAACGCACGACAGTTCTCATTGCGAACATCACAGGGGAGGCCGGTTTTGCAAGGCGGCAGGCATGCCCCCGAGTCCGACGACATGGTCACCCCCGAGGACGACGCGGGTGACCAGGGGGCCAAGAAGCGCAGCACCAGCTACGTGCAGTCGCTGGAGCGGGGTCTGGCCGTGCTCCGGTCGTTCGACGCCGAACACCCGCGGCTGACCATGACCGAGGTCGCCAATCGAACCGGCCTGACCCGAGCGGCGGCGCGACGCTTCCTTTTGACGCTGGTCGAATTGAACTACGTGAGTTTTGACGGGCGCACGTTCGCGTTACGCCCGACCGTGCTCGAACTCGGCTACCCCTACATCTCGACGCTCAGCGTGCCCACCGTCGCTGCGCCGCATCTCAATTCGCTCGTCGAGCGGGTCGGCGCCTCGGCGTTCCTGTCGGTGCTCGACGACGGCAACGTCTTCTATGTCGCGCAGGTGCCTGCCAAACGGATGCTGGCAGTGACACTGCCGGTCGGCACGCGCGTTCCCGCCTACACGACATCGATGGGGCAGGTACTGCTGGCGGCACTGCCCGCCTACGAACGGCGGGCCTACCTGGAGCGCACGGAGTTCGAGGCACTGACGCCCAACACGGCCACCGATCGGCGACAGGTCGCGGCCATTCTCGACGGCGTCTACCGCGACGGTTACGCGATCGGCGACGAGGGCTACGAGGAAGGGCTGCACGCCGTCGCGGTACCCGTCACCGACGGCCGGGGCACCGTCGTCGCCGCGCTCGGCGTGGCCTCCCATGCGGGGCCAGCGAGCTCCGACAGTCTGCGCGACGAGTATCTGCCCGCTCTGCTCGAGTGCTCCGAGCAGGTCAGCAGCGAGCTGGGCCGACTGAACATGCCGACGCACCGGTGAGGCCGCAGTCCACCACCCTGGGGCCGGCGCCACGATGAGACTCTGGCATCAAAGCCGCACCGAACTCGCCAAACTGCCGCAGTATGCCGCCGCCATGTCCGAGCATTTCCGCCGCGTCGGCGCCCCCGGCACCGTCGTCGATCTGCATGGTCTGACACCGAGCACCTACATCACCGAATATCCCGGGTTCGACAACCGGTATGTCTACCTCGCGTACGTGCATTCACTTCAGCTTTTGCGCAACGTCCAGCAGGCCGAGGCCGAAGGGTACGACGGGTTCCTCATCATGAACCTGCCCGAGAACATCCACGCCGAGGCGCAGTCCCTGGTCGACATTCCCGTCATCAGCTATGCGCAGGCCTCGATGTACGCCGCGGCCATGCTGGGCCGCAGATTCGCCATCCTGACCATGATCGACGAGTACATCCCGCTGTATGAAGCGCATATCGACAAATTCGGCATGCGCGACCGGGCGTGGGGGGTGCAGTCGCTCGGTCAGGACTACCGCACGGTGTTCGACGCATTCGAGAAGCCCGATCCCGTCGTCGACCGGGTCACCGAGGTGACGCGCCGCCTGGCCCGCGAACACGGTGTCGACGTGGTCATCCCGGGCGAGGCGCCGGTGTCGACGGTGTTGTCGGTCGCCGGCCTGACCCGCGTCGACGAGATCGCCGTGGTCGACTGTCTCGGCGTCACACTGAAATTCGGGGAGATGTTCGTCGATCTGGCCCGGACCACCGGCCTTCGGGCCTCAGCGTGTGACTTCTTCTCCGCCCGTCCACCGGCACCGCGGCTCGCCGAGGTCGAGAAGTTCTACGGCCTCGACCGTTTCGGGCAGTCGGGCGCAGAGGCCTGATGGCCGGACCGCGGATCGTCGTGCTGCTGGGTTCCGAGCAACCCATCCCGGGGCCGGCCGGCACGCATTGGCAGGCCGTGGACGGCGAGCCCGGCTATCGCCGCGTGCTGTTGATCGATGATCGTGACGAATTCTCCGGTGATTTCGGGGATTCCGTCACCGTGTGGATCGGTGAGCAGATGGATGATCTCGCCGAACCCGGCGACCGCGGCGCCGCCACCGCGCTGCTGGCAGTGGGTCAGGAGCCGGCACCGGGCCACGAGGCGGGATTCAATGCCTGGATGGACCAGGAGCACGTACCGGGCCTGGGCGCGGCGCCGGGCACATTGTCGGCACATCGATACCGGGCCCTAGACGGCGAGCCCGGCTATTTCGCGGTCTACCACCTCCGCGATCTGGACGTCAACAAGACACCACAGTGGCGGGCGATCAGCGGCAGCGAGTGGGCCGCTGAGATGAAACCACATGCCCGCAAACGCATCCGCGGCCTCTATCGCGCCGACTGAGATCAGGCGGCGCGTTCGACCGCCCGGCGCAGCACCCGCCTGGTGAGGGCACGCGCCAGTTGCATCCGGTACAGCGCGCTGCCGTGCAGGCTGTCGGTCGGGCTCAGGTCACCGTCAGCCAGATCGGCGGCCGCCGCGATGGCCTGCTCGTCCATCCTGGAGCCCACCAGGAACTCTTCGACGGTCGGCGCGCGAAGAGCATTGGGGCCCATCGACGTATAGGCGATTCTCGCATGATCGACGGTGCCGTCCTCGGCGAATCCGATCACCGCCCCCACCCCGGCGAGCGCGAAATCACCTTTACGCCTTGACACCTCGCTGTATCCGAATCCTGACCGCGCCGGCGTCGGGGGGATGATGATCTCGGTCAACAGCTCGTCGGGTTCCAGCGCCGTGGTCAGCGGGCCCTGGAAGAACTCCGCGGCCGGGATCTCGCGGTCACCCGACGGCCCGCGCACCTTCAGACGCGCGTCGACCGCCAGGCTCACCGTGCACAGTTCGGATCCGGCGTCGGCGTGGGCGAGGCTGCCGCCGATGGTGCCCCGATTACGGATGACGGCGTGCGCGATGAGCGGCATCGCCTCCGACATCACGGGGCAGCGCCGCCGTACCAGGTCCGAATGCTCGATCGACCGCTGCCGCGTCATCGCCCCGATCGCGAGGCCGCCGTCGGGCCGTGCCTCGATGTAGTCCAGATCGTGCAGCGGATTGATGTCGACGAGCAGTTCAGGCCGCGCCAGCCGAAAGTTCATCAGTGCGATCAGACTCTGGCCGCCCGCGATGGCCTTACCGTCCTCGGCGCCGTGCAGCGCGGCCACCGCGTCGTCCACGTCGACGGCCCGGTGGTAATCGAACGGTGACGGTTTCACATCGCACTCCTTTCCTGCAGCGCGGCAAGCGAATCGAAGATCACCTGCGGTGTCACCGGCACCTCGGTGATCCTGATGCCCAACGGCGCGACCGCATCCTCGATGGCCGCCGCGATGGCCGCCGGCGCCGTCATGTACGCGCCTTCGGCGGTGCCCTTCGCTCCGTAAGGGTGCAACGGTGTCGGCGTGCACTGCTCGAACAGTTCGACGTGGGGAATCTCGGCCGCCGTGGGCATCAGGTAGTCCATGAAACTCGCCGCCAGGAGGTTTCCCCGCTCGTCGTAGGCGAAGTTCTCATACAGCGCACCGCCGACACCATGACCGATACCGCCGTACACGAAACCGTCGACGACCAGCGGGTTGATCACCGTTCCGCAGTCGTGCACCACGACGTACTTGCGCAGGGTGATCTCGAAAGTCTCGGGATCGACTTCGGCGACCACGACATGGAAGTCGAACGAGTACGTCGGAAACTGCTTGGCGCCGGTCTTGAGTTTTCGCTTCGTGACGATGTCGGGTCCGGCGTAGACATTGTGCTCGACGATGCTCGGTTCCATTCCGGGCGGGCAGTTCAGTCGGGGGCCGTAGGCGATCTTGGCGAGCTGACGCAGCGTCCGATGCCGGTCGGGGTCGGTGGTGACGCGATACTCCGTACCGTCGATGTCGATCTGGTCGGTGGCCACCTCCAAGGTGAACGCCGCGATGTCGCGCAGTTTGTTGCGAACCTTGGCCGCGCACTGGTGCACCGACGTGCCGAGCATCTGCGTCATCCGGTTTCCGGTGGGCGCTCCGGCGTAGATTCCGCCGAGTCCGTGGCTGCGCTGCACGATGACGTCGGCCACCTCGACGCCGAGCTCCTCGCAGACGATCTGTGTGACCATGCTCTCGTGGGCCTGACCGGCGGACTGAAAACCGATGGTGACGATGACATGACCGGTGGCGTCGATCTCGATCCGCACGCCCTCACCGTGTTCGGCCGCGGCGCCACCGGGATCCAGACCCGCCGCTGTCCCGATTCCGTACAACCTGCCCGCCGCCCGCGCCTCGGACTGCTCGGCGAGCAGGTCTTCGATCCGGGCTTGTTTGACGGCCAGTTCCGTGGCCCCCGGGTAGTTTCCCGAGTCGTAGATCGCCCCACCGGGAATCTCATACGGAAACTCGTGCGGCTGAATGTAATTGCGCTGACGCAACTCGACCCGGTCGATACCGAGATCGCGGGCGAGCAGGTCCATGGTCCGCTCGAGAGCGAAATTGTGCGGTGACTGACCCGCGCCGCGGAACGGGACCTGGTTGGTCTTGCACGTCAGAACGCCGTAGCCGCCGTAGCGCACGGCGGGTATGCGGTACGGACCCACCACCGCCGACGTCGGTTTGGTGATCTGGCGTGGACCACGGCCACAGTAGGCGCCCAGGTCCTCGATGACATCGACATCGAGCGCGGCCACCATGCCGTCGTCGGAAGCGGCGACTTTGACGCGGTAGAACCGGTCGGGTCCGTGCCCGTCGCTGGCCTGCATGTTCTCGATCCGGTCCTCCTGGAACTTGACCGGCCTTCCGGTGCGCATCGCGGCGGCCGCCGTGAGGTACATCTGCTTGCGGCCGCGTTTGGATCCGTACGACCCACCGATGTCGATGTCCATGTGCACCTTGACCTTCGGTGTGCGCATGACACGGATGGCCTCCTGCTGGATGTCGGGGTTCTGATGGGACGCCCAGATCTCCAGGATGCCGGTCTGATCGACCTGCGCGATGGCGCCGAAGGTTTCCAGCGGTACGCCGGAATGTCGATGCCAACGGTAGGTGTACTCGAAGACATGGTCGGCAGAAGCGAACGCCGCATCCACGTCACCCCACGTGTAGCGCTCATTCCACACCACGTTGGATCCGTGCGCTTCGTGCAGCAGCGCCGCGTCAGGTTGCATCGCCTGCCGCGGGTCCACCAGTGGTTCCAGTTCGTCGTAATCGACGTACACCAGTTCGGCGGCATCCTCGGCGGCCGCCCGCGACGTCGCCACCACGGCGGCGACCCACTCCCCCACATATCGGATCTTGTCGACAGCCAGTGGGTACCAGACGATCTCGGGTAAAGCGAGTTCCTGCGGCACCGGCTCGATCATCTCGGCCAGGTCGGCACCGGTCAGAATGGTGACGACGCCGGGAGAGGCCAAGGCGTCGGCGACGTCCACCGACAGGAGTCTCGCATGAGCGACCACGGCGGGTACCACCGCGATGTGCAGCATCGCCGGCATCGCGAGATCGTTGATGTACCGGCCACGGCCACGGACGAACCGGCGATCCTCGAC